>JAHDFH010000001.1:0-50064 GCA_020628305.1 Acidimicrobiales bacterium | reverse complement strand
TAGCTGGCTTCGAACCAGTTGGTTGGGGGTTCAAGTCCCTCCAGGCGTACAAAAACTAGTTTGGGGTAAGCCCAAGCCCCGGTTGAACTGGTAACGAAACAGCAGGGCCAACGACTTTGTATCCCTTATGCTCCATCCACGGACGCACCTGCTGATGATAGAACCTGCGCTGCGTGTCCTTATCGAAGAGTGGCCCCAGTTCGAGTAAAGGCCTGGTATCTGCCAGACAGTCAGCGTGATATCTTGGTAAACCTAATACAAACGCCAGCCACTCAAGAAACCGCTGCTGATCGAGATCTGAAGGGAGACCAAGCACTAAGCTGTCGTCAACTTTGGCATGTTTCCAAAACAACTTTCCAGAAATCTCAGCGAACAGTCTTGTTAAAGGATCGTCGCTTCCGCCTATCCAGCCGGAGAGTCTAAGATCTGAGAATTCGGGGATTCCAAACAGCTCTGCCACCCGGTCAAGCTCCTCGTGCGTTTCATTGATGAAGGGATCCAGACCAAATGATCGTCTCAAAGCTGCTTCAAATAAGTGGCCAACTTCATGCGCCAGAACATCCATAATCTGTTCCGGTGTTGTGTCTGGCTGCACAAAATAGTTGGCACGCCGTTCGGTAATCTCCGCAGTGCCGGACACGGCAGAATTGGGTTTTCTTATGACCAGTTCTAACACCTCTTGCCTTCGTTCAGTGGATATGCGCTTTCCCTAATGAAGTTCCAGGTACTCCGAACAAGATCTTCGGAAACCCCTCTCTCAAACCAAAGCTTCCCTGCCCAGTTGAGCAATGAGCTATCTAATGATCCGGCCTGGGTAGCAGGCTTTGAGACTCTCCCACCAGATACTCCGAGCGCAAATGCACCAGCACTTGCGTAAAGAAATCGCCGACGCGACAACGTTGGTAGTTTAGGGTTTGGTTCACTCATAACGCCTCTCCTCAAGTGTACCGAGCGATCGCATCGCCAGTTGAGGAAATCGGGGTACAATATTTGGGGTAAATCAAGGCGGTGCAAATGTTGAGCAGAACTGGGATAGCTTCCGTAGCACTGGCGTTGGTAACAGCGCAACTCCCGGCTCAAACTACCACTGCTCAATACACCTCAACTACCTCTGATGATCGTATTTCGAATCAGACGAGGGATCCCTTGGAAATCTCCGCTGACCTGCTTGCTGCCTTAGACTCAGCCAAAGCGTTCTCGACATTCAGGGCTGAGGCCACTCCGATGCCAGATCAAGCCAACTTCGAACTGCCTTTGCCAGATCGCCAGTACAGACAAGAGAAGCTACCTGACATTGACAGATACTTAAGTGACTCTCTCGAAGATGAGATTGCTCTCGCCCTGGCTTCACACGCAGGTGGTATTAAACGACTCGAGCCGCTTGCAGACACTTGCGCCATGTACGGCTATGGCAGTTTTGGGTTCGCTAACCCACTGTATTTCGACTTTTCTGAGCATTCCTCTACTGATGAATCAGCAACCATCATCCAACAGAGAGCTACCTATCTCACAATTCAGATTCCTGAAGGAACTCTAGAAGAACAAGCTGAAGACATCAAGATCTTACTATCGGAGCTAATCAGGGCTGAGCCTGAAGGCATAGCAATAGACTGTCCGGCTACTTTGAACGTCGATCGCTACAACTTTGAAATAGCTCAAAGGCTGCGAGATATGCACGAGATTCTTGGGCTCGAACCTCATCAATCAAGAGAGCTACCCCGCCTAAGCGAAAAACTTGGGGAACTACTAGCTTCCCCAGCTGAAAATCTTGACAACAGGGATATCCAAGGTATCCGCGCCGCTGAACGAATAGTTTCAGCAGCATTAGAAGCTGGCTTACATCCTGGCATTGCGCTTAGAGATGTCGGTTATGTGACCGGTAGAAATGGGCATCTAGCAGCTTTGTCCGCTAACTCCTTTGTACTCCAAGTTACATCATGGCTTGATGGCTTGAGGGTTCGGATATATCCCAACGCAGAAACCAATGAAATCGAGCTGCGAGACAATCTTGTAACTATAAGAATGACGGATGGCGACTACAACGTGATGCAAGCCATCTTCGAAGCCTTTCCTGACCTTTCAACTTTCAGACACCTGAGATATCTGGACGTTGCTGGACAACAGTTCAAACTCATCGACAGTCGGCTCGAATCAATTTTCAACGAGTTGGACATTCCTGCTAAGAATCGAGATGATATCACAACCATGTTGCGTAGAGACCCTCCAGTTACTCAATACAACTTGCGACACTACGATGTGCTTGCTTGGGACGAAGACAATCGAACAGCCCTCGCTCGAAAGTTGGTTGAGGCTCAGAGTGAACTCAGAAATGGCAACTCGTTAGACATTATTCAAGAGCCTACTGTCGTTCCGTTTGTTTCCGGTTGTTACTTCATTGGTCAAACTGACAACGACAATCGAGCTTTTGGAAGTGCCACCCAAGTTGAAGTTAAGTTGTCGGATAATCTTGATTTTGCTGACTTCTCAGGAAACCGCTTTACAATACATGTCGGATTCAATGAATTCACTACCCTCGATCAGCTGATCGATAGAATACAAGCAGGTATCAATCGTGCCTTCTCGTTAGCGGATCAGAAAGCACAAAACACTGATTGGCTCCCAGCACCTTCCTGTGAACTAAACACCCAGAGCACAGCAGATGACATAGCGATTGACGTTCTCTTGGCTAACAGGGCCTACTTTCAGGGGCTGATTGAAGCACGGACCATGGTTCTGGACGCCGTCCCCGAGCTGTCATATCGATTTGACGACACAGGCATTAATTCTTCTACGATAAGAGAAGAGGTCAAAGAACTTAATGCTTGGACTATCGCGTTGACTGAGTATGGGATACTCGACAGCATCTTCTATTTCATAGATGCTCCTTTGGTCTATTTTATCGATCACTTCTACCTGACCGAACTGGAACAGTTCAACTACAGAATTCCTTGGAAGTTTGATAGCGATAGAAATACGATCGTCTACCCACTTGCAGACAAGACCAGGGTCAGGATCACTCGTAGCCATCTTGAGATACACATCGCTCATGATGCGACGCAAGCGGAACTCGAACGCCTCACCCCCTTGCTTCAGGGCGATCCTGATGCCATCAAAGCGGCGCTTCTAGTCGACTTCCCAACTCCGCCACGACTAGTATTTGACGGGCGCAGAAGCCTGTTAGCGCCCTAATCGGGGGAGTCCAAACCGTTGCAGATCTGAGGGTTCCCCTACGACTTCGTACCCTCGATTTCGCCAAGTGTCCTGCAACCTATCGTTGTAGACCAATCTGTCAATCGAAGGAAGCTCATCAGGAAGTTGGAGCGGAGGATTAGTCCCAACCAATGCATCAACCTGTTCTCTTGGTAGATCAAGCATTACTGCTAACCATTCCAGAAATATAATCTGCTTTTCAAGGCTGGGTAAACCAAGGCCGTAAAAATCATCAATCCCTTGATCGCTGAGAAATACTCGCCCAGCGATTTCAGCAAAAAAAGATGCGAATGGATCATCACGGTCGGACTGCCATCCAAATACTGCTGGATCTGAAAACTCGCCTATTCCAAACCATTGAGCAATTTGCTGGATCTCTGGACTCGTCTCGTTCTGGGACGGATCTAGACCCAATCGTCGCCGAAGTTCCGCCTCTAGGAGATGACCTATCTCATGAGCAAGGATATTCATGAGACCGGCTGCATCTGATCCCTCGTGAACAAAAAGCCGACATCTGCGAATAGACGAGGTTGCGTCTCCCCCGAACTCTCTAAGTGGACCATGAATCTCAATCGATTGAACTTCATCTCGTTCATCAATCGGATATGCAGATTCGTGGATCCTCCAAAAGATACTTGCTACTAAATCTCTAGGCACACGTTCAGGGTCGTACCAAACTTTGCCTCCGTACCTAGTTAAATTAAGAGACCTTTCGCCATAGGCTAAGCCTTCGAGAATCGGTCTTGCCACTTCATTCGGCACTGCCGTGCCAGCAACTCCCACAACTACAAGTCCCAAGAGACCAGTTAAGACATCTCTACGACCAAAAGTGTTTTTCTCGGGGGTCTCTTCCATAGCGCCACGTCAAGTATAGCGGCCCCGCGGAACCGTTTTCTCTCCTTTCTTAATTGTCAGACCCTTGTTTTATGATGTTGGTGCGGGTTAGGGGAAAGAGAATTATGAATCCAGTTTTGGCGGTAATTGATGACGAGATCGATGACATACCTTTAGAAAGGCTTGAGACTCAGATTAAGGACTTTGCATCACAGATAGCTTCTGCTACAGCACAATGGCTGCTGTGGGTGGCTGCCTATGATCGACGGGAAGGCTGGCGATCGTGGGAAATGAAATCCTGTGCTGCTTGGTTAAGTTGGCATTGTGGGCTCTCCCCCAGAACCGCCAGACAGCACGTTGCTGTAGCCCACAAAATCGTAGAGTTCACAGAAGTTAGGCAAGCATTTCTTGCTGGCGAGCTCTCCTATTCAAAGGCTCGGGCTTTGTGCCGAGTCATCACCCCTGCAAACGAAATGAATCTTGTCGACGCTGCACGATATGCAACAGCAGCCCAACTAGACCGCATCTGTCAACTGATGCACACTGCAGGGTCCGTTTCAGATGAACCTAACTCAAAACCAGCAGACACTACCTTTAGGAACAACCTCGATGGGACCGGCACAATTCTCATCACTGTTCCTATAGACGACCTCGCCGAAGCAGAAGCCAACATCGACACAAGAGTTACCCAAATCATAGAAGACAACACAACGCCTGAAACCTCCCGCCTAGAAACAATCGCAGAGCTTGGAGGAATAGGTGAAATAAGATCTGCTGCCGCATTGACCCTACTCACAGGCACTGGAAATGAAACACACGCCAAACATACCGAAGTGTTGTTAAGCGTTGACGCAGAAACCCTCGCCGCAGCTACAACCGGTCAAAGCAGCATCAACGGACACAACATCAACCCAGAATCCGCGAGACGATTCTCATGCGACGCCGCCATTCAACCATTGCTTGTCAACTCGAACAACGATCCACTCCGAGTCGGTCGTAAAACCCGACTCATCAACAACACCCTCCGACGAGCCATCAACCACAGAGATGCCAACATGTGCCGCTTCCCCGGCTGCTCCACAACCAAACGATTACACGCCCACCACATTAAACACTGGAGCCAAGGAGGCGACACAAACCTAGAAAACCTAGTAACACTCTGCCACTTCCACCACCACAGCGTCCACGAAGGCGGCTGGACAATCAAACGAATCGAGAAAGGCTGGAAATTCCGAGACCCCAGCAACATAATCCAATTCCCAAAAACGGCCCCGCGGAACCGCACCCGAGGAGACCTACTAAGAGACGAAATCAAACAACACCGCCAAAAACGCCTACAACACCTAGCCGGCACCGCAGAACAAGCAGACCTCTACTACGTAACAGACTCAATCATCGCCGACAGTGCATAGAGTTAAGCATCAACACTCAGTTGCCATGACCAGCCAAACTTGTCTTCTACCCATGCGAACTGTTGACAAAAACCGTAGTCGTGGCATCATGACCTGGCCATCTTCTGAGAGCTTCTCGAAGTATTCAGATAACTCTTGTTGAGTGTCGCAGGTTATATAGAGCGATACTGCTGGAGTAAAACCAAACTCATGCGCCATATCATTCTCACTAGCCATGTACTGGATGCCGTCAAGTGTAAACACGGCATGCTTTACCCAGCCTTCCTGCCCTCCAGGTTCATCAGCTTTCCACTTGCGCATGTCTGTAATCTCAGAGTTCTTGAACAATGACATGTAGAAGGTAATCGCAGCTTCAGCGTTTCCGCTCTGCTCGCCTGTGAACATTAAGAAGGTTGAAGTCTTTTGCATTGAGTCTAGTTTAATCGGTTCGCCTCAGACGGGTACCACTCTCGGTCCTCAGGGCCTGCAATGGCCTCATGTGGCCTAGTTAATAAGACATCAGAAACCAGTTGAGCTATTACACTGACGGGCCAAATACGCAAGGCCCATCCAATGAAAGCCCAGCCCAAATGAGTATGATCAAGGGCAGCTGAAATAGCCTTGATACCCGAAACACTGACTGAACCATGATCGGTCCAGCTGTAAGTCACTCGACGAAGCGGAGTACCTTTGACAAACCGCGCATCCCTAACGCCTAAGCTGTTGTGGGCTCTGGAGGCAAACCACTCACCAACCTGACGGCAGTCTCCACAGCCGCCATCGACATATAGAGTCGCTCGGTAGCTATTTGAGAACTTGGGCTTGAACCGGGGTATCCAGTTTCGATGCTCAGATTTATAATTCTCCCACTCTGAACCCCATCTCTTACTTAAAACAGACTGCTCTTGAGCGTGCGCTATGCCAACTGAGAAGAATAACGCCGTTAACCCTGCCACCAAAGTTGGCCAGTGGGCCAGAACCGCAGCAACTAGCAACAGAACGAGGAAACCACTCAACTGCATCGGGTTGGACATGTATGCATACGGCCCCGAGGTAACTACTTTCTCAGGAGGATCCCAAGGGTAAGGTGTGCCATTTGCTCGCTCAAGTAACTCATAAACCGCAGCGATTCCTGGAACAGATAGAAGAAACAAAGGCTGGCTCCATATCACAATTGCCTGGAGTTCAATTTCTCCGATCTCAACCCCTGTAAGTTGAGAAGAGGTCATGGGTATGGCAAATAAAACCAGCCAGGAGAACACAAAGACCATCAGAGCTACCCTGGTCTTTAAACGCTTTCTTGAGTAAATGAGCGAAGAAAGTATGACTGAGGGAATGGCAACAAGCACGATGAGCAAGAGTTCGCCAATCCACCATCGGTCACCAAGCTTTACCCATGGGTCCATCAACGGCATGATCAAGATATCTACTAACAGAAAGCTGAGCGCTGTTAGTAAAGGTCGCGGGCTATGGCCTAAAGCAAGCGGTGAAAGAGACCATATCAATACCCATGGAATAAACAGCAACGGAGGACTGAAGAAAAAGAACTCACTCTGCAACTCATACAGCCACCAGCCTCGATCTGCAGCGAGCCAATCTACTATCACAATGCCCGAAGCTACCCATATCATTGCAGGAACGGAAACAGCGAATCTCCTTCCAGGATCTGCCTTTGAGATCAAGCCAAAACCAACTAATGAAAGTACAGCTAAAGCAGAAACTGAAAAAATGCCCTCAAATAGATCTTCCGATATCTCAGAATCTATAAACGGATTCATTTTGCATTCTGAACTGGGATCAAACTTTCAAGAAGGTGAGCTGAAGCCTGATCCATCCCAATCCTGACGAAGTACCCAAAGTACCATGTGGGCGCTACTTGGACCGTGTACTCAATCGTAATTTCGACTGGTGTGGCTTCGGCATTTCTCTTGTTCCATTTGAATTGGACTCTATCCCAACTAGCCCATTGAGAAACCATCGAAGTATCTGACAAAGCGCTGAATGTCACACTTGTTGCAGCTGACTGGGTAACCACTAATTTCAGCTGTCCACCATCGTCAAAAGAGATAACCCTGGTATCCCCAACTTCAACACCCTCACCAACAGTGCTAACAGGCTGAGGGAATCTTACGCCTGGGAGACCGCCAAGCATTCCTGATTCAATCGGAGGGATATCACGTTCTTCCGCGAGCCGATCCTCGATCTGCGTTGGGGCAAGAACAGTCTCAGCTGAATAGACAACGTTAGATTGACCGCTGGAGGTGATCGATGAAACAAACGATATCAGAACTAGCAGTGGGAGAAAGAGGCTAAATCTGTTCTTATCAATGAGCTTGGTAACAGCCGCAGTCAGCGCAACTACCAAGAAAATCAAAGGTGACGCAATTAGCACACAGATTGCAAGCTCACCTAAAAGAATTGAGCACAATAGCAGAACGACGGCGGTGCCAAAAAACATCCTATCTGTGACAGATCTTGGAGAACTAACAAATACGAGACCAACTGCTAACAAAGCTGGTAGCCCATGAAAAAAGATGCCTTGCCCTAGGGGTGTATCAAAGAAGTACTCCCGTATCACTAAAGCTGCAATAAACAAGAAGATAACTAAGCCGATAAATGAGCGTTTGCTGTCTTTGAGTTCCACGATGTAACCTTACCGCACTACAATATAAACATGAGCGAATCTTGCTGTGCAGTTCCAGAAGCCCCAACTAACACGAAGTTGGAATATGCCAAGTTTGTTGCGTTGATCTTGTCCATCACCTTAGCTGCCTATGTAACCCACATCTTGGTTGATTCAGTTGAGTGGATGCAGCAGTTTATGGGCTGGTTCTTGATTGCCTTCGCCGGCTTTAAGCTTGTTGGCTACAACGCTTTCGTATCTGGATTTCCAACTTATGACCTGCTTGGTGGAAGATCAAAACTCTACACGAAAGCATTTCCATTCATTGAGCTGATGCTTGGCATCCTACTGCTTAGCGATTTCCTCACCCCGCTTGCGCTAACCCTTGTTCTAGGGCTGATGGCTACCACCGCTGTGAGTATCGGCCTGTTTCTCTCGAGCGGCAAGAAAGCAACTTGTGCGTGCCTGGGCGGCATCATCGACCTGCCGCTATCGGTAATCAGTCTTTTTGAAGCTGTTCTGATGGCTCTGATGGCCCTGCTTCTTCTTGTTTAGAGCCATTTCCGTGGCGCTTACCTAGTGTGATTAAACCTGCAACTAGTAAGTTTCCTACCGTCAAATAAAGTGGGAAGCTATATTCGGCGAACTCCCAATCCTTAACCACTAGAACTGATATTGAATGTGCAAATCCCCAAAGCAACCAAGCGCGCTGATTCTCAGAGTTTGGCGACTTGTAAGCCTTCACTATTGTCGGATACCAGGCCATGAAGTCAGCCAAGATGTTGAACGCTATTGCTATTTCGGGTGAATCTGAGATCTGCCAAAGAACAAGGCCCACAATCGAGAATGCGCCGAACACATAGTCCTTCGGTTGCGACTTCCAATAGGCCCCCTTACTTGCAAACGAAGCAATGAAGATAGAACCCGAATTGAACAAGGCGATAGAGACGCTGGCAATCGGCCAGCTAACCCCAGCGTCCAGCTGCGCTGCAAAAATCACAAGCATAATCGCAGTCAAAAGTCCCCAAGTCACCCGATTCGGCTGAGTCTCCCCCTTTATGGTTGAGCGCAAATAGCCCAAACCAGCAAAGAAACTGATCGCTACTGTAATGACGACAAAATAGCCAGGAAGCATAACTGCTATTGTAGTGTGACCTAACACTGCTCCATTGCGCTTAAGCAGCATGTGATATATCGAATAGCCCTTACTATTATCCTCGGAACGGCCTTAACTGGCGCCTGTGCAGATCAAACAATCGTTACAACAAGCGGAATTGTGACCTCTCAGTCTTCAACCACCCATCTTGCCACGACGTTGCCGACACCGGACCCAGAGCCGGAACCAGCAACGACTGCAACGTCAGCTATCACAACGTCAGCTGCTACAGCCACGCCAGCGCCAATTACGAGTGCCTTGCCAGTCAAGAACTGCACCGATGCTCGGGAGCGGGGCATTGCTCCGTTAGTCAGGGGCAAAGATGCTGGATACTCAACCAAACTAGACCGTGACGGCGATGGTGTTGCCTGCGAACCGCTTCCGGAGTTCTTAACTGAGCCCCATGAAAGCGGGCAGGTCCTGTGCGTGGACGATTGTGAGCTGTTTAGTGGATCGGGTTAGCGCTACATAAAGAGATCTTGATCCCTGAAACTCTTCGTCAACCATGGCTTGGGGCTCAACAACAATAGACACGTCCACCTCTAAACCCTTCACAAGATGCACCGGCACGACCGTTATGGACGACTCGAGTCCGTCTTTGAGGCCACGCCCGACTTGTACGCCTTGCAAATCGAACTCATTCAGAATGGCTTCATACAAACTACTTGGAGTTATTACAGCGATGTTGCCACTAGTTCCGTCTTGTTCTGCTGTCCTCGCCCGGTCCACAATTGCGCCTACAAGTTCTGGTTCAGCCACCGCAATAACCTCAGGTTCGGCTCCGCCAGATCTCACCGAAGTCGGCGCAGTAACCTGAGGCGCTGCATGTGCAAGCACATTGCCTGCAACTGCCATTAACGATTGTGGAATACGGTAACCAATTGTCAACTCTCTGAAACTGTTCTGCTTGTCAGGAAGATGTTCAAGAATTTCTTGCCAATCGTTGTGAGCCCAGACTCCAGTTGACTGACCTATATCACCAACGATTGTCATAGAGCCGTTTAATGATCGCCGTGTGAGCATGCGCAGCTGTAACGGCGATAAGTCCTGCGCCTCGTCGACGACGATGTGGCCATAAGTTCGGATGTAGTCGGTATCTTTGTTCTTTGGAATTGGGCCAAGCAGCTCCCAAGCTTCGTCAAGTACTGGCACATCCTCTACACGCCATAGAACCCTTGAAGCATCTTTATCTTCTTGCCATGGGCGATAGAGACTCTCAAGCTCTTCCTCACCGAGGCTTCCTTTCGCAGCGGACCGCAGCAAAGCTTTAGAGCCATATAAATCATGCAACAGCTGAGCCGGGGAAAGGATTGGCCACATAGAGCCGAAAAGCTCTTTCATCTGCTCGGTAGATTCCAGTTGTTCTCGAATGGTGTCAACGTGTTTGCGATCTGGATGGATCAAACTGAGCTCTTGATAAATCTCCTGCTCGACAAACTTTCTCGCAGCGTTGTGGTCTCGATAACGGCTTCTTGCTTGTTTGACAATTCGTTCGGTAACACCGGCTGCGAGTCGCAGACGGCGAGCGCCCATGTCGATGACAGCGTCAGCCTGCAACACTCGCTGTCGGTCTCTCACAGCTCTAGCAAGCAGATCTACCATGCGTAAATCGCCCTTAACTTTAGCTGCCAAAGGTTCATCTCGCCCCTTGACTCGAACGCCTGAGACTAGATCGGCCAATACCGAAAGTTCAACGCCCGCTTCGCCTAGCGATGGCAGTACCTGTTCGATGTAGCCCAGGAACAATCGGTTTGGACCAACAACAAGAACGCCCTGAGAATCAAGCGGAAAGCGATGCTCGTAAAGCAAGTAAGCAGCACGGTGCAATGCAACGACAGTCTTACCCGTACCGGGGCCTCCCTGAACAACCAGAATGCCTTTCATTCCGGACCGAATAATCTCATCCTGCTCGGCCTGAATAGTTCCGATAATGTCGCCTAGCTGACCCGAACGGTTCTCTTCTAAGGCTGCAATCAAGGCGCCCTCACCTTGCAGTTCCCTGCCGTTAACTAATACAGTTGCCTGGCCGGCAGCATCGCCGAAAAACTCATCCTCGATACCTAGAAGTTCTCGACCACGGGACGTGAAGTGTCGACGCCGAGCCAAACCAAGGGTTTGACGACCGGTAGCTCTATAAAAGGCTTCCGCTATTGGCGCTCGCCAATCAACCACGAGCACGTTTTGTTCTGAGTCCGATACACCCAATCGCCCTATGTGGTAGCTTTCTCCACCGTTCTCTTCATCCTGATCGATTCGTCCGAAAACTAAAGATCGCTCGCCCTGGTCAAGATCCTTCAGGCGGTTGAGAATGTTCTCGTAAAAGACTTCTCGTTCCCAACGGGCTTGATTAGTTCCACCAGCACCGACTTCAACCATCTTCTTGAGTCCCAACGCATCTTCACGGGTTTTCTCGAGCGCATCAAATACTGTGTCGATGTGCGCCTGTTCAGCTTCTAGTTCTGGATGATCATTGGCCATAAAAAGGGGAAACTTAAGCATATCTGGTGAGCGAGTATAATTCTTTGCCATTAGTCTTGGGGACGTGAATAACTCCACAAAACCGCTACTTCAAGCCGCTACCGGGCAAACCCCGTCTCGTGTACCTCTGTGGTTTATGCGCCAAGCTGGACGCTCGTTACCTGAATACTTCCCGGTGAGGGGAGATGGCTCAATCCTCGACGCCATCAAAGAACCTGAGCGAGCGGCTGAGATAACACTCCAGCCAACTCGACGTTACGATCTTGATGCTGCAATCCTGTTCTCCGACATTGTCACCCCTCTTTGGGCAACGGGAATTGGAATCGACATCAAACCAGGCGTTGGGCCCGTTACTGAAAACCCAATTCGCGATGAATCCGACTTAGATCGATTTCGGCCCGTAGATCCCGAATCTGATCTGGATTTCCAAACAGAAGCAATCAAGCTCATTACCAAGGAGCTTGACATTCCGCTCATAGGCTTCTGCGGAGCTCCTTTCACGCTTGCCACATACCTCATCGAGGGAAAGCCTTCCAAGAATCACACCAATACCAAGCGTCTGATGTTTAGCAACCCAGAACTGTGGCATACCTTGTGTGAGAAAATTTCCGACGTTGTGATTGCTTCGTTAAAGGCACAAATTGATGCCGGTGTTGAAGCAGTCCAGCTTTTTGACTCTTGGGCCGGAATATTGCACCCTGTTCACTACCAGGAGTTTGTTTTCCCCCACAGCAAGCGAATCCTGGAAACGGTTCAGACAACAGGAATTCCACTGTTTCATTTCGGTACCGGCACTTCCATGCTGTTAGATCAGTTTGCTGCTGCCGGAGCCGACGTTGTTGGTGTCGATTGGAAAACATCGCTGCGACATGCTCGCACCATTCTGGGTAACGACTACACGTTGCAAGGTAATCTTGATCCATCAATCTGTACTGCTCCGTGGCCCGTAGTCGAGAAAGAAGTTCGGCGCATCTTGGATGAAAACGCAGGTAATCCACGCTTTATCTTCAACCTTGGGCATGGAGTTCTACCAGAGACTAACCCTGACATACTTGCCCGGGTGGCTGACTTTGTTCACGAATACGGGCAAACCCTACTTGATAACTCATGAGTTCAATTCAAATCATTGGCGGTGGGTTGGCTGGTTTAGCAGCTGCTTACCAGTTTGAGAAAAGTGGAGTCGACTATGAACTCTTTGAAGCCTCTCCGACCTTTGGCGGCAAGGTGGCCTCAAGTCAGGTAGGTGGACTATTAGTGGACGCTGGAGCCGACAACTTTCTGGCCCGCCCTCCCGTAATACAGCGCTTTATTCAAGAACTTGGACTGGGCGACAGCATTGAACTCCCTCAAGCCAAAGACCCTGTTCAGATCTACAAAGAGGGCGAACTCTTCCCAATGCCTAAAGGCACATACCTTGGCGTTCCACTCATGAGCTCCGATGAGCCCGTCGATGTCGAGCCAGCTACAACAATTGGAGCAGCTATTCGAAAAGAGTTTTCAGCAGATGTAGCTGACTATCTGGTGGAACCTTTGCTTGGTGGAATCAATGCATCCGAAATCGATAATCTTGAACTGCAAAGTGCCGCACCAAAGTTCGCAGAAGCAATTGAAAATCATGGTTCCCTCAGGGCTGGACTAGCAAAGACCGTCAACATATCAAGCCAACTGCCGGTGTTTTATGGGCTTAAAGGCACTTCCATGGAACTTGTAGATGCAATCGTGGAGCGACTAAATCCTGCCAAGCTTCACTTAGATTCGCCGATCAACGAGCTTGATCCTGATCGCCTTACGATACTTGCGACCCCCGCACATGCTTCAGCTGGCCTATTTGATCCTAATTCTGAAATCGGTCAAGAGCTAAGCGCGATTCGCTATACCCATGTTGGCCAGGTCACACTAATCTTTGACGAGAGTGACGTCGACCCAGTCCTTAATTCTCCTGGCATCGTGTTTCCCCTCAAGGAAAGCAAACTGATTAGCGCTTGCAGTTGGCTAAGCGCCAAGTGGAATCGGTACCAGCTGCCAGGCAAGGTGGTAATTCGCCTTACTACTGGAAAGAACGGTGCCGACAGTCATATCGTAGGACCTGACCAGCTTAGTGACACTGCCTTAACTGAAGCCCTTATCAGCGAGCTTTCGGAAGTGGTTAAGGTCGGTGAGCCTGAATCACTTCGAGTCGTTCGTTGGAGTAACGCTTTGCCTTTGTATGAGGTGGGTCATTCTGCGCGAGTCGGTCGGATTCGTCAGCTCGCACCGATCAATATTGCCTTTGCGGGGGCGGCATACGATGGAATTGGCATTCCTGCATGTCTACAAAGTGGGATTTTGGCAGCCAAATCTGTGACAGAATAGCCAATGATGTTTAACCGCAAACGCAAGAAGACTCACACTCTAGTTTCGGCTCACATTCCTAAATCTGGGGGAACCTCGTTTCGGCAACTGCTGGAAACCAACTACAAGCCAAAGAACTCTGTCTGGATCTATGATCACGTCACATCTCAAGCGTTAGCCGATAGCAATCTCTCAAATCTCGAGATTGAGCCAAGAAGAATCGATCTGATTCATGGCCATTTTCATCCCAAACGAAAGGTGTTAGAACAGCTCGACCAACCTTTTCTTATCACCTGGCTCAGGGACCCTGTCGAGCGCATGATCTCGCTGTATAGCTTCTGGCAACAGCTGGAGCCTCAAGGCATGGGCGTACATGACAAGTTCCTCGAAGAGCAGCCAACAATTGAAGAATTCGCTACTTGGCCGGAAGTTGTGGAGGAGGTTCATAACTATTTCGGAGAGATTCCGCTTGAGGAATACGATTTTGTAGGAACAATAGAGAATTACTCAGCCGACCTTGAGGTCCTAGCGCAGAAGCTCGGGTGGAAGAACCGTAGCATCTCGTGGGTGAATCAGACTTCTAACAAGGCCTCCGTGACTAACGAGCAACGGCGAAGGTTCTCCAAGGTCCTGGCAGAATCTGTTGAGCTATACGAGCGAGCCCGAAGTTCATGAAAGCCATAGGCGCCGGTTTGTGTATTGCTGCATCAGTACCGCCGTGGGGTTTCTGGCCGCTTGCGTTTGTTGGCATTGCCTTGTTGGCCTCAAGTTTGAAAGTGGATTCTGCGACAACTCGTTTCAAGCGTGGAGCTTTGTTTGCAGCATCATGGTTTTTTCCTGCAATGTTATGGATGTTTGACATGGCTCCCCCCGGCTACTTTCTAGCTGTTGGTCTTATGTCTGCAATGTTTGGGATTGCTGCAGCGCTGGCCACCCCCGAGCGACAGTTCTTCATTCTCCCTGGTCTTGTTGCAGGTGCAGAGCTGTTGCGTTGGAGCTGGCCATTTGGTGGAGTCCCTTTGGCTAATCTGGCTCTCAGCCAGGTTGAGTCACCCCTTGTATATGTTGCACGACTGTTTGGGCCTCTAGGAATAGTGGTGGCTGTGTGCTTTATTGGGGTGGCACTGCTTGGGCTCAGAGACAATCACAAACGGAGTGTGATGACTCTTATTGCCGTCGCCGTTCTCTCGCTACTTGGCTACCTTCACTCCCCTGGCGAAGTAACCAATCAAGCAACAATTGCTTTGGTGCAAGGTGGCGGTGAACAAAACACCAGAGCTAGTGCAGGTGGAGCTGAAGAAGTTTTACAGCGTCATGTTGATGCAACGAAGTCAATTACCGAACAGGTTGATCTCATTCTTTGGCCAGAAAATGTTGTAAATCCACGCACTGATGCTCAAGAAACTCAGTACTTTAGTCAAGTTTCTAAAGTGGCTGCAGAGCTGCAAGCTCCAATCTCGGCTGGCTGGTTTCTGTCGCTAAGTGACACAGAAACGGTTAACTATCAATCGATCATCACTCCAAGCGGTGAAGAGACCGCAAGATATGACAAGGTTAGGACTGTTCCGTTTGGTGAGTTTGTTCCGTTTCGGTCCCTGATTGAAATCTTCAGCTCAGAGGTTCCGACTCGAGATGTCAGACCTGGTGTAGGGCCGGCAACGCTAAAAACACCCATCGGTCTGGTCGGCTCGCAAATCTCGTGGGAAGGTTATTTCGATAACCGTGCCCGGTCAGCGATCAATGAAGGTGCGCAACTTCTAACCAACCCCACAAACGGATCGTCATATTGGCTAACACAAGTACAAACCCAACAAGTTGCTGCCAACCAGGTAAGCGCAGTGGCGTACAACAAATATGTACTTCAAGCAGCACCGACCGGGCTAACTGCTGTAATTAGCCCCGATGGCGAAGTATTACAAAGAACTGATGTGAGTGAGCAGAAAGTCTTGATCGCAACGGTTGAGCTTCTGGATGGTAAGACGATCGCTTCTCGGTTAGAGTTCTGGCCTGGATTGCTTTACGCTCTGATTGCAGCTGGTCTAGGGCTCACAGCAATACGAGCTAACAGAAAAAACGAGGACCTAGATCACGGGGCTTGATCTCAGGCGATGTACCTGGTCGGTGAACCTTGCCGTTGACTCCGAGAGAACCCGTAGGCAGAGATCGGCCGAAAGCAATAGGGCCCTGTGAGCGGAACGCCGCCTTAGAGTCTTGAGACTTCTTTAACCCTTCAATCGTTTTATCTACCCATTTCAATACTGAACCTACCGTTTCTGATGCGTTCACAACTTGCCCTGCGATCACAGCACCAATTCCGCTAGGACGACTTGAATCTCGGTGGTGCTCAATCTCCCCAACAACCACATCTCCAAAGGGTTCTAAAGCATCGACATAATCCTGAATAGCTTTTGGTACGTCGTTTGCAGCACCGTGCAGCTGGTCGATGCTCCCCTCTTGGACGTAGCCGACAAAGCAAATCTCATCTCCACCAAAGCGAACCATCTCGCCCTCAAAACCACTGGCCTCCAACTTCATTCGGGTCAGTGATGCAATTTCGCCAAAAATCTGATCAGCAGCTTTGCGACCTATTGCTTTATTCAAGCCCCCAAGGTTTCGTATATCGATCTCAGCGTAGAAAGCTTTGTAACCGTCCGGAGCATTGGCCTGAGCATGTTCTAGATAAGCCTGCCTTGCAATACCTCGATCAAAACCACCTGTGATACGGTCTCGAGGGATTGCTCCGATCCTGTCAAAGAGCTCGGTGACTGCAACTTCGCTGCCCCCGAACTTCAAAGCTTGCCTGATAAGGCTCCCTCGACGTGCCGCTGCATAGCCTGACAGAGGCTTAGGTTTCGCAGTTTCTCCGATAGGCATCACTTGTTCTGCTTCAAGCTCATCCAAACCCGAAATCTGCGCCTGCATAGACTCATAGTTCGAGATATCGATCAGCTCGTGCTCAACCTTGGCTTGGTCTAGCACTTCCAGCTGCTGGGTTGTCAACTCACTAGTCCGTTGCAAATCATGCTTAACTAAATCACATGCTCTGACAAGGTCTTCACTGAAGTCGAGTGCCAGCTCTTCCCAAAATGAGTGTGCTCCGTCCGAGGCCACCATCTCCGCTGGCAGGTTGAGCATCACTAGCACTGCTGGACCTGCCGCCATCATAGTCAGCGCTGTATCGAACTCTGCTCGCTCTTCCTGAGATATGGATTCTGGTGGTTCGTTGGGAAAGAACTTTGTGAATAGTCGATTGCGGATCTTAAGCTTGAAGACTCCCAAAATAGCGTCGCTGTTCGAATGACCGAATCTTGCGTTCAGCCGGCTCAACCCCTCGATTCCCACCTTAATGAGAGCCGTTGCTTTGTTTTCATCAAGGTCTTCAAGCGCTTCTTGGAGCGTAAAGCGCTTAGCGAACCCATTCTCGTCAACCTCTGACACGTCATAATTTGGAAGCCCAGCATCCGATGATCTATAAGGCTCTCTCCATTGAATAAACAGGTCGAGTAACTCTTCCCTTAGTTCATCTGTTAAAGTCGTTTCTTCACCAACGACAGCATCAACAAACTGACTAAATAGTTCACGCTCGCTGCGAGGAAAGATACGTTGGAAAAGTCCGTCATCTTTCGACTTCACAAGCCCATCAATTTCTTCTGAGGGTGACACTTTTCTAACCGCCGTCTAGTTCCCGCAACTAGTTACCAGAATACCTGGCTGGGCAAGGTTTTTTATGTCGTGTGGGCCTGTTGAACTATGTTCAGAACTCTAGCTACAGAAATTTGAATATCTAGTCGAAACAACCTTTACGGGCACTAGCACTGGGCGGAAAATGACACTGTTTAAGGCAAATGAGAAGATTCCTAGGCGTGCTCGACGCGCTCTTGTAGGCATTGGTCTATCGGCGGCTGCCACGGTTTGTTTAGGAGTTGGCCCAGCTTCTGCTCAAATCGATGATCTTGTGGCGATTGAACCCGAACTAGCCATTGAAACAACCGAGCACTATCACAACCATGATGGCTCTATTCACGCTCACAGCCATGAAGGCGAGCACAGCCACAATGATGCAGTTGACCAGGCAACTCACGACGATTTGCTTGAACTCAAGGAGCTTACTCTCATATCTCACGCTATTGCCCAAACAGCTGAGGAAACAAGCAGCGGACTCGATTCGCTGTTCAACCTAACTGAGTCATCTGCCAACTCTCAAGCTTCTGGTGGAGGAATATTCATTACGTTTGATTCGGCCAACCCAGCTCCAGCTGATGTCCAAGCCGTCGCCACCGCTGCGATCAATCAAATAGATGGTCTCATCACCACCAAAACAGGTGGCCCTGTTGAAGTTTTGTTCTCGTGGCAGAACCTGGGTGGAAACAACATTCTTGGATTCGGAGGGCCCGAAACTCTCTACCAAGGTTCGTCGCTACCAACCAACCGTACCTATCCTGCGGCTTTGGTTAACACCATTCTCAACGTTGATCAGAACGGGGCCGCCCGCCCAGAACTGCTGATTACACTTAACTCACAGCTCTACACCTCCAACAGCTGGCACTTATCAACCTCTAATACCTCGGTACCCAACTCAAAAATTGATCTCTACTCAGTAGTACTTCACGAGGCGATTCATGGACTTGGGTTTACAGGCTCAGCAGCTGACTACGGCTCCGGTCCGGAACTTGGCTCCCCCCTTGGCATCTACGATGATTTAGTTCGCTATAACAATCAGAATCTGACAGCGCTTTCCAACCCAAATCAGTATCTAGAAAGCAACGCTTTAGATGTGACCATCGGGGGTGGCGAGATATACAAACTCTACGATCCAACAAACTGGGAAAACGGAAGCAGCTATTCCCACTTTGACGAGAGTGTCTATGGAAGCGGGGCGCCTGGGACTCTCATGACACCTCTATTCAACTATGGTGTAGCCAATCGTAGTGTCGACGCTCCCATTCTTGGAATCTTGGACGGAATAGGCTGGGGTCTCCAAACCACACACCTAAAAGGCAATATCACTTCCCTAACTAAGACCTCTAACTCTGTCACAGTAAAGTGGAACTTCGATCTCTCACAGGTTGGTTCACTGCCCAACACAATGCAGGTCAAAGTCAAGAAAGACGGAGTACTTGTCAAGCAAGTCACAACTTCGCCAGCTGCTAAATCTGCTACTGTGACCGGACTATCTGCAAGCACCAACTACTCACTTGAGCTGCGTAGCGTCGGCGATGCAACAGACTCGACACGGGTTACCTCATTCACTACTTCTGCAAGCGGATCTTCAGGATCTAGCGGTGGCGGATCAAGCTCTGTCATCAACGTCAACAAAACCGCTCTCGACGGCCAGATTGGACGCCTATACAGTGCTTACTTCCTCCGTCAGCCGGACTCAACGGGCCTAAATTACTGGAAGACGGAGCGGGTTAACGGAACCAGCCCTGACAACATCTCAAGCTTCTTCGCATCAAGCCAAGAGTTTGCTTCACGCTACGGCAACCTAAGCAACGCCCAGTTTGTTGACCTTGTCTACGCTAATGTTCTGCGCCGAGAGCCTGATGCTGGCTACAACTATTGGCTTGGGCTGCTAAACAGTGGCACCAGTCGAGGTTCTGTGATGCTGGGCTTTGCAGAGTCGTCTGAGTACATAACAAGGACTGAGACGGTGGCGCCAAATTCTGAAATCGATGGACAGATCCTGCGAATCTATAAAGCTACCTTCTTGCGCACACCGACCGATCAAGCTCTCGACTATTGGGTTAGCGTCCTAGTATCCACTGGCGACCTGCAATCAATAGCAAACGAGTTCACAACGTCGCCAGAATTCGCAAGTCGATATGGCAGCCTCAGCAACCCAGACTTTACTAAGTTGATCTACCAAAACGTTTTGAAGAGAACGCCTAGCAGCTCAGAAGTCAACTACTGGAGTGGTCTGCTGGATGCTGGTCTATCAAGAGGTGAAATGCTGACTGGTTTCTCTGAAGGATTCGAGTTTAGATATACAACAGGAATTCTCTAAAGCTCACCAATTTCTTCAACATCACCGATCAATTCATCAGGATTAATTCGAGATGTGAAAGCTTCGTCAAAGGCTAACTCTGGAGCGATGTCTAACAAAGGGCTTATGACAAAGTTGCGCTGAAACATCCTTGGATGGGGAACTTCCAAGCCAGGCTCTGAAATTTGCCGATTG
Organism: Acidimicrobiales bacterium; assembly: GCA_020628305.1. Taxonomy (GTDB): domain Bacteria; phylum Actinomycetota; class Acidimicrobiia; order Acidimicrobiales; family SZUA-35; genus JAHDDW01. Next base: position 29,863 of record JAHDFH010000001.1, on the reverse strand, counting down.
TCATACAACAGGATGTCTATATCAAGTGTCCTGGGCCCATTCTTGACCAGGCGTTCACGCCCAGCTTCAAGTTCGATTCTTTGACACTGAAGTAATAAGTCTCGAGAACTCAACTCGGTTTCTATTGCAACAACAATGTTCAAATAGTCGTCTTGGTCAGGGCCACCAACTGGCTCCGTACGATACAGCGGTGAAACAGCAATCACCCCTGGAAGCTCTTCAACAGCCTGCCGAAGCCAGTTTCTGCTGTCACCAATATTGGAACCAAGACCTAGAAAGGCTCTGACCTTGTTAGGCAATTAGGGCTTCTTGCTTGACTGCCATAGGCGCTGAATCTCGCAGTTCTGCGGCTTTTTGCACTATCGCTCGAGCGTTTGGCGCAAGCGGCCGACCCAAAATAGCTTCTGTGACAGTGATGGCTTCGTGAATGACTGGCACCATGTTGCTCCAACACAGATAGCCAGCTAAGAAACCAGCGAAGCGATCATTAAGCTCTTCTGCGTGCATCAGAAGCTTCTTACCGTCGGTGAGGTTCTGATGAAGCTCTGGGTAGATAACAGGAAGCGAAACTTCGAGGTCTACATCTTGTGGGAATGGCCAATGCTTCCAAGGCATGCCACAGTCATCATAAGTTTCTAGGTTCTCGTTGTCTGGAAGAAGTGAAATAAGGTACGTGAAGTCGCTTTCACGAATCCAAATGACTTCCTCTTGTCGTCTGACTAGACGATGATCAGGGCCATATCCTCCAGGGCGCTCGCAAATAGCCAACTTATCTTGGATAAACCATTGCAAATGACGGGGCTTAATTCCTTGAGCCCATTTTCCCTTTGGCATCAACTACTCCTGTGAATCAATGCCCGCACCCGTAACGTAGAAGTTACATCGTGAACTCTAACCAGGTCAACACCCTTTAGCATCGTAAAAGCGGCAGAAAAAAGTGAAGCTTCGAGTCTGTCTTCGATTGGGACGGGTTCTGCCGCACCATCGGAAATAGCTAAGAGCTCACCCAGCATTGATTTTCGGCTAATTCCTACCGCAACTGGAAGTCCAGTAGCAACGAACTGGTCAATATTCGCCAACAGAGCCAAATTGTGGGCAAGAGTCTTGCCAAAGCCAAACCCTGGATCAATCCAGGTTTGTGGCACCCCGATTTGCTGCGCCTCTAAAGCTTTCTCCACCAAATAGTCTTTAACTTCGCCGACTACGTTGCTGTAGCTAGGATCGTGCTGCATGTTTTCAGGTAAGCCCTGCATATGCATCGCTATCCAAGAAACGCCCGCCTCAGCGGCTACGGTGCTGAGTGAAGCGCTTACGTCGTTAATAATCGTCGCTCCAGCGGTGACAGCCTCACTAGCGACTGTCACATGACGTGTGTCGATTGAAACCTGACCCATAGAGCTGAGATCTTCTATAACGGGGATCACCCGCTCAAGTTCCTGGTCCTCTGAAACAGGCGCCGCCCCTGGGCGTGTAGATTCACCGCCCACATCCACAACGTCTGCGCCAGCGGCAAACATCTCTATGCCCCGCTGAACAGCAGCATCCACGCTGTCGTACTGCCCACCGTCAGAAAAAGAATCCGGGGTGACATTCAGTATGCCCATCACCTTGGTCATGATGTAAGGCTAATCTAAAGTCCAGGACTTCCGATAAAACACCTGTGAGCAACATGACCCCAGACAACGAAGCTCAAGTCTTCGAAAGTCGCCAATTCTTGAAACACGCTAGTGCAAACGATGTGTTTAAAATTTTATTCATTTTTCTTCTGAGTTTACCTCTAGGAATTTTACTCGTAACTCTGGAACTCAATCCTTATATTGCCAGTGTTATCTGTGCCGCCGGTGTTGTCACTGCTCTCATCCTTGTTAATCCAATTTCGCCAAACCCACTTCCATTTCAGGTAAAGGTCGACCCTGAGGGTCTCTCGTGGGAGTACATAACAGGTCCTCTATCAGCTGGGAGACGCTCAACCGTTATCACCCCATGGCCAGGGATCGCTAAAGTGACCCGCACCGATAGTCACGGATGGTTGGAAGTGAGTTTTCATTCGTGGTACCGCTCTCAGCTTCGACGAGAAGCTCCAGAGTTGTACACATCATCGGTCGTCATGGATGCTGTATTTCACCCTGTGAGCGGTTTAGTAGCCAACCCTCGGAGCCTATTTCACACCATCCAACACAAAGACGCAGAAAAGGATATTGACCTAATACTTAACGTTAGACAGGCAGATGATCTGGCAAAATTAATTGAGCATCACCTCACGCTCAGTCCAGGATCAGAAACACGATTTGTGAAACAGGGGACTATGACAAAGCAACAGATCGTAGCCAGAACCTTTCTAATTCTGGTCGTGGCTGCTCTGGTTATAAGAACCGCTTTTACGGTCTTTGGCTAACCTTCACATCCGGCTGAGATCTCCCCAATTAACTCGGCTTCATCGTCAGTAAAACCAGCGCTGACCATGCCAGCGTCAACATCCTCAACCCTCACGCCCAGCTCAAGTAAACGGGCAATACCAATCTGGTCAACCAACCCTTGACCAATACATTCAGCCAGCTCCTGCGTTCCGTTATTGGTGCTACTGCCGAGCCAGCTTGCCGCTAACGCCTGTGCCCACTCTTCTTCGGATTGAGACTCAACATCCGGTGCTTCTTCAAAGGTGAGCAACCCTTCATCTTCGATTTCGTCACCGAGGGAAGACGGGGTTTGGGCTTCCACCCCTTCAGGCTCTTCGTCAGTTGAAGAACATGACAACAGAAAAACAGAGAGCAAAACTGCTAAATAAGCGATTAGTTTCATCTAAACAAACTACTGCAGGAGCCGCACTAGGGGAAGTACCCACTCAATTTCTGGGTGTTAATGGTCGATTGCATATTGATGCGTAGATTTATCTATTTTCTTGCCCCAGCGCTGCTGGGTTTCATATTGCTTACATCCAGCCCGGCTAGCGCTGATTACTCGGTAACTCCGGAGGAAATTTGGGATGTTAAGGACAAGACCGATCGTGTTATGCACACGGGGGCCATCAGGGCCTTAATTTGGGATCTGCACGAGCTCGATGGCAAAATGTATGCGGGCGGCACTTTCACAAGGCTTTTGTCTCCGGAGGGTCAAGAGTTTGATCAGTCTTTCTTAGCTGCTTTTGACCTTGACACTGGTGAATGGATCTCGAGCTTCAGGCCAGAACTCGACAACGCTGTCTACACAATCACCAGCACCCCAGATGGTCGCCTACTCGTTGGCGGTGAGATGACAGGAGGAATAGTCGCAATTGATCCAACCACCGGTGCGACACTCCCCGGCTTTGATACCAACATCACTAACTCTTGGGGAACGCCAGCAGTGTTCGACATCGAACTCGTTGGCAACCAGCTCTATGCCGGAGGAACATTCGCCAACGCTCAGGGAGTTGCGCTAACAAGCCTGGCACGTTTCTCCGCTGTCGATGGAAGCATCGATGAATCATGGATTCCTTCTCTACAAAAATATGAAGGACCCAACTACCAAGGCAATGGCGTTCACGGAATTGCTGTTGATGTTAACCGGGAACGAGTTTACATCGCTGGCAAATTTGGATCGGTCGACAATGTAGGCGGTCTTGATGCTGCACTGACAGACAACCGTTCGGATTTCTTTGCCACTCTAGACCCGCAAACTGCACGACTCAAAGAGGGAGTAACACAGGGCTACCCCGTAAACGTTGCTAGCTATGAACGATCCTCCAACCGCCTATGGGATGTTCAAACCGACGGTAACCGGGTCTATGTAGGCGGAAAAACACACCAAACTGCTGTATTGCTTGCTGATGATCTAGAGCCGATCGAGGGGTACTACAGTCAGCAGATTCCGGAGTTTGACGTTGGTAAAGGAGGAGACAACCAGGCGATTGAGATTGGCTCCAAGTATGTTTGGGCTAGTTGCCATTGTTGGGGGTCAGTCACTCGCCTTCCACTAGGCGTTTATACACCTCTCGGTGAACGAATGAATATCGATCAGTATCGAACAATGCTGGCGGACTTCCAGGTTGGTGCTGTTGGGGAACCACAGCGAGTCAAAGGCGTGTACGGCTTCAACAAGTCGACTGGCAAGCTACTGCCTCTCGAGTTTGATCTTAGGGGCCAAGGAGGCGGCTGGGCACTTAAAGAAGACTCCAATGGAAGACTTTGGGTAGGCGGACAGTTCACTCAAGGTGGCAGCCGAGCGCTGTACGGACTGGCTCGGTTCAGTCCGGAGTCTGCGACGGGTCCGTCAGTTGAAGCATGCAGCGTACAGTTCAACAACTCAACAGTGAAAGTTAGCTGGGACGCTCAAGACGAGGCTGAGAGGTTTATTATTCGACGAACTGTCAATGGCTCAACTCCATATTGGCGAGGTGCTGTAGATGGCCAAACCTTTACGTTCACTGATATCAATCGTGATGCAGAGCTTGAGTACTTCGTCGAAGCTCGCAACGGAAATGTTTCGGGAACTCCAGTCAAATGCACTGAAGACATTGACGCTCCACCCCCAACTCCAATCGAAGCACCCAATTCCTGTACGTTTGTAGTCATTGGGGATGGGATCGAAGTCACCTGGGAAGCTTCAGAACAAGCTGTTCGGTACGTGATCTATCGGACTGTAGATGGATCTCAAGCGTACTGGCGAGGTTCTACAGACTCTCTCAGCTTCATAGACAGTTACCGTGACGCCTCACTTGAATATTTCGTTGTGGCAGTAGGTGAAGATGAAACCCGAAGCCCCCAGCAGCCCTGCAGCAATAACGATGTGCCGGATAACAATGAAGTTACTCCAGTTGATTCTTGTAGCGTTTCACAAGTTGGCGCAGATGTTACTGTTAACTGGCAAGAAGCTGCTCCTGGTGCCGAATATGTAGTATCCAGAAGCGTTGACGCAGGTACTGTATGGTGGCGAGGAAAGACAGACCAGTTGAGTTTCAGCGACACGACCCGTGAGGGTGCAATTGAATATTCAGTTCAGACCTTACTGGATAATGTAAAGTCCGAACCAACTATTTGTACACCCCTGATTAATGGCTAAGTTGCAGTCTTCTGCGAAGTAGCAGTCCAGCTGCTAGTACAAGCAAACCGGCCCCAACCAGGAGCGATGTCGATGCGCCTGTAAAGGCAATAGCATCTGTGCCAACAACTGTAATAACAGCAATGTCTGAGTCGTCCTCGTCTCCGTCTGTGCCGTCCACTACCCCATCAACCACAACATCGCCCAGCTCACCATCTGCAAATGAGTCGATATCAACAGCTTCTAAACAATCAGCACCGTAGAACTCCGTTATCTCAGAAAGTAGCGTCAAATCACCAGACGCACCATCAGCGATTGTAAACACAATATTCACAGAGACCATCATCCCTGCTGGAATGCCATCAATTGGATCAACCAACACAGCGTTGCCGTCTGCATCAAGCTCCCAAGCAGGGTCATTCAGTATTAGACCCTCGGGAATATAAGCAATAACACCGACATTACAAACATCCAAGTCACCCTGATTCATAACGTCAATCACGAATGTGACATCATCGCCCACAGAGAGCTCCGAGCCAGTACCTGCGGCCACATCAACCAACAAAGCAACATCATACACCGGAGGAACATAACCAAAGTCCTGGTCACGGTCATCAGGCGCCGCAGCACTCAACGTTGTTGCAGACATGTTATCGAGCCCACCGTCAAAGTCATAAGATTGATCAACGCCTAAAGGCAAAGTGGTCTCGTCAATCATCACTATGTAGTCACCGAGTGGAAGATCATCAAACAAGTACAGACCAGCAGAATCGGTCACAGCCGTAACCGGATTGCCTGAACTATCTAAGATCGGATCACCAGCGCCATCCAACAGCTTCACCGTCACACCAGCGATAGGGTCCTCATCGGTGTCCTGAACACCGTCACCATCAGCATCGAACCAAACATAATCACCTATAGAACCAGATAGATAACCGAAATCTTGATCACGGTCATGCGGGTTAGTCAGATCGATTGTGACTACAGACATCGAGTCTAGGCCACCATCAAAGTCATAAGTTGGAGACAAACCAGCAGGCAAAGTTGACTCGTCAACCATCACCGTATAGGTACCGAAAGCAACATTGTCAAACAAGTACAGACCAGCAGAATCGGTCACAGTCGTAACCGGATCTCCATTAATGTCCAACACAGGGCCACCTGCTGCGTCCAGCAATTTAACAGTCACCCCCTCAATAGGCAGTTCATCCGAATCTTGTACACCATCACCATTAGTGTCAATCCACACATAATCGCCAATCGACCCTGCCAAATAGCCAAAGTCTTGATCTAGATCATCCTCAACATCCACCAACGTGGGATCAGTTGCAGGACCAACAAGGCTAGTAACAGACATATCGTCTCCAGCACCATCAAAATCATAGGACTGAGTCAAACCAGCAGGCAGAGTCGCAGTGTCAACCATCACGGTGTAGTCACCAGACGGAAGCTCCTCAAACAAATACAGACCATCAGCGTCCGTCACTGCTGTCATTGGGTTGCCGTCCTCATCGAGAATAGGATTGCCAGCACCATCCAACAACTTAAGCGTCACGCCAGAAATAGGTGATTCATCAGCATCCTGAACCCCATCACCATTACTATCAGCCCACACATAATCGCCGATCGAGCCAGACACCACTTCAACACACACATCGTTAGAGATGATGTCAAGCGTCACAATCTCAGAGTTCAAGCCAAAATTGTTACACAGAAGGTCACCTTCATGAGCAAAGGCGACGTTCATGGTTAACGCTATTGTTCTCTCAGCTTCACCAGCTGCAAACGCTGGCAACGAAGCACGAATAGCCGTCACATCAGCGCTAGCAGCGGCCGTCCAGTCGGTTGCCCCCGTACCAGTCTGAGAAGCAGTTGGGATGTCTGTAGCTGGATCTACCAAACCAAGGCCACAAATCTGATCTAGCAAAGCATTACCAGAACCGAGGCTGTCACCAGCAGGCCAGTTAGACGGAGCACACGGCCTAATATCAACCAACGCAGCATCCGTAGTCGTGTACTCAAATGTCTCACCAGCAGCCGACGGCGTAACAGACACAAAATCAACCCGACCATCTTGATCAGAAGTATTGGTCTCTGTGTTGGCGTTAGCTGGGTTCTCCGTTGGCTGGTTAAATCGCTCAGTAGACGAACCGACAACACCATCACCATTAAACGCCACAACATCAATCAATTGACCGGGACCAAAATCCGAGCCACCCAGATTGGTGTAAGTCAACTCAGTAACCCAATCAGCGTTTGGCTCTGTGATTACCAACTCATCAGACTTGACAACAGACTCACCAGCCTCGGACGGCACAAGGATTGTCGCTCGGCTCACGTGACCTGCAACAACCGCATTACGACACTCTCTTTGTGACGTGGTAGTTACGGTCCCATTGCTGTTGACAGCCGTGTCGCAATGTGAGTCATCGGCAAGGTCAGGCCAAGTTGTTTCTATAAAGACTCCGTTTGTATAGGCGCCAGCTGGGGTACCAGCTTTGACTTCTGCCTCAAGCACGATACTTGGGAGTGGATCACCAATTGTGTAGCCAGTAATTGTCCACGTAGCATCATCACCTAAGAGAGTAGTTGTACAGGTTAAGCCCAGCGCTGAGGCTGCCGCTTCGCAATCATCTGACACATAGGCCAATTCATTGGGCAAATTGTCATAGATAGTTACTGTCTGGTCTGCTGGGCCAGATCCCGAAATACTCGGTGTGATACGGAAAGTGGCAATATCGCCTGCCCCGTAAGGACCCTGTGCGCCAAGTGGCTCGTTAGTTTTGTCTATTGTCATTGACGCCGGGAGGACCCAAATACGGTCTGCGTTGAAAGCATCGAAAGAGTAAAGGGCGTTGGTTGGATCTGTTTCAGTATCTCTGTAAAGAGGACCGCCACCAATCGTTTCAAACCAGACACCGGAGTTGGTCAAAATACTTGCCGTGTTAGGGATGTAGCTGTTTACCGTTGCGGTTGGCTTGATACGAACATTGAAAGAATAGAAAACTTGGTAAGTGCCGTAAATGTTATCTAGCGTCGCTAACACGCTGCTCTGTTTGTCCCAAAGCATTCGGACTCGCACTACCGAACTTTCTCCGCCAGGGAGATCGTTGTAATCATCGACCCAGTCGCTGTTGCCGTCGCCAGTTAGATCGTCTTCACAAGTAGCCGTCCAGTGGTCATCGCCCGTGGCTGCATAGTCAACATCGCTGAACTGGACTGTTACCCCAACGTCGGTTGCGTCATAGTGATTGCCAGTTACTCCGGTGATTCTTGCATTAAGCACAGGATTGAAGCGGTTATGCAAAGACTCCCAACCAACGTCTCTGTCAGTTCTACTGTATGTAGTGTTATTGGATTGCCCGTTAATAACTGCGTCCTTCTGCAAAGGACCGTCAGTTCCAGCAAACTCTAACGATGTAGTGTCGAGTGTGTCACAAATACCGATGTTGAGATCCCTAGGAGAATTATCCTGGAGAACCAAAGACGTCTCTACTTCATCACCAATGCCTGCCGCGCGTTGCCCAGTTTTGAAGCCGCCCAGATTGTCGAACGTCTTGTAATAAGCCAGGAAGCCACCACTGTTCGAAGCTGAAATAAGCCAATCATCGCTAGCTATTTCTGGGCCCGGATCAACGCTACCGGTTTGTGAAGTTACGAGAGTGCCTGCCCCGCCCCAACCTGTAAGTTCAACTGTGTTGTTCACATCGTAAGTTTCTGCCCTATCAAGCGTGTTTGGAACGAAGATCGAACTGAATGGGAACCAAAGCTGCATTCTGACCGTAGCCATCGTCGCCTGGTTGACAGGGGCATCGTCAATCTGAATCGTGATTGGTTCACCAGGGCCGGGCTGTGTACAAGTTACGGTCGCACCAGAAACTGGTGTGAGCAGAGCACACGACTCTAGCGGGTCACCAGCGATGTCACCAAAGAGGACAATTCCGTCGTTGTAGACGCCGTTAGCGTTATCTCCCTCGACCGAAGGATCATTGCTGTGAGTTCCTACCCAAGTGTCGGTAAGGGTGAAGCTCTGCACGCCTGTTCCATCATCATCAACGTACTCTGAACCTGGGTTGTAGTTCAGGGAAATATGCCACTCAACTACTCTGCCCTCAGCACCATATACAGAAGCCGCATAGTAGCGATCTTGGTAGTCCACTTTCTGATCTCTTGGCAAACCGGCAACCGCTTTTGAGATACCGATGCCAAAGTCTGCCGTGATGATCGTGTCAACCGGGTCACTGTTCCAATCAGACACGCTTGCATCGCTAGTAGAAGTGATAGAGGCGGTCATTGTTTCGCCGTTATTTCCAGCGGCTATTGCTATTGGTTCAATAGCAAGCTTGGTGCCTTCTGAATGATCCCCGAAATTGCAGACAAGGGTTTCGGCCAACCCGTCAGCGTTCAGATCTAACAGCTCTGAAGTTGGTGATCCGAAAAACAGATCTTCAGCGGTTTTACATTCGAGAGGAACACCAGACCAGTAAGCATTATCCGAAAGCGTGAGTGTGGTGTGAAGGTTGGTGTCATCAGCATCGTTCAGAGATACTTCCACTCGATACTGGACCGCATCGAAGTTGCGCACAATACCGTTCGCATCGTTAGCGTCGTTACCAAACTCCGCTCCAGAACCAGGATCGAAAGTTGTTGAATCGAACGGTTCAACTCCGTCAACCATGACTTCGATAACAGCTTCAGTAGCCGGCTCTTGCGCCACCGGAATAGCGTTGGCGCCAATTCCGTTAAGGACGGATAAGAAAACCACAGCACTGCCAACAATGGCTAGCTTTTTGACGTCAAACACCCGAGTTACCCCAATCGTTACATAACTAGTTGAGACGTTAACACAGCTTCGCCTCTAGGCTGAACATCGTGCCTGGCTCAGTTTCTGAACTCGAACAATTCACTCATACTTTGCTGTCGCTCTGCACTTTTGAACAATCGAGGGGTGAGGTTGTTTGTGGCGTTTCTGGTGGAGCTGATTCTGTAGCGTTGCTGTGGCTTGCCAAACAAGCAGGGCTGAACCCTACGGCAGCGCACGTTGATCATGGGATTAGGCAAGCATCCGAAGCTGAGTTTGTTGCTGAGGTTGCGAACAAGTTTGGTTGTGGATTTGTAAGCCACAAGGCCGAAGTGGTCGACGGGAGCGATCTTGAACAACGTGCACGTATCGAACGGCATCGTCTGCTCGGGCCAGGTGCTTTACTAGGACACACGATGGATGACCAAGCTGAGACTGTTCTTATTAACCTTCTGCGTGGCGCCGGACCTTCAGGTCTTTCAGGTATGACCGACAAAGCCAAGCATCCTATTTTAGGCCTACGGAGAAGTGAGACTGAGAAGCTCTGTGAACTACTCGACGTTGATTACTTTGTAGATCCCAGCAACCAAGATTCTCGCTTTCTTCGCAACCGAGTGCGTCGAGAGCTAATTCCCCTCGGATCCGACATCGCATCGAGAGATATCGTGCCCCTGCTAGCCAGGACAGCTGAAATGAGTGCACAAACATCTGCATTTGTAACCGAACTCGCATCCGGAGTTGACCCAACCGATACAAGGGCACTAACTCAACATCATGAATTACTTCAGCAAACCTCGATTCGAGAGTGGCTTCGGGACGAACTTGGGCATCCACCAAGCTCGGCTGAAGTGGAGCGGGTGCTTCAAGTCGCTCGCCACGAAGTTTTGGCGTGTGAAATCAGCGGTAACCGTCGGATTGCCCGAACTGACGGTGTTCTACGAGTAGAGCGGGGCTAGAGCTAACTGGCTCTGCGTTTCAGGGCGAGCTGAGACTTCAAACCTTGACGCATTTGCTGCTTATAGTCTTCAGCTATTTCGAAATCATCAAAGAAACCTTGCTTCTGATCCGCGATCGAATTCCCACCGTATGAATTGGTCACAACATAGTGAGCGAAGGATTCAGCAATATCCTCCCCAGGCTGAGAAGAAGCGTACTCGGAGACATAGGATTCTGGATTCTCAACATAGAGGCTTGATTCAACTGGGCTGCCATCTTCAGAGGCATTCACCGCGTCTGCACTGGTTTCGATGTCTTCTTTTGACCAAAACCGCTCCACGAAATTCTCATAAAGCCCGTCCGAGTCACCTGATGCTTCCAAACATGGCTCAGGCTGATCATAGTTACATGAAGACTCTGGTGGAATCTGATCGTTGTTCAACGTGAGAATATGGGCAAGCTCGTGCACGATTAAAAGCATGGTCTCTGCTCCATCTGCTGGGTCAGAATCAGGCAAGTTGAACCCGATTGCAAACACACCATCTTCGTTTACGTCAACCACATAACCGGCAGCATCTGTTTCATTATTGTTTGATACTTCAAAGGTATCTATGTAGTTGTCGGTGAGCTCATCAGGAGAGATTGCTGAAACAAGTCTCCAAAGAGCTTTATGTTCCGGACGCTCTTCGCCTGAAGCAAGGGTGAGAACTTCCCCCTTGGATACCTCGTACACAGCTTCGGTATCCTCGGACGGATCATTGCTTTGGTGATCATGATCATCATGGTAAAAATCATTGTCCTCATAGAGGCCGTCAAGTTCGTCCTCGAGCTCCTGTTCTAGCTCAGCACACTCTTGTTCGGTTTCACACTCAAAGACACACACGCTGCTTTCCTCATCGAAGTACTCGCCCTCGAAGCATTCATCTTCAGAATCAGCTGGGAACTCATAACCAACAAGTTCGTCGTTATCGTCGACAAGGGCGGTTGCCTCTTCGTCTGACTCCGATCCCAGCCAAAAGAAGAGACCTGCTACGAGGGTTAGCAGAATTACAAGCCCACAGATTCTTCTAGCCGACACGCTTAATCCAAAGCTCAGGGTTATTGACCTCTTCCAAAGTTGGCAACGCCTCCGGCGAAGTCCAAACCATGTCAAATAGTTTTCGTCCGCCCTTAGCTTCAACTGCTGCTATAAAGGCTTCACCAGCTTCATACTGGGCGAGTTTTGCATCCATACCTGTCAATTTCTGAATCACTCTGCTGATACCGGTAGCGTTCTTTCTGCGCTGCGACATTATGTTTGAGAATCTCTGCTGAGACGGAATGAGCCCTTTGCCAGCAGAGTCCATAACAACGTCACCGTGACCTTCGAGCAGACTCATTAGCCCGGTAAGCCGGTTCATGACCTTGCGCTGTTCTGGTGAAGCGAGCTTCATCATTAATCCGCCGTCGATTGCATCATCAGAGCTTGATTGCTGTCTAGCTTCCTTAAGTGACTCAAGAAGCTGTTTCGGATCTGGATCAACAGAGTTGATTAGGTCATCGACCATCGAGAGAAAGTACGGACGAAGCCAAGGCACACCCATAAATTGAGCTCTGTGAGTACATTCATGAATTGCTATCCACAAACGAAACTCTTTAGGTGGGAAACCAAAACGATTTTCCAGGGCGTGAATGTTTGGTCCAACGTAGTACACCCAGTCTTGATCTTCTGGTGAGTCATCTTCTGCGACGAGCAAGTCATACTGGCCCAACACTCGGCCGGCCATGAAACCAAGTAGACCGCCAAGCTCAGCTCCGGCAAACTTCGGGCCGACACTGTTCGCAATATCTTCGCCTAGTGAGGCTGCCACGTTTGTTGCCGATTTAACAGCCGGATCGATCTTTTCAGCCCAGGGGCCAAGCATTTTGCCAAACTCGGTCTCTGAGAACTGTTTTGGCTCGGATTTATTCGCTAGCTTTTCCGCTTCTTTGTCTAAAGCGTGAGCATCAAGTTTCTCGAATAGTGGCCTCATTAAGCGACCAAAGCTCGCTAAGTTGGCATCCACCCAGTCGATTCGTTCAATCACCTTTGCTTTAGCTTGAGACTCGACTTCGAGCCCAGTTTCGGCTGCAACAAGCTCTTCGGCTTGGGGCGTCATTGATGCAAAGTCGGCGGCAACCTGTTGAGCATCATAGTGAGGTGGTGGGGTGTCGTTAACGACAAACTCAGCAACATTGCGCGCAAACTGCCAATCAACTTTTGATTTCGCCTCAGCCATCTACCGCTACCGCTTCTTACGTGGGTATTTGTGACGCTGCACTTGGTAGAGGTAACCAAAAATGACTGCCCCAATAAGAAAAATTGAGCTGACTGCGAGGCCTAAACTTAACCACCAGTGCCATACAACTGCGATAATGCTCATACCAGAAACTCTATACCGACATCATTGGTTATACAGCTATACTGGCGATTCATTGAAAGGCGGGCGCTGTGAAATCTCAATCCACAGCCGCAGAACTTAAGATCGAAGCAGAGGCTCACAAGGCAGAGATCATCGTTAAGGCAGAGCGTGCAATTCAAAAAGAGCTGGAAAGACATCGCAACCTGAACTCAGCTCTGGAAGACTTGGGTGCAAAATCTGCCAACGACCGGCTGAGGCTACACCAACTGCAAGCTATCGAAGCCTTGAAGAACGCTGCTTTGGCTGAGGTTGATCTAGAGCTGACACAACAACTGCAAGGTCTGTCTACTCCACCCCCTCCTCAGCAAGCTGTGGTTCCTGAGGTTTATAGGCAAATTTCACAACACCGGTAAACTGAATGCAAACAATAAAGGCGGGTTTATGTCAAACGACCAACTTCAACAAGAGCTAGTAGCCGAAGCATTTGCACGGCTGAGTGAGGCCCTTCAAGAGATCGATCAAGACTATGACAGCCTTACTCGTGCAATTGTGTTCGAAGACCATGCAAAACGTTTCCAACCCTCAGATACAGATACATTCGTGATTGACTCAGCCGTAGATCCAGAGGCCAACTTAAGAAGTGCCCTACAGCGTGCATTTCAACAGGCGAAACAGAAAAAAACGCCGATGATCAGCTCCTTCAGCAGCTTAGCGACAATGAGACGGAGCGAGACAAGGCAAAGAAAGAGGCCATTCAAGACTGTAATGAAGCAGTACTCAAGGGTTTGAACGTCGAAGAGACGGCCAAGATAGATATTCCGCCGTCTGTGGGGATGAACCGGCCTCGGCGGTGGAGTCCATTGGGCCGATAAGCAGTTGAGGAGTAACAATCTCTTCGGTTTAACTTCGCACTAGACCTGTACAATCAGGTGGGGCCATCTTGGGGGTAGACAATGGCTGAAATCTCGGGCGGGTTATTAGATACTGTCCTCACAGCTGATGGAATTGATGCGCGATACAAAGCTGCTCACCGAAAAGCCAAACGCGATCTAATTGACCCACTGCAACAGATACGAGAGCAACGTGATGAAAAACTCCGGTTGATCGATGCAATCGCCCGCACTGCTGAAGCTAACGAGCCACAAGTAGACCGGTTTCTTCGAACAAAGCGCCAACGGCAGTTAGACGGCATTGAACAAACCCGACAAGACGACAAATCCACCGAACGCCGACGAGCAAGAGAAGCAGCAGATGCCCTCGTAGCACCCAAACTCTTTTCACCTGCTCTGCCCAAACAGTTTGCCCCTTTCGTAGTTGTCGAAATTGGCTCGAGTGGGGCGCGAGCCGAGGTCATTCAACCACACACTGACGGAAGCTTCACATCAGTGGTTAAGTACAGTCAAGCTGAGGACCATCGAAAAAGAACTGGCAAACCACTACCCCAGCTTGCTGACAAAGGCCTGAATCTCCAACGCATGCGCCTCTCGATGGATTGGATACGAAGAACGGTTTTAAAAGCAGAGATAAAACACGGTACCCGGCAGGTCTTCGCTTTTGGAACCTCTCCCTTTCGACTAGAGAACGGCGCCGAGGGGAAAAGCAGATTTGATCAATCTTTCCCTGTATTTAAACTTCGAATACTTTCCCCAATTGAAGAAGCTGAGTACTCATTTTCTGGAGCGATCACCAGTTACAAACAACACTTAGAAGGCGCCAAAACAGCGAATGTAAGAGTGGCAGTTGTGGATGTGGGTGGACGTTCCGTCGAAATAGCAATTGGCACCACTGATGGAGACCTTGCCGCAAGAGAATCATACCCCGTTGGGCACTATACCTTCGATAGAGACCCTCGCCTAGCTGCGACAGAGTTTGACGCGGCACGCCACTTCATTGAAAACAGTGGTGCCGACTTAGTTCTTATAACCGCTGGCTCTGGCAAAACTGTAAGAGTAGCTGCAGCACAATTAAACGGTACAGAGCCAAGCCCTTTTGGCCTGGTAACCCAGGAAGATCTAGAGACAGTAGGGCAGTTTATTGAACGGTCCAGCTCGGCAGAAATTGATTCTGTTCTGGTAAGCGGTAAGGCCGATGACAAGAATCCCAACAGCTTACGGAACGGAACCAAGGCCCTGCAACTACTTTTGGCAGGATCAAGTACCCACATCCACGTTGTGGAGGGCGGCACCCGCACAGGTGTAGCAGTAGAACACGTAGCTGCCCTCACAAAGAAAACAGTCGATCGACACACCACACACACCCATGCCGATCGGCGACCAAATGTTGTCCGGCATTAGATTCTTTCGACGATGATCCGCAGAGAATCGTCAAGACTATGAACGACTTCTCTAATGTCTGCAATTTTCTCGACTTTGTCTTGCAGCATGGCATAACCATGTACGGTCGACCAGCAAAGAAAAGCAAGGTCGAGTGGATTCATGTCTGACCCTCGAGCTTGAATCAGCTCGGCCGAAAGCTCTACAATCTGCTCAAACGCTCGCTGACCAGCCTCTTCACATTCTTGAGTCTCAGCAATTCCATCAACTGAACCCATCATCACCGAGAAATGGCCTGGGTTATCGAGCGCTGTTCTAATGTAAGCCTTTCCGGCAGCGATCATCTTTTCGCCTGGATCTTCTACACCCTCAGCGGCTTCGGCGACGTTATCTGCCAGCACGTTGAATCCTTGAGCCGCCACATGGCTAAGCAGTACCTCGGCCGATCCGAAATGGTGGCCTGGCGCTGCGTGTGAAACACCTGTCCGTCTAGCCACTTCCCTTAAAGAGAAGCCCGAGAGGCCTTCTTCTGCTAAAACCTGGGCTGCGGAAGCCACCAAATCTTCCTTAAGGTTGCCGTGGTGATAGGAGGTTTTAGCCATATGAATCATTTTACCAGAATCCATGTTGACAATGTCAAGTTGTGCCGATACAGTTTCTTGACAGTGTCAAGTTAATGGAGAATCGGCAGATGACATCAAGAACTGAAGCAAAAGACAAAGCAAGCTCACCCACAGAGAAACTTGTCAATTTCATAACTAACAAAACAGCTCTAGCTCTAGCAGTAGTGATTGCAATCACAGCTGGCCTGACTGTCCCGTTCCTCACGATGCAGCCAACAGAGTCTGCTTCCGCTGAGCCTGACGGCCCTGTTATTGAAGCAAGAGATGTTGTTTCAGACAGATTCGTATCGTCAATTTTTGAGAACTTCTACACCATCGAATCAGCTGATGGAAACATAGCAAACGCAGACGAAATCAATGCACTACTTGACGCTCAAGAAAGGTTGCAAACTTCTGAAGATCATGGCGACAAGCTCTTCAGCTACTTCTCTACAACTTTTGGGCAAGAAATCAACGGAGTCTTCTCTCTAGCAACGGTTATAGAGATCGAGCTTACAAATCAAGGCAAGATTGATAGACAACAGTGGGCAGACGCTGACATTCAATCAGCACTAGGGACGCTGATCGAAACATACGGTGTGGAGTCACAAGATTTAGGCCTTTCTATTCAAACAGTTAATGAAGATGGTAGGTGGGTCGTTCCAGCCATCACTGCATTCACACTGTTCGATAACGAAGAGCTTGGCTTCAAACAGTCGGTTACACTAGGCGCAGATACCGAACCTGAAGAGTTCTCTAGAGAGATCCAAGACATAATGCGGGCTGACAACGATCTTGCAATCTACGGAACAGCAATCGATGTAAACCTCACCTCACAAGAACAAGGTGAACTTGCTGGACCATTCATCGGCTTCACTATCTTGGCCGTGGTCTTAATTGTCGGATATACATTCCGAAGCTACTGGGCAGTTGCTGTCACTGGTGTTGCCTTCTCGATTCTTCTTGTTTGGCTAAAAGGCATCTCCAACTTGATCGGGTTTAAGGACGATCTTGTACTCTCGTTGATCGTTCCCATCGCCATGGTCTCGTTTGGTGTGGACTTTATCTTCCATGCCTTCGGCCGCTATCGAGAAACAGCTAAAGCAGGCAAGCCAAACATCGCTGCAATTACAACTGGCCTAGTGGCTGTCAGCGGTGCCCTAACCTTGGCATTGGCTTCAGACGCAACAGCTTTCCTATCGAACCTGACTTCAGGGATCGAATCTATCAACCAGTTTGGTATCGGTGCTGCAATTGCTCTTGCAAGCGCCTTCTTGTTACTTGGCTATGTCGCCCCTGTTGTTATCGCTAAGTTAGAGCAGCGCACATCTAGAGCGGCCAGCTCAACTAGACGCAAGATCTGTATTGTCGTTGGAGCAGTACTTGCGGGCATGATGTCAATGGCAACAGTACTATTCCTCGTGTTTATTGAACCAACAATCGGCATCGTGCTGCTGGCCATCACTGCCCTACTTACTGTTGCTCTCCCATTCTTTATCGCTTCGAGAAAGCCAGCTGAAGAGGCCCCTAACGTTCACGAACCGTTTGAAGCAGCGGGACGTTTCTTCAAACGCCTTACAGGTGTAATTGCTGGAAGGCCTGTCATTACTACCCTCGGTGCAGTGGTAGCTACGGTGGGACTCGGCCTACTAGCTATACAAGTTCCAGTTAAGTTTGACGTAGAAGACTTTTTCTCAACCGACACAGACTTCGTTATCAGCTTGAATCAGATCGATGAGCATGTTGGAGATCGAGGTGGCGAGCAAGCTGTTCTTCTAATTGAAGGTGACCTCACTTCGGTAGAAAACCTTGAAGCAATCAAGGCAGAGCTTGATGAGTTCGCTGCCACCGACTCTGAACATTTCGCTAAAAGCGGAGATGAGCTTCGAATCGAAGGTGGAATCTTACAAGTACTTGAAGAAGCTCTTTCCTCTGATGCAGCAGCCGGCGCTATTCAAGCAACTACCGGTGTTGATATTGTCGACGCTTCAGGGTCGGGAATTCCAGACTCGAGCAAACAGATACAAACCATTATTGAGTTTGGAGAGACCAGAGGGATTCCGTTCTCTGAGACGAATCTTGCTTTAACTCCTAACGACATTGCCACTCAGGTTGATCTCGCAGAAGATGGAGACGCAACAATCTTCACTATGTTCCTGATCAACTCACGTGAGCAGTCTTCTATTGACGAAGCCCAAGATCAGCTAGAAGCTTTGGCTGAACGAATTGAAGCATCAACGACTGATATCGATGTGCAACCAACAGGCGGTCCATTCGAAAGGTCTGCGTCGCTTGAAGCTACGAGCAATGCTCTGCTTCTTTCATTGCCGGTTGCGATTATTGTTTGTTTCTTGATTGCTTCTTTTGTGCTCAGGTCGATCAGGCTTGGCCTGATTAGCGTGACACCAATCGTCATGGTTGTTTCATGGCTCTACGGCATTATGTACCTGCTCGACTTCTCTATCAACCTGGTTACAGCAACTATTGCTGCTGTATCGGTTGGTATTGGTATCGACTTTGCCATCCACTATGTTGCGAGATTCGTTGAAGAACGAGACAACGGGCTTGGAGTTAAAGAAGCGCTAGAAGCCACATCTGCAAGTACAGGTGTTGCACTCGCAGCATCAGCTGCATCGTCGATTGTTGGTTTCGGCATACTTGCTCTAGCTCCGATGCCGCTGTTCTCAACCTATGGGTTCCTAACAGCGTTGATGATTGCACTAGCACTACTTTCTGCGTTCACCGTTCTCCCAGGGCTATTGGCTCTTGGGAAGAAGGACTAGCCTACGCTTTCAGATTTGGGTTTTCACGCTTGGGTAGCGAACATAACCAACCCCAAGCAAGCAACCAAGGCGGCAAGCGTCTTCCGGGCGAAATCGTCTTTCTCATCGAGGAGGTAGTAGCTAGCTACAGTTATGGCCACTGGGGCGACAGCAATAATGGAACGAACAGTTGCGATACTCTCTAAGATCGCCAGAGCGGACAGAAAAATCACACCCTTGGTTGCCCGACTGGCAACATAGGCAATGATTGAGCGTCTACCGTCTTTGTCCAGCAATCCTTGAAAATCTGATCCCGCCAGAACCGCAATCACGAATGCCCAGAAGGTTTGCGCTATCAGACCCACAAGTAAGTACACGGCTAAAGAGAACTTCGAGAAAAACCATGCCTCCCCTAGATTCGCAAGAGCTCCTAAAGCAGTCAGCAAGATAAGTGCCCACAGCAGGCTTGAGGTGACATTCAACCCACCAGAACTAAGACTTGCGACATACATGGCTGAAGCGGTTATCAATAGCGCAGCAGCTAGCTCCAAAGCGTTCAGGTAGTCGTCCAATAAAACTGCAGCTAGAACGACTACTACAACCACCGAAAGATTTAGAAGAATCGCTAACGTTCCTGCATCCACATCTCTATTGGCCTTAAACATGAAGTACTCTCGCAAGGGTGGCGCTATTCCAATAAGAGTGACGATCGCAACAATAAGCCAAGAGACCTGGGACTCCCCTTCGATAAAAGGCAAAATTGATAAACCAATTGGAATCTGAACCAAGTAAGTCACGGCATTGAGAGCAGAAACCTTGTTGAACGAGTCAACTGCAATTTTTCGCCTCGACAACTCACTAACAACGGTTAGGGCCACAAAGACTAGCAAGAGGCTGTAGCCGACAAAAATCATCTGGTTCTCCTTCTCAACCCAATCGGTCAGGCATCAAACAAATCAACAATCTCTCGAGAAGATCAGGGATGAGCTCTGGCAATAAATGGCAGCCCACGAATAGAGCCACGGGGCGATCTAACTGATGAGAGTGCATGTTGTAATCTAGGCTTAACACAGCGAAAGGCACACGCTATGGCCGAATCTGCAGTCCGATTCGTAACTCTCGAAGAAAAATACATCCAACCTGCTGCTGACATGATCCGTGGAGCGTTTCCGGACATGCCAGATGAAGATAACTTTACAGAGCCAGACTTCTACGAGATGTTGGAAATATTTCCTGAAGGTACGTTTATCGCCCTCGATGGAGACAAAGTTGTCGGCGTGGCAACTGGTATTTTTGTCGACATTGATCTTGATGAGCTTCCGCGTCGTGAAGATAGCCTCACCCGCACCAATGGACGAACTAATCATCGCGACGAGGGCGACTACTACTACGCCGTGGATATTGTTGTTGATGAAAAATGCCGAGGACTGGGCATTGGACGCTCGCTATATGACCTTCGTAAAGCGCTTGTTGTCTCAAGGGCCAAGAAAGGTATTGTCGCAGCTGGAGTGATTCCTGGATACTCAAAGTTCCTGAAAGAGTTTGGACCAACCGAGTACGTGCGAAAAGTGGTTGCCGGCGAATTGCAAGACCCAACGCTTTCTGCTCAGTTAGCGAATGGCTTTGGTGTTGAATCCGTGCGGAAAGACTTCTTCGAAGATCCAGAAACTGACAGTTGCTGCACAATCATTCACTGGAGGAATCCGGATTATGTGCAACCACCTCGGCCAAGAGGCAACAAATCATCAGTAGACCTAACCAACAGCAACAGAGTGGTTCGCCTAACTGAAGCTTCTGTGCGCCTTACAAACTAGTTACTACTTCTCGGTAGAAATTTTCTTCAGCTGAGGCACTTCACCACAAGCAAGCGCTTTTGGCTTTGCGACCACATCCCCAAACCCCTACCTTAGGTCTAGTACTTTCCGGGGTTTCTTCTTGCCCCTCAGGAGTATCTGGACCGCCGCCGGAAAGTAGTTAAGCATTCTTGAAGCAACCACGATGCCGCCAAAAGTAGCTACGGGTGCCACGAAGTAAAACACCAGGTAAATCGCTTGTGTTGCGTCAGCCGAAACCAACCTTTCCCACCCAACCCAAAGCAAGCCAAATAGGAAGACATGACTTAGAAAAAACAGGTAGGTAGCATCAGCTGTAGTTCTCGAAAACCTGATGTCCTTTCGGACCAGCCAAGAACATAAGTTCCATAGGCTCGCCGCCATCAAGAGACGAAGCAACAGCTCAGCGCTAGTTACTTCAATAGACGCGCTACCAGCGGTTTCCCACCAGCCAACCTGTTGAGCAAAAACAACAGATGCGGTCAACAAGGTGACAACGGCTAGGGGCCTCCACCTTTGTTCCACGACACGAATCAATTGCTGATTGATCGATAGATAGATTCCGAGATAGAAGAAGCTTGCAATTGTCAGCCTGTAAATTACAGGAGCAGCAGTTAGATCCATAGCTGAGAGTGCCATGAGCGCCACCGCAACTACGGTACCCATCTTGGACCTTGACACTTTGATCAGTACAGGTGTGAACAAAGACACCAAGAAGAGGTCCCTAAGGAAGTTTAGGGCGATTGTGTATCCTCCATTGTCCAAAGCAAAGACCGATGACAGTACCATTCGAAGCAATGACTGATCTTGCACTGTTTCATAGCTGGTAGTAACCACACCCAGATAAGAAGCTGCTAGAGCAGCGGTTACGAGCCCAACTACATTCCAAACAGCCATTGGAACATAGAGCGTTTTAAACCGAGAGACCACGTAGCCTTGATATGAAGCTCTCTTTAGTACTGATACAGCCAGATAGCCTGAAACGATGCTCAGCAATGGCACACTAGTTTTCCCTATAATCCCGGCCGTGATCACCTTGATGTACCGCAGCCAATCTAACCCTACGGTCTCAACTCCTTCGTAGATAGCCAACCCTGGGTTGACGTGCACCAAGGTCATAAAGAGTATTGCCAGTGGGCGAACCAGATTAATCGTTGAGGATCGCTCATCAGTCATTTCTGGAACGGCGGACTGGGCCGCTGAATCTACAAACGTCTCGGTAAGTGTTTTCTGCTGTGACGTTTCCGACATTTTGCCCACCTCGACCCGAATTCTAGCAAGAGTGATCTGCTAAACCCCAGTTAGTAAATAAGCGCCAGCCACGACTGCAACGCCTGCGGTCAGTTTTTGTAAGCGATGCTCACGTTCTTTGAAAAGCACAAAAGCCACCAAAACATTGAGGACAACGCCTAACGCCTGCAAAGGAGCC
Organism: Acidimicrobiales bacterium; assembly: GCA_020628305.1. Classification (GTDB taxonomy): domain Bacteria; phylum Actinomycetota; class Acidimicrobiia; order Acidimicrobiales; family SZUA-35; genus JAHDDW01. The sequence continues at coordinate 7,831 of JAHDFH010000001.1, read as the reverse complement.
ACTGTTTGCACCTCTCCGAGCTGAAAGGCCCTTAGCGAAAAGATGATGGTCAAGGTCCAGGAAACTCCGGTGATAATTGTCCAACGGCGATTAACGCCCTGCAGTTCAGCCAAAAGTATTGTTATAGCTGCTTTTTTAGATGTCTTTCTTACCTCATGCACAGATTAGACATCCATATGTACAATTTGTACAGCAATCTAGGGGTGGTGTAGTAACGATTGACCTGGCTAGGCAGCGAAACCGCACTTCAAGCGGATAGTCTTACCTAGCGGTCAAAAAAGGTGGATACATGAACATTCTCGAATCTTGCTACTACTCGCTACCAGACGAACAACAGAAGGCAATTGTTAAAGACAGATGGGCAGTTCTGAGCCTTGTGTTGCGATCACCCGATTCAGAAGAACGATCAAGACAGCTAGCGGCTTGCCTCTACAACCCTTTTGATGAAAAAGTATGGGTTTCCAAGACTGAGGACGTTAAACAAGCAGTAACTGCCTTGCTGGACTCAGGCTTTATAAGTCAAGCTGACCTTGCGACTGAGTTTGCGGCAGACGACACTATCAACGCTCCAAGTCACATCTATATTGACCATCTTGGAGAACACGGACTTAGGGCAATCGCTACCAATTTTCAAAGCGCAGCATGGTCACTGAGCGGAATAGAGGATCTCAGTGATGACACGGTCAAAGAAGTGCTCACCGAACAGTTTCTCACCCAAATCAGTCTTGGCTATCTGAAACTGGGATCTTCACATTCAGCTCTTAGGTCTTTCACAGACGAACAAAAACAACAACTAAGGGATGCTCGATTGTTGTTTGGAGGGGTCTTGGGCTACGACGTGCCATCACAGATGCGTTCTCTAGACGAACCTCCTCATCCAGACGTGACAGACCCAAATATCCCTGCTGAGCAGAAGTTGGGCCAGATTCTTGGGACCATGACAGGTAAACCAAACTTCGACCGCAGCAGTAACTGGCAACGCCCATTGGATACGCTCGCCCTCATATTTGCCACAGCCTCTGCCCACCCTGAACGAGCTTCTTTCATCTTCCAAATCATGATGCCTCATCACTTGGCTGCGTTCGATCATGACTACAGCCGACTTGATGAATGGGCCCGTCATGGATTCGATCAAGATGTAGATGGACATGCAAAATCAGCATTCCTTGATTGGATAGCCACTTTTGCTTTTCCACTTATTAAGAAGAAGAAATGGAGCGTCACTCAATATCTAATTTCAGAAGATCCAACACGAGCGTTGGAGGTTGCAGCTGAAGCTGACCGCCTTGCATTTTGGGATGATGAAATATCGGACTTTGTAGTCGAAGCTGCAACAGCCTGCTTAAATGGCTCTAACTCGGACGAAGCCAAAAGACTTCTCTCTAGCCCCAAGCTCTCTACAAGAACGGCTCTACGTGGTTTGAAGGTGTTGCATCAAAACGGCATGCTAGGTGACCAAGAAGTGGAGCCAATCGTAGCTTCTCTCATCCCTTGCATCAGATCGGCCTGGGGTATAACTGACTTGGTTTCTCTAATTTCTCCTAGCTCAGACCTGTATACAGCACTCTGTGACCGAGCAATAGTGATAATCGGGAGTTTAACAGGAAATGCCGACAATCGAACATCAGAGGTGAAAGCAACACTGAACGCTATAAACGATCCTGAGTTTGAACACAGAGCCGGCGAAGCCCTGAAACGCAACTTTGAACGCAACACTCCGAGTCTTTCTTACACGCCAGCGTGTCGAAATGCCAATCTTCCGTCCTGGATCCAAGCGGACATATCCGCTATCTGGCTTTCACAGCAGCCTTTCAAAGGCAAGATTCTGAAGGGGAAGCACATAATGTACGCCCACAATCTTGTCGAAACTATCAATGTCGTCATCGATCACGGGACTATTTCGCAAGTAGAGGTTGCTGTTACAGCAACCAACCAAATCCTCGAACTGGTCGACGCTGGCAAAGTCAAGCTTGAAACCGAATTGAAAAACCAGCTACTGGCTATAAAGCGTCAAGCATTATTCGGAGACCAACAAGCCCTGCAGCTGGCAGAGGAATGGCAGCAATATATCGAATCAGGCGCAACTGAGAAACCATCAAAGAAAGATGAAGACATCGCAAGACTGTGGGGAGCGGCCAGAACTATGCGTCTGTCGCCTGCGTGGCGAGCTACCGTATCAACTCCCCCTGCAGACCTTGCGCGTGATCCTTTCATAGCTGCTTGTGTTCTTGGAGCCAAGCATCAGCTAGCTTCGGGGCCTGCCCGTACGCATTAGGGACGCGCCAAAACGCGACGCTAACCCGCTTGCTGCATCTGCCAAAGCTGTGAGTATGCCCCTTCTTCTTGAAGCAATTCAGAATGAGTGCCTTGTTGCACAATCTCACCTTTGTCAAGCACAATGATCTTGTCCATACCTGCAATAGTTGAAAGTCTATGCGCTATCACTAGTGTCGAGCGATTCTGCATCAACCTTGCTAGGGCAACCTGGATTGCTCTTTCAGAAACAGAGTCAAGAGCAGAGGTTGCTTCATCCAGCACGAGCACTGGAGCGTCTTTCAAGAAAGCTCTCGCAATCGCAATTCTCTGCTTCTGACCACCCGAAAGCTTCACTCCCCGCTCACCAACCACAGTGTCTAGACCACCTGGTAGCTCACTGACAAACTGATATGCCTCAGCCGCTTTCAAAGCATCAACTATTTCTACTTCTGAACAGTCTGGGCGAGCATAAGCAACGTTCTCTCGCAAACTTCTATTGAATAGATTGGTCTCTTGGGGTACATACGCAATGTGCCTTCGAATCTCGTCCGGGTCTAACGTATTGTGAGCATGTCCTGCATAGATAACTTCACCAGCTGTTGGATCAAACATGGCCAGCAAAATACCAGTGATGGTTGATTTACCCGAACCAGATTCGCCTACGATTCCAACGGACTCATTCGGCGCTATCTCCAAGCTAAAGCCGCTCAAAACTTCTTGCCCAGGCTGATCATGGTACGCAAAGCTAACATTGTCAAACTTGATTGGTAGACCACCGGAGGAATCAATCTCTGGACCCTTGATCACAACACGCTCATCACTTCCCTGCAAACCAACCAAGCAACTCTTGATCGTTCCTGACTGCTTGAACAGCTCAGTCAAACCCCAAGCAACTTCCCAAAGACTAAAAGCCGCTGCGTTAAAATAAGTAAAGAACAGTACAAATCCACCAGCAGTAATTTGACCGTCGAAATAGAGCCACAGCGCCAGAATCAACCCGATAGAAAGACCAAAAACTGAAAGGTGACCTTTAGCAATGTTCGTTCGAAGGTTATGAGTCCACTCGGTATTAATTGCACCCAACAGGGTTCTTTGTTGCCTCCCTAATGCTTCAGACTCACGAGTTCTGGCTGCAAAGGTTCGCAACTCAGAATGGTTGCTGACACTATCGATCACAAGCCCTGATGCCTTTGACCGTTCGCTGGTCGCTTTGCCAACTAGATCGCTATATGTCACACCCCGCTTCCAAGTAACAGCAAACAGGGCCACTAGCCAAAGCACATAGAAGCCTGCAAGCATCCAGTGGCTTTGCAGAAGGAAGAAAGCTGCCACTACTAACCCACCAGCGGAACCCCACAGCGTCCAATAAACTGTGTCTAACAGAGCTCGTAGGGAGCTGGCTGTTTCGTTGATCCAGTAACCTATTTCGCCACTTGAATTGTCGGTTAAGTAAGCGTTTGACTTATCAAGCGTCGAATCAAACAGGGCCTTTCGAACCTTCTCGATAAGCGGAGGTTTATGGTGACGGGCGCACATTTCAGCAAACCGCCAACCCCACTCGTTAACAAACTGCAAAACTATGAACGAAGCAGCCAGCCAAATGATTCGACCGTCGAGCTCTGTTTGACCATCGGCAATGGCATCAATGATGGCAGCAACGATAAAAGCCCAGGCAGTTGCTGCCACAGTACCAAAGGCCGACAGCACGAAGAAACCAGCAATGCTGAGTCGGTAACCCTTCGATGCGTCCCTGATAAGGCCGAAGGTAGTGGTTTGTTTAGATATTTCAGAATGAGGTTTTTGAGTATTCGTGTCCATAACATGCATGCTTTCGAAAAGGAAGCCGGAAGAAACAAACCAAATCAACTGGCTTGGGAGAGGCTTATTTGACTGGGAAACTCGGGCTACTTATAGAGGGCACCCAACTCACCTGGAGTTCCACGAGAATGTCTATAGTATAGGCGAACAGCAGAAGCGCCAACAGCCCATCTTGTGAAACTACGACCAAATTGAAGGGCCGCCTAGACCTTCGGTGACTCAGGTAGCGTCGCGTTTTGGCGCGTCCCCAACGCTCCATTGACGTGCTGGACCAGACAAGAGCCCGAAGCGAGAATTGAACTCGCGACCTACTCATTACGAATGAGTTGCTCTACCAACTGAGCTATCCGGGCGATAAGTCTAATTTAGCTTTGAGATTAGGCTTTTGTGGCTCTGATGCTACAAATATTCACTAACTGTTCAAAGAAGGCAGTTTGAAGAATAAATCTTGCAGCAGCAGAGCCTCGTTGGGGTTTCTGATGAGTGACTCATTGGCCAGCGCTATTGCATCGCTGGCTGCAAAAAGCTCATCAGCAGCTTGGGTTCCAACTGCTGTGGTTATCGCATCTCTGTAAGTTCCTGCAATAAGCGATAGCCCTGATTTTAGCTCCTGAGTGCGAAGCTTCCTAACGGCCCGCTTGTGACTAGCTATCATTCTTGAGCGTTCTTGATTGGTGGCTTTCTGCTCCTTGATCGCTTCATCAAGTCGTGCCAACTCGTTTGCCTGTTCTGCTTCCAAGACCTCCAACACTTCAGCTATCTTGGCCTCCACTTCGTTGACTAGCTGAGAAACCACTGCCCCTCTACCATTCAGTTTGTAGGGTATTGCTTTCCAAAAGTTGTTGCGTGCCGCCAAGTTAGGGTCAGTTGCCAACAGTTTGGCACGTTCAATATTTCCGCCAGAGGTTTGCGCTGCAAGCTCTGCAGTTGCTGAATCAACTCCGGTTTCCACCAGATGCTTTACTAACGCTTCTTCTGCGAAAGGGGCAAACAAAATCTGTGTGCAGCGGCTTGCAATGGTGATGATTTCTGGCAACACGCTCTGTGCGAGCAACACAAAAACTGTTGAAGGTGGTGGCTCTTCTACAACTTTGAGAAGCTTGCCAATAGCCGCTGGTTCGATCTCATCAACTCCGGTAACAATCAGTACTTTTTTAGCTGACTCAAGAGGCGTGGTGGCCGAAGCTGCAATGATCTGTTCTGCATCTGACACTCTCAGTGTCGAACCTTCAGGCTCGAAAGAAATCACATCTGCGTGGCTTTGCCGTAGGCAAAGATCGATCACTCTAGAAGCTTCAGAGCCTTCAAGGTCATTGGCTTGAACCTGAACTAAAGCAGCAAATCTAAAAGCGGCATCTACGGTTCCGGACTCGCCGAGAAACATGTAGGCATGCACCTGATTAAGCGCAGCTGCATTAAGTTGTGCCTTTGCATTATCCTGACCAGGAAAGCCATCCCAGATCAAATTTATGAGCTCGGAATCCATCAACTAGTTTAAAAAGGTGCTTCGGTGTCTTCTTCAGAACCTTGGAATTGCGGCAAAGGTTCGCCATCTTCCTGTACTGGGGCTTTAGACAGATCAATATCTCCGCCACCTTGCTGAGAAGGCTGTTCATCAACAGTGTCATATCCGTAACACATCGAGGTGCCATCAACATCAAAAGGCTTGCCCAAAGAAACAACTGTGTAACTACTCCAGTCACCAGACTTCTTCAATACATCAACCTTGCCGTCACCATCGAGGGCCTTCTGCAGTGTCTCAACTGGGCCCATTACAGCCCACTTGCCGCTCTTAGTTTTACGGAAAGACGGAGCGTTCTCAGTTGACTTTGTTTCTGCAGGTGTTTGCGTGTTTTGCGAATTCATGACTGCATCCTAACCCAAAGCTACGACAAGGGACAATGGAGACGGGGGCAAATGTCCTGAGGCTAGCCCTCAAAGATGAAGCGGACCTTTCCCCAGACACGCTCTTCAACCTGCTTAACAGAACCTGATCCGTCCACAACTATCCAGCTGTCCGGGTTCGCCTGGGCCATAGCTTTGTAACCCGCATTTACCCGTTGGTGAAAGTCTTCACCGGCAAGCTCGAAGCGATCCAACTCTCTGTTAAGGCGCCCCATAGCAGCCTCAGCAGGAAGGTCGATCAACACAACGTATTGTGGCCAGACATCAGCTAGAGCCAACCTATTCAGCTCACGCAAGTACTCCAGTTCTAAACCACGCCCATACCCCTGATAAGCGAAAGACGAATAGACGCTACGGTCGGTAATCACATGCTGTCCTCGCTTCATTGCTGGAACAACTATCTCTCTTGTTGTTTGCGCTCGGTCAGCTGCCATCAAAATGGCTTCAGATTCGGCTGATATTTCAGCACCAGAGTTAGAAAGTAGTGCTTCACGGATGCTTTTTCCCAGCTGAGTGGCGCCAGGTTCTCGAGTGAGCAAGGCGCCTGTTTTCTTGGCTAAACGAGCGGCTTGAGTGCTCTTTCCCGACCCTTCAGGACCTTCAAACGCAATATAAGTCACCTCTTTAGTCTAGACGAAGTTGCCGGTGCTGACTGGAGTCAGGAAATGGGCCACTTGAACCACAATTTGAGAAGAAAACTTGGTCGAGATTTCACCCATTTGGGACTGGATTTATGCTCTGTAGGTGCGGTATAATTGAGCTAGCGGCAAATTCTTAGGCGGAGTGAGATGACAACAAGTCTTCCACAACACAGATCCCATACTCAAGGGGAGCTGGCGCGCCTAGCCAACTCGTTCAACCAAGAACTTGTCGATCCCCTAGATCGACTCGAAGCTGGCCCTAACATTTCTGGCCTTGTAGCACCTATCCAATTCGTTGATGCAAGCACTGGTCAGGCACATGAAATTCACGGGGCCATCAACCCCAATGGATTGTTTGAGATCATCGACTCTGAGGGCAAAACACATCCGCTGATGCACCCCAAAGCACTCGAAGCTTGTCTACATGTAGCAATCAGCAAAGGCTGGATTGACCGCATGGAAGCGGGGCGCATAACCCAGGCACACACCGAGCTCTCCAAGGCGCTACAAACGCCAAGACTGGTCGACGCTCCGGACGGCACACAATATGCACAAGTCATGAAAGGCTTCGGCATGACGGCTAAGCGCTACAAGGCCGGACAGTACGGCGCTATGCAGCTAGACAGTCAAGGTAACTTCTTGGGCTATGTAGGCTTTGAAGAGATCAAGCGAGTGATGTTGGAGGACGCGCATGGCGCTCGCAACGACGTCGCCGGATTCCTCGACCAGCACGCTGAACCAGTACGCCGTCAAGCAGGAGAAGTTACTCCAGCCGCTCAAGCTAGACCAGCTACGACTACTCAAGCCGCTGCTCACGGAACTGTGCGCCCACGCAACGCCACAGTGACTCCGAACCGTTCAGTTACGGCACAAAATCATCGAGCGCATACTCCTCGGCCTACTCATCGAGCGCATGAAGGACCATCTACAGTACCCCCAGCTAGCAACCGGGTAAGCTCCGTCCCACGACCAGCTGCTACAAGGCGTAGAGATTCAGCTATAGCTACATTTCAGAGGCACAGGGTCTCAACGGCAACTCGCCGCCCAACGCCGTAATTGCAGGCACCCACAATCGTCTGAAAACATGGCCCACACCACGCCGTCATTCTCCGAGGCTTGATGCCGTAGGAGGATCTCTAACTAGCTTTGGCTACCAAAGACCCCTTTAGGATGACCGCAATGAGTCGGATAGGACCGTCCCCACCGTGGGG
>JAHDFH010000092.1 GCA_020628305.1 Acidimicrobiales bacterium | reverse complement strand
CAAAGCCTGACGGAAGAACTTCAGTCGGAAGTGGAAACTGACTCAGAACCGGAGACTGCGTCCGCACCAGAACAAGAACAAGAACAAGAGCCCGAACCAGAACCAGAGCCAGAGCCAGAGCCAGAGACTGCGTCCGCGCCAGAGCCAGAGACTGCGTCCGCGCCAGAGCCAGAGCCAGAGCCAGAGCCAGAGCCAGAGCCAGAGCCTGAGCCTGAGCCTGAGCCTGAGCCTGAGCCTGAGCCCGAGCCTGAGCCTGATAGGCCAGGTTCGATCGGTGTCGAAATTCCAAATGCAGAAAATCTATTGGGTAGTGGCAGTATTACCGTCGTGCCAGACCCAACGGGGGAACAGGCGGTCGTAGTACTGGACGGTAAAGGCATAGTGCTAACGCAGTTAGAAGTGAACCAAGTTGACGCTGAGGGCTTCACGCAGACCAGCTCGAGGGACTCTGGACTTACAACTTCAATATTCCATTCCGGTGCCGAAGATTTAGCCGGGACGATAAGCTTGTCGGGTGCTGGTGGCCTGAGCAGTTCGGCCCCTATGGAAGTAGCGAGTGCGGGGCTCATACCGATACAAGACGAGATAGATGGAGAATTTTTCGATCAGTCGAACCTTTTTCCTGATGCCGAGGATGGGCTGCTTCCAGGGATTCAGTATGGTTTTTCGGTGGACTTTGCCACCGGATTGGAAAATTTTTTGCCGCTAGAGATCCATCTTATCTCTGACATACAAAGCTTTGGGAATCCAGAGTCGTTCTACAATTTTGGAGAAACATCACTCGGAGAGTTGAGTGCCACTTTCGATAGTGATCGCATACTGCTCAGTGGGTTTATCTTTGAAAGAATGCCCGCGACAGAGAATGATAGTGAAGAGTTGTTTTCAGGTTTCTCGCTCGTTCGGAATGCTGACCATTTCTTTTATGGACAGTTTGTGAATGTTGGCGACGATATAGTGACACCTGATGATGGCACACGAGAACCGAGCGAAAGCACCTTTATCTACGCAAACGGAGGCGTGAGTCTCGATGTCGCCGAGCAGCCCGACGCAGACGAAGTTCGAATTGATTCATTCGAGCTCAGGCCGGGTTTGTACGACGAATCCGTGAGAGGTTTTCTCAGGGAAGATTTGGACTCTGAGGGTAACAATCGATTTGGCGATTCGTTGATCAGCACGAACCTATTGGTAGTAAATCCCGGTACGGCAAACCGTGGAACCTACAGTGTGAGCAGTGTAGGTGTGTTTAGCGATAGTTTTACATCAGGTACAGATGCAACACGCTTTGTGCACGCGGACGTTGCACTAGTTGGGGAAGGGGCGGATCAACTGTCCACGTTCTCCGTGTCATTTGGTGAATTGAAGTACGGCAATTTCGTCTGTGATGTGTGCACTGTCGATGTGGAGTCCACCCGCGTTCAGGCGGACGGTTTTACCGTTGGCTCAACAGCTGGTGCGAACACATCGCCAATATCCATACAAAGCCCCTTAACCACCACATCGTTTGGTGGCGGTGAAACGAGTTCGGGGTTCAATGCCGACGGTTTAACTAACGGGTATGCCTCGTATCTTGTATTCCAGAATCATACGAGTAATCAAAGTGGGGACTTGCTTGGAGGTCAAGACGGCACACTGTCTGGCGGACAAGAGCAGGTCGTGGGTAACGATGACTTAACGCAAAACTACAGTGTTATTCGACTGGGCGTGGCACTAGACTCGGAGACGTCTGATAGGGTCGACAGCACGACAACCTTCACTGGTTGGTTGGGAGGTTTCAGTAACAACGGTCAAACGTTAAGCACGATTGGCAATGTTCAGCAAACAGCGGAGGGTGATCTTGTTGACGCCCCTGCGCTTGAGATCACGTTGGCCGCCGAAGACGATAGTACCTCGATAAGCGCTACACTGACGTTGAGCAATGGTAGTAGCGAGGAGACTGTACTAGTGCTCGGAGGGGCTGAGGGAGAGAGCGCACTACTCGATGCAGACCGATTCGTAGCAGGCACAGCTGACGCTGCGTTAATCAGCTCAGAGACCTTGTTTGATGAAAATACCGCCATCCCCGATGCCATAGATGACGTGGACACCTACGAGCATGTCAAATGGGGATTCTTCCTGGGTGATCTTGATGCATCGGAAGCGACAGAGCACGCTCACCTAGGTAGCTGGGTAGCCGGTGAGGTAACCTCGGACGATTACTTCGGCTCGCCTGAGGCGCAGAACCGGGGACTTGCAACATTTACAGGGCACATCATCGGTAATGTTTTCAACGATGGTTCTCAGTACACCACATCCGGTACTTATTCGAACGAATGGGACTTCGGAAACAACGAAGGCAATTTGGAGCTTGGCTGGGACGGAGAGACGTACACCGGAACGGCAAGCGCTAACGGTGCCCAGTTCAGCGGATCGTTTAACAGCGAGACCAGTGATAATGCCGGAGGGCTGACGGGGAATTTTTATGGTCCAACGGCAACGGATCAAGGAGGAACCTTCTTTATCAACAACCAAGACGAAAATGGGCCCGCCTATTCAGCCTCGGGCACGTTTGCGGCGAGCTGCAGTCGTGGCGGTGAGGATAAATGCGACAACGAGTGAGATTGGAATTTCGTGATGCGAGGCTGTCGTTGACGTATTCATAATGAGATTTGTGAATGTTCGAATACTGCCGGCTGTTCTAGTTCTTTTCGTCGGCAGTATGTTGGTGTGTTTGTCGACGGTAGTAAGCGCAAGTGAATCAAGCGTTATACAGCGGATACTATCCGCTAGGGAATTAGCGGCCAATGGCCAGTTCCAAGAAGCGAAGGATGTGACAGAAGCGGTTCTGCCTGAGGCGCTAGCAATATTTGGAAAGCAGCACGCAAATTATGCATACATACTTGACGATCTGTCGCGGTACCTTACGACTTTAGGATCAGTCGAGCAGGCTATTCTGTACAGTCTTGAAGCGTTACAAATAGCTGATATTGATACGCGCATCACAGACGTTGATAGAGCGAATTTTGAGCAGAACTTAGCGTCCGCCTATGTGATCAAAGGCGAAATTGTAAATGCCATAGGCAGCCTTGAGCGTACAGTAGGTTTCTTAAGATCTACGAAAGACTTTGCGAAGCAAGTGGCTGTTTCTAGCAGGCTGGTGGAGTTGCTCGTAGACAGCCGAAGACTGAACGAAGCAAAGGAGCTGCTAGACACTACAAGCTTTATTTCAGAACGTCATTTCGGAATTGGTGATGAAAACACTATTCAACTAATGCTGCAAAGCGCTCGTTTAGCGTTGATTGAAAGTGATCTGGAAAGTGCCGAGACTACGATAACTTCAATCCCAATAACTGACGATAGCCTTAGTGATCGAGTCAGAGCAGAAATTGAAATCACAAAAAGTCGCCTAGCCGCAGCGCGATCTGATTTTCAGCAAGCCAATATTCATCTTGATTCGGCAGAGACAATGCTCGCTCGGTCCAAGGAGCCCCTTACACTTTCAAAAGCATCGATTGAATACAATCGGGGGAATATTCTGTTGTTGATGGGTGACGTTGTAGAGGCCCACGATAGATTCTTGGCCGCCAACGATCAGTACGCCATCACGCACGATAGAAGTCACCCTGCTTCGCTTAGAAGTTTGCAAGGTCGCGCTCTGGCGCTAATGATGATGGGCGCGTACGAAGACTCTGATTCAATTTTCGAAATCATAACTGAGACCCAATTGGATCAGTTCGGCGAAAACAGTCAAGTTCTTGCTGATACTCTAACGCAATGGTCTTTTGGACTTGGTAAAAGAGGTCTGCACGATCAAGCATTAGAGCTAGCCTACCGAGTCGCTCAGATACACGAAGCCAATGTCGAGATTGCCGATTTCGACCGCCTGCTAGGTACAGCGACGATGGCTTTCGCGAAATTTAATTCCAAACAGTATGACGACGCATTTAAGTTGTTGAAGACTACAATAGCGGGCTTCACTCGCTTTCGTGGGGATGAGTCGCAGGATCTCGTCCCCGGCTACTTAGCTTTAGCAGAGCTGGTTGGCGATAAAGCTGAATACACCATGTCTGCCAAATATCTGGAAAAAGCGCGCCAAATTTTGTCACGCTCTGCGCATAGAACTCCCGAGCATTGGTCGAATATGTACTACTTGGAGGCAAAGAACGCCACATCGTTGGGGTTGTGTGAGGAAACTATTCGGTCTTCGGAGTCTGGAATCAATGTGATCTCAGACTATATCGAGAGATCATCTGGCCGAGCTGGAGTTCCTAGGTCGTCGATTAGAAAGAATCGAGAAATTTTGGAGAAGCTGGTTAAGCTTTTGCACCATTGTTTGGGGAAGTTGGAAAGCCCGAATAAAGTGCTAGAAATCGCTTTTCGAGCATTCCAAATACCTCAGCTTCAAAGTACTGCCTCGGCGATAGAGCAACTAAAGATCGTAGATGCTGCAAGTATCGATAGCGAGCTAGGTGCATTGCTTCGCACAAGGCGCGACTTGTTGTATAAGTTGTCAGCTCTCGAAAGAGATCAGCAGGGCTTACTGACCGCTGATGGACTTAGTTCAGTTGCGTATGGATCTTTAAGCGATAACTTTGAGCAATTGAGTCAGGAATATAAAGCGACGAATGATCGGTTGCGAGGGTCTTTTCCAGAATATGGTGATTTCTTTATCCCCCGTGCGTATTCTCTAGAGGCAATTCAGCGTCAACTTAACGAAAATTCACTGATGCTTTTGACGCTATCAACCCCTAATAAGTTGTACACGTTGGCGATATCTTCAGATTTTGTTTCTTTTGGTGCATCAGACCTAACAAGGAGCAGGGTTACCAACATTGTTAGCTCGCTGCGTTTTGCTCTTGATGTGGACAACATACTGAGTTCAGATGAATTTCCTGAGTTTGATACTCACAGCTCTCATGAGTTGTATCTAGGTCTTATGAAAGAGCACGTGCAGCTTTTAGGCAATGCTGATCATATGGTCATCGTCGCCGACGGTGCCCTCCAAACTCTACCCTTTTCTGTCTTGCTTCGATCAAAACCAACGCGTGCACCAACAAAGCTTTCGCACTTTGCCGGTTTGGACTATTTAGTAAAATCTCATTCGATATCATACCTACCATCCGCTGGTTCTTTGGTGGCTCTAAACAGCATCACTACTGGAACTGTGCTTGATGATCGCCGAAAATTTATCGGGTTTGGTGATCCTGTTGTGGATCACAGTCAGAAATCTGGAGATAGGCGAGGAGGGTCAACTATTCCAGGGCTGTCCGGATCTGTAGCTGATGATTTTATTTTTACCAGGTTGCCTGAGGCGGCAGAAGAGCTCACTGAAATATCTAGAATGTTCGGTGTCGACCGCTCTCAAATTTACACTGGAGCTCAATCCACAGAGAAACAGCTATCCTCTTTGGATCTCACTGGTGTGGAAATATTGGCGTTTGCGACGCACGGTGTCATGGCTGATGAACTGGTGCCTTACTATTCGGAGCCAGGTCTTTTAATGACACCAATTACCCGATCGGGGAGCTTAGATTCAACGGATCTACTGCTAACCACTTCTGAGATTGCGCAGCTTAAAACAGATGCTGAGCTAGTTTTGTTGTCAGCCTGCAATACGGCGGCTGCCGCTGTATCGGATCCCAATGCTGAAGGATTGTCGGGACTAGCGCGTTCATTTTTTCACGCCGGGGCGAAATCCCTGCTTGTTACTCACTGGTATGTTGATTCTATGTCTTCTCAGTACACGACAAAAACGATGGTAGGTGAGTATTTAAAGCGCGATAGACGAGAAAAGGCTAAAGCTCTAAGGCAAGTAGCACTCGATTTTTTGGCAGGTGAGCAGGGGCTAAACCGTTCACATCCAGCGTTTTGGGCTGCATTCGTTTTGATTGGCGTTGAGTGATTTGGAAATGATTAATTGAGTTGCGAAGTAGAACTTTCAATCACGAAGATTCTGCAATGAAAAAGTCCCGCTACACCAAAAGTCAATTAGTCTGTGGCGACCACCATCCCATTCTAGAAATCGAATCCATCTCAGAACAATTTGAACGCGAAATCTATGCATTACTCGACGTGTTCTGAGATATCAGCTGCTTGTTTGTTTATTCCCACAACCAAATAACAACATGGTGATTTTTCTTGTTGTGATTCATGATTTTTAGTATCTAATCGGAATAAGATCTGCGTAAGCGATTCACCCAACACATGTTGCCATACATCCTGACATGCGGTTTCGCAC
>JAHDFH010000018.1 GCA_020628305.1 Acidimicrobiales bacterium | reverse complement strand
TGTTCTCGATGTTGAATTGAGCTCGCATTATTTTCTCCGTAAGTTGGCGTTAATATATTATCGGCACAATTAGCCAAAAGGTTTAGCCTTTTTTGGAATTTGTTTTTAGCTTAGCTTCCTACAAATTCAAACCAATTCAACGGGTGGTAGCTACGTGCATCATTGCAGTTCAAATAGTCGCCTTCAAAGCTTATATTGCGAAGCTTCAATGGCGGCGCATAAAGTAGAATTGACCAATCTTCATCGTAGGTACGCGACTCATTGATGTGGATATTTTTTACAATAGCAATCCTTCCAGAAAATTTGCCTCGAGTGAAACGCACCTCTTTACCAAGGACGCGGCTTCGTATGTGCCGCTCGATAACGCGGCGTTCCTCAATGTGCCGTCGAATTTCATTGAGTTCAAATTCTGACATTATGTCAGTTATCATCCGACTATCTCCTTTACCTGTTCGGCTGAAATGTTGAGTTCGATCGCAATTGAAACATAGCTTCTTCCTCGCGCGACGCGATCGCGCACCGCGTTTTCAAGTGCACTTCCTGTGAAGCGTTGAGGCGATGGCAGAAAGTCGGGGCTCTGTACTACGTCCTTGACATTCGCTTGCGATGTGTCGAAAGCTACGCTATCGGTACCCTTAATTTCGCTGAGCCTGAACGCCTTGTTGAGAGCAGCTTCAGACTCTTTGCTCTTCGTTAGATCGATTACGCCGTTAGCGATCGAGAATTGGAAATCCATCGCTTGCCGCTGTGCGCTAGCTCCTCGCCCGCGCGTCGCGTCGTGCCCTGTGTGATGGACGAGAATAAACGCACACTTGTGTTTGTGCGTGAATTGTTTGATCCGCTTAATCGCTTGGTTGAACTCTGAATTAGAGTTCTCGTCAGCGGTTGCGAACAGCTGGCCTTGCGTGTCCGCGATAACCATCGCGACTTTGCCTTTGATGTCAGCCGATATGATGTCCGCCTCGAGAGACATCAACCCATCCTCTGTTGATATGTCGATCGAGAATTCTTCTGCGTTCAAGTCATACAGCTTCTCGTCAAACACACCACCCTCCTTGACGTTCCAAGCATCTAGGCGGCGCTGAAATCCCATGTTGCCTTCAGAATTGATGAAGATCACAACATCTTTGTTGTCTTCAAGTGTGATATCTCGATCAAGCCACGAAGCTTTGCCAGAGGAAATAGACAGCCCTAGGTCGATCATCGCAAACGATTTTCCTGTTCCAGACGCTGCCACAACTTGTCCCACACCCTGCGATGGAATACACTGGTCAACGAGCCAGGTGGGAGGCGGACGCTTCAAGCGATCTTCACGCGTCGTGAGACGTCCTCCAGTGATCGAGGATTTGTCGACATCTGAAAGCTCATAGCCGAACTGTTCGTAATCCTTGTTTGCGAGTACGGTGTGCTTCAGGTCGTCAAGCGGATATGGATTCTCGAGGTTGTTGTTTGCAGCGATGACCATCTGGTTTGTTGTCGGTTCGTCGATCCCAATACGGATCAACTTGCCTTTCAACGACAACAGTGTGTTGTTGTATCCGATAGCATTCGCGACATCCTGGAATGTGTTCTGAGTGCGCTCGAGAGCATCAATGGCTTCTCGTGCTTCCTGCTGTCCATGAGTGCCCGAGAGGATCAGATCTCGGTACTGAGATGGGATCTGCGCTGCTGCTACATCACTGACGACACGGTATTGCGCGCCTTTGACGATCGACCCCGGCCCGACAAGATAGCCTGACGACCCAGACCGGATGTCGATGTTCTTCATCCATCCGTTTCGATGCTCTGTCTCGCCGGTGAAGTACATGTGAACGCCATTAGGTGTTCGCACGATCAACGTATCAGGTGCGTCTCCAAACTCAGATACCTTAGACTCAAATGCTTTCGCAGCGCCGTAGCCATCTAAATCAATACCGGTCATTCCAATCGGAACAACGCCGTAGCCTGTGGCGCCTTCCCAATTAAAGTCTCGGATCTTTTTCGAGTCGTCAGTCCAGCGGATGCCTTTCTTCGGTTCTTTCTTGTTTGGCTCGAGTGGGAACACTCGGACCGTTGGATTTAGCTTTTGGAACTCCCGAGCGATCTCGTATATCGAATCATGGGGTTGAATGTCAAGCAACGTTGCCTCCGGTGTCACTTTCAGGATCCGCCTCAATGATATCAGCGTTCTTGCGAAGTCGATCGCCGGGCGATAAGTCTTTGAATTTCGGCTTGTTTCGTTTGTCCCAATATGTCGAGTTTGGGATTGTCTGTGTGTACTTGTGATTCATGTGTTCTTCCATTCATCGTATGTCTCAGGGAGGCGGTCATGCCATGTCTCGGGCTTTGCATTGTCGTGGAAACGCTGCAAACTGTTCAACAATGTAACATCTTCGATTGTGAGACTTCTCCCGATAGATTGCGCAATGGCGTAAGTGACTTTGTCCGCGCGGACTACTGATAAGCCTTCCAGATCGGCAGTGTAGTGCTCATCATCGATTAGACATCCCACTGCGCACTTCATTCCATTCGGTCCGCGATAGAGACATTCATGTGCGTTTTCGCTTCGTGTTTCTTGCTCGATTAGATGCTGCCGCACCCTCTGGTAAATCTCTTCGGTTTTCATTTCACAACCGCCAAAATTCGTTGAGCAAGATCCTCGGCATCTGATATCGAAAGCACCACACCGAGAACTTCATCATTTTCGATGGGCGCTTGCGATTCAATGAATATCTCGATTTCGAGAGGCTTCATGCCGTCTTCTGAAATTTCTAGCATGAGGGTTTCTTTGCCTGTTTCTTCACAAACGTATTCTGTTACTTCTGGGTTATTCATCTCAATCCGCTTTCTTTAGATAGTGTGTATTCGGCATGTTGTCGCACGGTATTGTGCTGTGTTCGTGCACGATATTCGAACGCATTCATCGTCTTCTGACCAAGGCTCTTGAAGAACTTCGTAAAGCCAAGAGTCCTTATTCAGATCATTTATCGGCTGCTGTCTCGGATGCTTAGGCATTTGCACACCATGTGATGGTCGAGTCCATCGTCTCGCCGATGATCGAGTAACCGCCGGGGAAGTCAAGGCTAAGTGTGTCAGGGTTAGTCATGACCCATTCGCCGGTGGATACATCGCAAACTCGTACTAATGCGCCAACTGGCTCCTCTGATGAGCAGTCATTGTCGAGATCGAAGCAAGATCCTGGGCCGTCAACAAGTTCAGGAATGATCACGGTAGGCGCTTCATCAGAGCAGTCGATGTCAAGATCAAAGCAGCTTCCCGGTCCGTCAGCGAGAACAGGTGGAAGAACGATGACAGGTTCCGGGCATTCGCTGTTTGTTGAAACTAGCGAACCGTCAGCGCACTCGGTGAATTTAGGCGCGACTGCTTCGATTTCGATGGTCACGGGCGTTTCAACTACCGTTGGAGCTGGAGCTGGAGCAGCCGACGAGAAGCTTAGTGAAGCTAGCATTGTCATAAGGATTTCGATGATGAAGGTGAACATTATTCTCTCCGTAAGTTGGCGTTAATAGTATATCGGCACAATTCGCCAAAAGGTTTAGCCTTTTTCCGAAATTATTCCGAGGGTGTCACGGTTTTTCCTTTGGAGCATTTTCTCTGTCGTGCGCCCGCTTGGCATTTGGGTAGAGTCTGGTTACGGGCACCCTCATCCAAACATCTCCGCAATCTTGGCCATTGCCGCATTGCGTTCTTCTATCGCTGCATCGGCGTTTTTCTGAGCCGCTTCAAGTCGCCCTAGCGCCCTCACGACATTGTCTTCTTGTCGGTTGAGGTGCTTGCGTAGTCGAGCTAAGCGTAGTTTCTTTTCGTCTTGATTCATAATTACCTTTCATTGATTTATTGGCACCAGCCGAAGGATTCGAACCTCCGTTGCGACGGTTGTGGCCTCGCTTGCCGATTGGGTGTTACCCGCTGGTGATTACTACTACGACATAACTAGCCGATTCCTTAATAGGCCATCGGGCCCATTTAAGAGACTTGCACCCGCTTAGCCCCTTTGGGGACAAAAACCGCCCAGCGATCCGCAATACTGCTCCATTCAGCCTGGATTGGTGTATCCGGGCTTAAACCCCTTTCGGTTAGTTTTTCGATACCAAGCGCTAAGGCAGCCTCCTTGCTTTCATCTCCACTCAACCTACATAACAGAGTGTCACGTTCAAATATATCCATATTCCATTCTCTTTCAGTAGTCCCATTTCAATCTAGTAAATACAAGCCAAGCGTAGTTTCTTTTCGTCTTGATTCATGATTACCTTTCATTGATGGTCGTCGGCGCGAAGTCGCTTGCGAAGAATACGCCGGTGTAGATCTTACCTGACTTGATGCCTTTCAAAATCGAAGTAGGCACCTTAGCCTTTTTTGCTATCGCTCTGTAAGATTGTTTGTCTTTCTTACGCAACGTTTTCGTAAGCTCTATAGCCTCCGCACGAAGTACACCACGTGGTCTGCCAGATCTTGGCATAACCAATTGACGAGAAACCCAATGCGATGGGTTGACACAGTCATATTTGTTGCACACTGTCACGTCCTTTGATAGGTTTGGAAGATCGTTCATCGGTAGCTTTGATATCGCATCAATGTCGAATGATTCCGGGTTTGACGCGATCTGCAACGTCATATGACAAACGCGCCGGTGTGTCCAAGCTTTGCGCATGGCCCCTTCTCTATGCACATTCGCTCCGTTCTTTTTTGTGAAAAGAGGGTTCCAACAACTGTTGTTCGGATCCTTTGTGTACTCAACGACGTAGACCTTCAACCGGTCTAGGTGTGTTGGAAGCTCTGTGACGTTCCCAGTGTTGACAGCATTTTCGAAAAATTTGCGGACTTCTGGGTTAGAAACGGTCCAACGCGGGTCGCTTTCCCAAAACTCTGTTCCGAGGCCTTTCTCAGCCGCGAGATCTTCGTCAATCCGGTCTTGACGTGCTGCTTCGATTATCGCGATCTCGCTTGGAACAAAGTTAGGCTTTGCTTCATCCCACTTTTCTTGGCTTGCCCATTCGTACATTGTGGCTCTTCGGATGTGTGTCGGGTTGATGCAAGCGTCATTTCGACATCTGCGCACCGTTGACCGCGTTTGGAGCCTGTTGTTTTCTTCATGATACGGCATGTACAAGTCCGTCACTAGTTTATGCGTGTACTTGTGCGCGCCATCCTTAGTTCGAAGTCGGCGTGCGCGCTTCGACGGCCCTATCGACTTACACCCTTCGAAGTTTTTTGTCTCTAAGTAGTTGACTATTTCCTCAATATGGTCACGTTGTTTCATGGTTTTGAACTATACCTGGAAATTCCGGGCCTGCTGCAAAAAATGTGGTCAAAACCCCATCTGTGCTACAGGTTTCAGATTTTGCTCACTTTTTGGTGTCATTTCCATGAAGACAGCACAGCGTGTGGGCATGCCCCCATGTTTTGCAGTGGCCCCAAACTTTTCAATGGTGTATTTTTGTGCTTATTACGGCGTCAAAACCCCCCTTCTGTGCAGTGCAGGGTTTTAGCTCGTTTACAACTCGGATCATGAAGGCTGCACACGGTGTGGGTCAGACCCCCTCGTGTGCTACAGCGGGGTTGAAATCTGGATATATTTGTGTGCTTACTTAGGGACTTGACCACATCCCGTGCTCTCCAAGGGAGAGGGGGGTCGGTCATTCTTTCTGAGTGCGTGATGAAGAAGAGCTCGCTGAGCATCTTCATTCACCCATCAGCAAAGAACCTCGCACTCAGGGCGCGAGGTGAATCACTGAAGTGGTCTGTGAACTCAGTTTGTGCAGTGGGCCTAACCCCATCCTCACTTTTTAATAAATGTTACAGATGCGTTTCAAATGTAGTGTTATGGTGGTATGGTTTGGGTATGGACGAAATCGATAAGAAAGCTGCTGACGTAGATGCTGAGATTCGCAGGCGCCGCCGTTTGTGGAAGGTCGGCGCTGATCGCGAGTATGCGAGGATAGCCGCGAGTGAATGTGCTGCTGTGATTGTTGTTGATGATGATGGGCTGGCGGGCCGAGATGTATGACGGCGGCCGTAGGACGCTGTGCTCTGGATGTCGTGGCCGGGTAGCGATCGTCGGACGTTCGGTATGCGGGCGGTGTATGCGATCAGGCGTCGGGCGTATGGGACCTGGCTGGCGTGAGGTGAGAGCTCAAGTCCTTGCTGAAGAGACGGAGTGCTGGATCTGTGGTGGCGAGGACCTGGATGACGGAGATCATTGGAGCGTGGACCACGTGAGGGAACGCAGACACGGCGGAGACAATTCGAGGGCCAACCTCAGACGCGCTCACTTGTCATGTAACGCTTCGAGACGTTAATTGTGCGTAAGGACCTTCCGTATGGTCTAGAAACGCGATAGAGGAGCAGTTAGATGCCTCTCGTGTCGCATTTGGAAGGGGGTTGCCGCTGTAGTGAGGCCGCGAGGTCAGAGCAGCCAGGGCCCACTTTTGATCATTTTTTCCCATTTTTTGAGATGTTTCCAGAACCGCAGACTGATCGTCTAACGCACTTCTAGGTTTCTCCTGAGGCTTCTTCCACAATTTGTAACGACGATCGAACAAGTAAACGAATAGATATGGATTGATGTAAATGGATATTGAAGAACACACACCAGCGTACGCTCCTGAAGCGCCGAACTATTTACTGCCAGAGGTCCGAGAAGCTTGGGATGAGTACTGGGAATCACCACTTGCGACGTCAAGCTTAGCGGTTGACAAGTTCGTTTTGTTTCGCTTGTTCAGTTATCGCAATCAGTGGTTCGGATTCCACCAAGCACTTCAGGATCTCGGTCCGCAAGAAATGATCATCGACGGAAGTCGCGAGAAATCTGCGATTCAACTGCACCCATACGCGAAACACATGCTCAAGCTTGAAGAGAAGATCAACATGCTCGAGAAAGAGCTCGGTCTCAACCCACTTGCTCGAGCACGCCTAGGAATCGACATGGGCAACGCGAAGTTGACATGGGATGAGATGAAAAAGAAGACGCAGGCAGCTAAAAAATCCGAACAAGCGAAGCGTCCAGAACGCACTCGAAAGCGTGATCTTCCAGTGATTGACGTTGAAGAAGTCAAGAAATGACAGACGATTTCGAAATCACGATTGCAAAGAGCTATCGCCCAGTAGTAATCGCGAGGCCATACCGGTTGAAGTTCGTCAAAAAACGCATTTGGAAAGTCATCGGGACAGTCAATTCTGAAGTCGTTTTCGAGGATGTAGCATTCAATACGCGTGATATGCAAAACAAATCAAACGACGCAAAATTTGAATGTTACCGTCAAGTCGTTGTAGCACTCGCTAAATCAATCTGCATCATGGAAGCGGACAAGTGAGCGACCGACAGCCTATCACGATCAGCATCGGCGGTCCTGACGACCCATTCAACCACTTTCCGAGCACAACCACAAAGCGAGCTAACCGGCACTATGAGAAGACCGGAGAGCCACTTCAGATCACAACCCTCGGCAACTATGTCATAGACTTCATTGAAGAAATGTGTGTGCTCACAGATGCGCAGTACGCACATCAGCCATTCATCCTGCTTGACTGGCAGATACGTTACATTCTCGAAGCGTTTGAAGTGGTTTGGAAGTGCAACAAAGCCACCGGCGAAGACCAATGGTTGCGTAAGCACCGTTGGACAATGCTTGGTGTTCCTAAAAAGAACGGCAAGACAGAATTATCAGCAGCACTTGGCCTGTATCTCGCAATCGACGATGAAGAACAATCACCGAAAGTAGTAGCTGCGGCTGCGTCGAAAGAGCAAGCAGATATCTTCTTTGAGGCAGCGAGCCGCATGGTCGATTGGTCAGAAGAGCTCAAACCATTCGCAACACCACGGTACTCTGACATTGTTGTCAACACCGGTGATGGAGCAGAAGGCAAGATCACGAAACTCGCGGCTGTGGTTGGGTCAAACGATGGTAAGAACCTACACGGCGTTGTGGTCGACGAGTTCCATGAGTGGGTGAAACCGCGGTCTAAAGATGTGTTCACCGTCATTACTCAAGGTGGTGGTGCGCGAGTCCAGCCTCTCAACATGATGATCACAACCGCCGGATCGAACGAAGACAGTATTTGTTTCGAATGGTACGAGCGTGGACTTGCTGTTATGTCAGGCGACATGGAAGACGACACTTTCCATTTTTGCTGGTATGAGGCACCAGAGCATCTCGATTGGCGAGATCCAGAGACGTGGAAGATCGCGAATCCCAGCTACGGATTGATCCTAGACGAGAGTTTTTATCGCGACTTAGCCGGTACAGAGACCACTCGAGGAAAGCGATCTGAGTCTGAGTTCTGTCGCTACTTTCTGAATCGGTGGATGGAAGCAGACAACATCTGGGAAGCGGCCAAACACTGGCCACTCTGTAAAGGGCTTGTCGACTTACGGTCAGATCGTCGCACGTATGTAGGCATTGACATAGGCAGGCGCGTCGATAACGCCGCGGTTGTCATTGTTCAGTGGGACGGAGAAAAAGCGCATATGCGTGAGAAGTTCTGGATCAACCCGCACCCACCAACATCAGAACGGGCAGCAAAATGGTCTGTCGATTACGATTCGATAGACAACTATCTGTTGCAAGTGTTCAATGACTTTCCAACTCCATCAATCGTCGATGATATGGGATACACCGAACCAGGACCAGTGTTTTTCTACGATCCACACTTGTACGACCGAAGTGCTCAAATCTTGCGAGGCCATGGCTTGAACATGATTGAGATTGCACAGTCTGATAGCAATATGGTCCCTGCGAGCATGGACATGTTTGAATTGATTAAAAAACAGAAGATTGTGCACGCTGATAATCCGCTTATGAACAAACACATTAGGTCAGTAGTCGCGAAAGATAAAGAGCGAGGTTGGAGAATCACAAGACCGTCTGGCTCGAGGAAGCATGTAGATGGTGCAGTAGCAGCAGCTATGGCGCTTTATGCAATGCGGAATGAGTTTACAGTAGAAGAGGACACACACGGTGGTATTTTTTAAGAAAATAATTATTACAGTTATTGAACTATTGGGCATAATTTGTGTTATAATAGGTATAGGAATGGTGTATTTACCTCTTGCTGTGATCGCAGCGGGTGTGGTTATATACCAGATTTCAATGATTCTAGAAAACGAAGTACTGAATGATTCTAAACAGAAGCGTTAACGGAATAGGTAATAAGCCATGGGAAGGTGAACTTCCTTTGACGGCTAACACCCTTGTCAATTTCTTCAGCAACAACTCAACGGTCACGCAGTCTTCGGCGCTCAGCATCTCTGCTGTCTATCGGTCAACTAACATCATCGCGGGCAAAATAGCAGGCGGCAATAAAATCATTTCGAACGCCGACGGAAGCTTTGCAACGGGTAAGAACTTACTTGACAATCCAAACCCGATGATAGACGCATATGTCTTTTGGGAAATCATGCAAATGAACGTCATGTTCTCAGGCAATGCGTATGCTATCATCAGCCGAGAAAGCAATGGAGTCGGCCCGATATCCGCGCTTACACCAGTTGATCCTGCCAATGTCACGCCAAAGTCTGTGATCAACAAACAAGGTCAGATAATTGATGTCCTTTATGAAGTTCAAATCGGCGAAGAGCGGGTAGGAATATCATCCGACGAGATGTTCCACTATCGCGGAATGGGAACAGATATCGTTGCCGGCGACTCCATAATCAAACACGGGGCACGCGTGTTGCAGAATGCATTGAACAACGAAGAGTTTGCAGAGAAGTTCTACGGATCGGGATCTTTGCTTTCAGGAATTCTCACGTCTGCTCGAAACATGACAGAGGCTGAAGCAACATCCCTTAAGAATCGCTGGCGCGAGAAAATTCAAGGCATCAAAAACGCGTTTGATATTGTTGTCCTCGACAAAGACACGACCTTCCAGCCGATCTCTCTTAGCCCAGCTGACGCGCAGTTTATTGAAAGCCGACGATTCAGCGTCGAAGAAGTCGGCCGAATGTTCGGCATTCCAAACGCGCTTCTCAATGAAGCCGGCGGCGAAAAGGGCGTAGATCCTGAAAAGATCGCGATTCTTCTTGTGCAATTCACACTGAAAGAGTGGGGCAACAGACTAGCTTCTGCAATTAACCGACAGCTCTTGCCTTCTGATAAGTCAGTCAAAATTCCATTCAATGGAATCATCCTTGCTGACGAACGTACAAGGTCATCAGCAAGTGTCATGTGGCGCAAGTCTCAAGTGATGTCGATCAACGAAATTCGAGTGGCTGAAGGACTTTCTCCAATCGAAGACCCGAACGCCGATGACCCAATGTACATCGCGGAAGTCGCTGCAAAGGCGACTGACCCAGGAACTAATTTAGGCAACGAAGAACAGATGACGCCAAACGAAGCTGATCCTGAAGATGAAAACCCACTAGACATGAATGACGACAATGACAGCAATTAAACGAAGCTGGTCGGTAGAAAATCCTGTTGTGACTCGAGATGAGTCTGACGAAGCAGAGAAGATCATCTACGAAGGCCACGCAGCAGTATTCAACCAACGAACTCAGATCGGAAGCCCTGAATGGGGCTTTGTCGAGAAAGTCGCTCCTGATGCGTTTAGAGATGTGTTAAACGACGACGTTCGCCTCCTGGTCAACCATGCAGGCTTGCCCCTGGCGCGTACCGCAAACGGCACACTCAAGCTCAGCCAAGATGATATCGGACTGCGGAACGTCGCAGAGCTAGCTGATATCTCGATCACTCGTGACCTAGTGACACTGCTAGATCGCCGCGATGTTACTCAACAATCATTTGCATTCACCATCGCAAGTGAAGAATGGGTTGAATCTAAGGAAGACGGAGAGCGCACTGTTTACGAACGCACGATTACGAAGGTAGAGCGTTTGTTCGACACTTCTATTGTGACGTTTCCTGCGTACACAGGTGCTGAAGGCGGTTTGCGAGCTGCAGACATCAGCAAAGAAGAAGTTATCAAAGCTCTTCGGAATATCACGTCCGAAGAGCAAGTAATCAAAGATCTCGCGCATGTTGATTTTCAACGCGACGCAAGAGCAAAACAAAACCGTTCCAAGGGCTTTCTCTTTGGAATCACAAAGCCTACGGAGGCATAAAGAAACAATGGATAGATCAGCAATTGTCTCTCTCAAAGAGAAACGCGCTAACCTGTGGGAAGAGCAGAAAGCTCTTCTTACTGAAGTAACCGCACGTGCGGCCGACGGTGGCGAGTCATTCTCTGCAGAAGAGAACGAAAAATACGAACGCATGGATTCCGACATGGAATCACTATCGACGCAGATTGAGCGAGCAGAGCGTTTGCTTGACTCAGAAGTTCGAGATGCAGCATTCGTCGAACAGCGTGAAGAAGAAACCGGAGTCAACGCTGAGCAATATGACGAAGTGTTCCGAACGTACCTACGCGCAGGTGCGGCAGGCCTTTCGCCTGAACAGCGCAGTGTATTGATGGAAAAGCGCGCTCAAGGAATCACGACTCCGGCAGGTGGCGGTTATACTGCTCCTGATGGTTTCTGGAACCGAGTAGTTGAAGTTCAGAAGGCATTCGGCGGAGTTTCGTCTGTTGCTGAAGTCATCAACACTGCAGATGGAAACACACTGCCTTGGATGACTAACGACGACACAGCTAACGAAGGTGCAATCCTAGCAGAGCACGCACAGGTCACTGAGCAAGACACTACGTTTGGGACGGCAAGTCTCGGCTCGTACGTCTACACATCGAAACTCATCCGTGTTAGCTATCAACTCTTGCAAGACACTGAAATCGACCTTGAGGGCTTCCTAGCTCGCAAGCTTGCGATGCGACTTGCTCGGATCCACGGCCGTCACCAGACTACCGGAACCGGCTCAAACCAACCGTTGGGTATCGTAACCGGCGCATCAACTGGTGTGACAGCTGCTTCAGCAACTGCGATTGAATTCAACGAACTGCTTGACTTGATCGACGAAGTTGATCCAAGCTACTTGTCGAACGCAGGTTTCATGGTTCACCGAAAGATCGTTACGGCGCTTCGCAAAGTGACCGACAATGACGGTCGACCAATCTGGCAACCATCACTTGAAGCAGGATCTCCTGACCGTCTCCATGGTTATGGATACACCGTCAACGAGAACATGGCTTCTACAATTGCCGCGACCAACACCACTGCATTGTTCGGTGACTTCCGTGAAGGCTATGTCATTCGAAATGTAAAGGGCGCAAGTGTTGTCCGGCTTGATGAAAAGTACGCTGAAAACCTCCAAGTAGGTTACTTCATGTACGATCGCCAAGACTCGACTGTCCAGAACACAGGCGCATACAAAGCATTGGTGCAGCCATAATGGGTAAAGTCAAAGCGAAGATTGACCACGTAGGTCGGTTCGGCGAAATTGTCAAAGGTAAAGAGTACGACTCTGAAGATGACAATATCAAGCGCGCGATCGAAGAGTCAAACATCTTTGGTGGCAAACCTAAGAAGAAAGCTCCTGAAGATGACGGAGTGAAGGTAAAGGCGTAAACCGCCTTAAAAGGCGCGAGAAGGTTCGATTCCTTCTCGTGCCACTAGAGTAAGCAGTAGCCGCCGCGTAAAACGCAAGAAAGCAGAATGCAAAATGTTCTTCGTGAAGATGAAAAACGATAAACAAATAACTATAGCGTTTCTTGACGAAAACGAGACACGTGTAACTTCTGAGTCCGTAGTTATCACAGACTCAGAAGTTAGAAGAAGCGATGGTTCGATTCTTCCAACACCTACGATCACGGTTACTTCAGGAGTGGCAACAATACAGCTCGATGCAGTTGACCATCTAGATCGGTTAGACACACTGTCTGTCGATATAAGTGTGTTAGTCGGCACTCGAAAGGTTAACGAGTCAGCGACCGTCGTGGTTGTGTCAGAACATTTGTTCACGCTTCAACAGCTTCGGCAGCAGAAGCATCTGTCGGATCTCGGAATGTACACAGACCAAGAACTCGAGGACGCGCGAGCGGTAGCTACATACACTTTCGAAGACTACACCAGGATCAATTTCACGCCAAAGCATTTTCGGAATACGTACGAAGGAAACGGCGCGAACTGCCTTAGAGTTTCAAACACGGATGTTCGTGATGTAGTTTCTTGCGCAGTCAACGGCGAAACAGCGGCTGCGACACTTCTCGGTGGTGGGACAATACGTCGCACAGACGGCGGAGTGTTCAGCCGCCCAGAGTACCCAGGGGACAACAACGTGACCGTTGAGTTTATTGCTTCAGGGTCACAGCTAAGTCCAACTGTGCGGAAAGCTGCGATCGCGTACGCGAAGTACATTGTGCTCAACGATGAATCCAGCATTCCTGACAGAGCGCGTTTGATGCAGACAGAATGGGCAATGTTTCATCTTGAAACCGCCGCGATGGACAAACCGACAGGGCTTCCTGAAGTTGACTCACTACTTAACCACCTACGGCGCGGCTGGACATTCCAATGAGCCAAACTACAAGCATAATTGAAGTCGGCACCGCGCTGAAAAAGATGATTCAAGAGTCGACAAATAGTTTTCGATACGAAGGCCAGTCTCCGAAAGTTACTGAGTCAGACGCACCAACAATTGTCGGTACTGACTACATCATCGTTGGAGACATTTTGAACGGCAGCTATGAGTTTTCAGCGCACAAATCAGGAAGAAAGCCTCGTGATGAGTCATTCATCCAACAAATCGAAATCATAGCAACACGTCCGGGTGCAGAATCAACCACGGCCAAAGTTGCTGCAGTTGAAATACAGTCGCTCATCGAAAGCAGCATCGCTAACGATCCCAACCTTGGCCTAACAGAGAGGCCGACGTTGCGTGCTAGCGTTGTCAATTTCAGCATGAATTCGACACAGGAAGCAAACACGCACGGATGGAGAGTCGTGATGACTCTAGGCATTCTCATCGAAAGTAGATTAGTATGACATTTTATAAATACACGGGACCAGTGGGGCCGCCGGTTGACGTCCTAGTGGGCGGCAAGCTAGTCCGCTCAGACGTTAATGGCGTGATTGAACTGGCTGACGACATAGAGATTTCAAGCCGGCTTTTTGAGCAGGTAGATGGAAACAAGACAGAAGAAACAAGCACTGACGAAGACAGCGCAAACACAAATGAGGAAGAATAAACAATGGCAATCGGTTCGGGCTTAGACGCCCAAATAGGTTTTGCGCTCGAGTCACCTCTCGGCGATTACACCGCACCAACTAATTTCTATGAGTTCACAAGTGAATCGTTAAGCTTGTCGATTGAACGGATTGAATCTAAAGGTATTCGGCCGGGAAGACGTGCTAAACGGCGCTGGGCTGAAGGCAAACGGAGCGTCGCCGGCGATGTTAGTCTTGAACTAGCCGCAGAGTCGACAGGGATGCTTCTAGAGCACGCTCTAGGCGCAGTGTCGACGACTGGAGGTGGCCCGTGGGTCCACAGGTTTACCCCAGGTGACTTGTCAGACAAATCGCTGTCTGCGCAAGTTGGACGCCCTGACGTTAACGGTGTTGTACATCCATTCAGTTACAACGGTCTGAAGGTAGCATCTTGGTCACTTGAAGCAAGCGTTGATGACTTCTTAATGCTGAACTTGAGTTTAGTCGGCAGGAACGAAGTTACTTCAGAATCACTAGAGACTGCAGCGTACCCTGCAACGTACAATCCATTTGTGTTTACGCAAGGTGGACTAACAATCGCGGGTGTCGAAAATTGTGTGTCATCTTTTTCATTCAACGGTGACAACGGACTTAAGACTGATCGACACTTTATCTGCAGCTCGACGACTTCAGGTGAGCCTCGAGTCGCAACAGAGTCAGGGCAGCGGTCGTACAGCGGAAGCCTCAATATGGAATTCGAAAACCTAACGAACTACAACCGCTTTGTTAATGGCACCGAAGGTACACTGGTCTTAACATTTGATAACCCTACGAGCTCAAGGTCGCTTGTCTTGACGAGCAATGTGCGTTTCGACGGTGACACTCCAAATGTTTCAGGTATGGATACCCTCGAGCAGACGATCAACTTCGAATCGATTTCTAGTGTGTCCGACACAGACGCACTGCGGATTGACTTGGAAAACGGTGAGTCAACGCCATAATGGGTAAAGACAACCAATCGACTTTCAAATTCCAAATGAACGGGTTGAAAGAATTGAAGCGCGATCTGCGGAAACTCAAACTCACCAGTGAGTTGTCACCTGCACACAAAGTGACTTCTACGATTGTAGCTAAGGCAGGCCAGCGGGAAGCTCCTCGCGGACCGACCGGCGATTTGCGCCGGTCGGTCTTGCCGCGCCCGTTGAAGACGGCCGGCCGTGTCAAGGCTGGTACAAAAGTCCGCACAAGTTACGCTGCTCCTATCCACTGGGGCTGGAAAGCACGAAATATCAAACCGAACCACTTTATTTTGCGCGGATTTAAGAAAGTAGAACCGTTAGTCCATAAAGTGTATCGCGACGAAATACATCGAATAAGTAAACGACTAGGTAGGAAGTACTGAAAATGGCAACATCAAAAAGCAAATCAAAGAAAACTACAACAACCGTCACAGTCAAGTTGCAAGATCTGACTCTCGCGGATATGGAACGATTCGAGGCAGTTTCAGGAGGCGTCGCGATTAGTGCGTTACCAGCGATTGGGACGCGGCTAGAAGACAGTGAAGGAAATGTCCGAGGGATGTCGTTCCCTGCAGCAGTCGTCATCGCCTTGCACGATCTGCACGCGCGGCAGACTGGGCTTGAAGTCTCTATTGATGAAATCAAGGCGCGCAAATTAACCGATTGGCCTGTTGACCTTGACCACGGCGACACAGGCCCAAAAGGCGAAAAGAGCTAGCGGCGCTAGCTCGGTTCCTCAAGTACTGGGGAATGTCTTACCAAGAGTACAAACAAACGCCAGTCCATCTTCTTGAAGAAATGGCGAAGCTGATGAACAAGAAAGAATAAATTGGCTGACATCAAGATCAAATTTACGGGCGATTCGCGGTCGTTCGACAAGTCTCAGAAGAAGGTCGAAAAAGGTCTTGAGACGCTTGGGAAGACCGCGGGTATCGCTGCGCTAGCTGTCGGCGCCGTCGGATTGAAAATCGGCGCCGACTCAGTCGCTGCGTTTAGCGACTTTGATGACGCGATGACTAAATCGACAGCGATCATGGGCGACCTGTCTGATGGCATGCGCAATGATATGTCGGATGCCGCACGCGAAATTGGAAAGACAACACGGTTTGCGGCATCAGAGGCTGCTGAAGGTTTCTTCTTTCTCGCTTCAGCCGGTCTTGATGCCGAAGAATCACTGGCAGCTCTGCCTAAGGTTGCGGAATTTGCAACCGCGGGTATGTTCGACTTAGCAACAGCAACTGACTTAGTGACAGACGCTCAAAGTGCTCTTGGACTGAGCGTAGAAGATAGTGAGCAGAACCTCAAAAACCTTGTCCGCGTCAGTGACGTTTTGGTAAAGGCGAATACACTTTCTAACGCAACAGTTGAACAGTTTAGCGAAGCGATCACAAACAAGGCCGGCGCAGCGATGCGTGATGTCAATATGGATATCGAATCAGGCGCCGCAGTTTTGGCCGTGTTCGCTGATCAAGGTGTTAAAGGAGCATACGCAGGTACGCTCTTTTCTATCGTTCTCCGAGACATGCAAACGAAAGCTATCGCGAACGGCGAAGCGTTCTCAGACCTAGGCGTGTCCGTGTTTGACGCTAAAGGCAACTTCAATAACATGGGTGCGATAATCGGAGATCTAGAAGGCGCCCTAGATGGTCTCTCTGACAAGGCAAAGAAACAAACACTTCTCGATCTGGGCTTTACCGACAAGTCCATAGGTGCTGTTCAGGCGCTTCTAGGATCATCCGGCCAGATTGTTGAGTACGAGAAGGAACTCTACGCAGCTGCGGGTGTAACTGAAGAAATCGCCGCGAAACAACTTGACTCGTTCGCAGCTAAGATGGATATCATCAAAAGCCAGTGGGAGGACATGAAGATCGAGATCGGCGGAAAAATCGCTCCGCATATCATCGAGTTCTTTGATAAGGTCCAAGCGTTCAAGGATGAATATGGCCCAGGAGCTGTTGAGAGATTCGAAGAGCTTCGAGATAGTGCTGAAGAGGTTGGTGACCGTGTCGGCAACATTGAATTCGACGAAGACAAGTGGGACAAGTTCCGAAGCAACATCGGTGTGGTTGAGACCCAGATGGACAATGCATTCGGAGAACAGGCTGGTGCTCTTTGGGAATCGTTTAAGCATTACGTTGTTGTGGCATTCAGTGCCGCAAGCGACGCGTTCTGGGCTTTCATAGGTTTCTTCAGTGAGAACAAAGAAACCATTTCCGGATGGGTTTTAGACTCATTTGGAGAAGGCAGCTTCTTTGCATCGACCTTAAACGGTGTAATGAGAATTGGCGGCGGTGTTCTTGATGTGCTCTCAGGACTTATCACATTCGTGTCGGGTGTGTTCACAGGAGATTGGGACAAAGCTTGGGCCGGCGTCTTGAAAGTTTGGGAAGGCTGGTGGAATATCATCCGTGGAATCGGTGAACTCATATTCACGAACATATGGTCTGCGATTACCGCAATCCCTTCTCTTCTACTAAGCTTAGCACCTACCTGGTTTGAAGCCGCGAAGTCTCTAGGAGGAAGCGTGTGGGGTGGAATCAAAGACTCACTGACGAACGGATCTAGCATCTTCGGTGTTTCTGGAGTTATCGCTAATCAGTTTAAGGATGCGATCAAGGGAACAGTCAACAAACATGTCATTGACAAAATGAACCGTGCGTTGGAGTTCGACATTAACTTCATGGGAAGAGTGATGACAATCAACCCTCCTGATATTCCCCACCTTGCGACCGGTGGTTACGTCAAAGATCCAACTTTGGCTGTTGTCGGTGATACAATTGGAGAAGGCGAAATCGTGTCTCCTGAAAGTATGATGAAGAAGATCGTGCGTGAAGAGACCGGAAAAACTCTTGCGATGGCGTTTGCCGGCAAGTCTGTTCCCGGCCCACAAGGAACCACTCCGTTGGTGGTGCACAATATGAATATTTATGGAGTTCAGGACGTAGACGCCTTGATAGACGAAATCAACAACAAACTAGCAGATGCGGGTGTATCGTGAGCCTTTACCGACCCCTCTGGCACAAAGGTGGAGAAGCCGGCAGCATCGATTCGACCGTTGACGAGTTAACACTCAACAACTGGGAGATCGTGTTTGCCGCTCCACCAAACATGGGATCTGCACCTAGCGATATTATAATTGGAGACGAAGACACTTCGATTATCAGAGTCGATGGGTTGATGTCAACTAACCAAAATACCCAGTCAGGAATTCTGGCCAGCTTAAACCACGCTCGCGGTGGATTTAAAGCTGCTGGTGGGCGTCTTCCTGCAAATTACACCATTCACGGGCAGTTTCTTGGTAGCCATGCAGATGCTGCAGCGTTTGATGCTCGTTGCCGCAAAATGTCAAAGATTGGCTTAGAGTTCGGTGAGCAGTACCTAGTTCGAATGCACTTGAAGACACCAACAATGAATCAAGGGAATCCAGTATTCGCGGCAGGAAACTTCACATTCAATATGATTTTCGAGTCTGAAGCGACTGAATTTGGGCTGTTTGACTTTACAATTGACTTTGAATGCCCGTACGGCGTGCTTCAATCAACAGTTGAGTCTGAAACATTGTCTTTCTTAGCGGGCCAGCTGGGATCTGTCTCAACTCCAGTCACATCGTTTGATGATGTCAATGATGTAGATATCGACTTTGTGGCGGTGATTACCGGCCCTTGGAGCACGTTAACTTCTGATATGGTTTTCCGTGTCGGTCCTGCCGAGATACCTCAATTCGTAGGCGGGATCCCATTTTTTGTAGATGAATGGACGATGGAAGTACACATCGACAAACCACCAACTCCGATACCAGCAAACCTCGAGCTCGTTGTCGACGGTGTTGCTCGCAATGCTTACTGGCGACATCCATCGACAACCTTTCCGTCGTTATGGAACATTAGTAGAGCTAAGCTCACGATGCAGCAATGGCGAAGTGTGTCAAACGTTGATAGTTCAACAGACGTGTACACTGATGTTACTGGACAGACATCCGGCGGAGGGACGTGGTCTATGGATCTTTATCATCGAAAGGCGATTAGATGATTGAAGTATCCGCTACAGTGTTTCCAAGAGCAGATGGAACGGGCACCATCGATTTGCCAGCACATAATTTGAGGATAACTAGAGTTGAAAACGAAATTGGATCGTGGTCTTTCTCGTCTAAAGCTGATGAGCTAGATGGCGTAGATTTGCGTGGCGCTGTTGTTTCATTCCGCTTTGCAGATGGCAGCAACAAGCAAATCTCAGGCGGCGGGCTAATAAAGTCAAAACGCCAACCGATGTTCACTAACGTTGTCAATCTTGCAGGGGTCAGTGAATTTGGCTATCTTGACCGTCGAATAACCAAGACAAATCGATCAAAGACGTTGCCGCTTTTTGGGGTCATCCAGTCGCTAGTTTCAGAAGCAGGAACAGCATCTCCGCGGTTACCGCCGAACATCAATAATAACATGGCAGGACCGGTCCCAACGAACAACCCAACATCGGGCCCTCATCTTTTTCCAGCAACGAATAAATCAACCTGGCAAGAAATCAAGCAAGTTCTTGATTCACATTTTGGCGAGGCGTATGTTTTACGTCCAGTGTGGAATGAGAGCCAGCAGAAGTTTCAATTCAACCTAAAACAGCTTTCAAACACCGAAGTTGATTTTTCGATTTCGGACCAAACTGTTCTAGGCGGAACAGACAACTTTGACTACAACGAAACAGCGTTTGAAGTCAGTATGCGTTCAGGTGATTTGTTGGAAACTCACTTATCGACTCTCGCGCAGGGAGTTCAGCCGTCTCTTGAAATTGTCACGAGTGGAGTCGGAAGGACATCAAGTGAGTTATTTGACGAACGCCACGCAGAGTCCGGAACTCGAGAGTTCCCAACGCGTGACATTTCGCTCGAGCTAAGTCCAGCAAAGGGCGCAACCCCTTTCACTGACATTGAGCCGGGACAGCGCGTCAAATCAATCGGGATGACCATTCCAGAATTTACACGCGTTCGGCGTGTAACATTAGGCTTCGGAGCTGAGCCGACGATAAGCCTTCATTTGTACGAAGATGTTTACAACACATCATTCGCGCCGTAGGTAGGAGTATAAATTGAACCCAAAGAAAACGCGTGAGCGTTCAGAACAAATTGATTTCAATCGGCTCCGTCTTCTTCCGTTTTCCATGGCAGCTATCGGCGGTGGTCCGAAGGCATCGGGGTATAGAACCGTAAATGCACTGAATGCTCCAACGAACGTGTTTGTTGGACATAGTTTCCTTTCAGGTACTCACCTCATAGCAAGTTGCTCAAGTCTGAACCTCAACGGATCAGGTGGAATAGAAGGAAAGATCCGAATCGCCCTAGGTGGTGATCAGTCGAATAGCTACGCAGGACAGAATGTAATTGACCTATTTACGTGGACGACGATCAGTGTAACACAGAATGTTGATCTGGATATCGCGTCGTTGATCGGACAAGATCTCTGGCAGATCAATCTCCACGAGCCAATACGAGTATTTTTAACCGTCACAAAAACATCAGGAAGTGGTGAAGCCGGCGTCCGCTGGGTCGTTCCTCCACTTCAAATACAGAAATAGAGACAGCGATTTGGTTACACAGACGAAATTACATAAATATACAGGAGTCATGCTAGCAACAACATGTGTGGCAATCGGCGCTGCCAGCGATGTTGCTATCAGTTTTGAGCCAGCGATTCCAAACATCTATCTGAGAGCACTATGGTTTGCAGCCGCGGTAGTCACTCTTTTGTCATTGAGAGCTCAGGCTTTTCTGCCTGTCGTTGTCTCAATGCTAGTTTTCCTTTTCTCACTACGAACAGCTGCGTTCGTCTTCCTTGTCATCAGCGGAAGAGTAGATCTTACCGGCGCGGTCGCAGAAAGACTAGCAATGATTGCACTAATAATCTCATGGGGAATTTCAACAAAGGTAATAGCACCGTGGAAGAACTAATAAACAGCATTCCGGACGTCGCGGCGTGGTCTGGAATCGGCGGCGCTATGGTATTTGCTTACCGCCTAGTCGCCAAAGCGAATAAAGATGCAACAATGCAGTACCTCCACCAAGTCGAATTCCTGACAGAACAACTGGCGATTCGCGACGAAATGATCGCAGACCTGCGGTTGCGAATAACCATCCTAGAAAACGAAAGCCGAAACCGATGAGAACACTTTACTTCGATATTGAGACGGCACCTATGGTTGCTCTGCATTTTCGTCAATGGGATTCAAACGCGATGAAGGTTATTCAAGAGCCTTATGTTATGATGGTTGGTTATCGCCTTGATACGTGGAAGCGCGCGAAGACTATTCAGATTTGGGACCACGCAGAGCCTGTACACCCAACACTCGGGTTTGATCCCAAAGACTCAAAATCGGTTATTGAACGCTTCTATGAGATTATTGACAAGTATGATGTTCAACGAGTTTGCGGACACAACAGCGACAAGTTTGATGTCAAGTGGATGCAAGGCCAAGGGCTCGTGTTTGGTCTCGGCCCCATGAAGCCGATGCTCCAGACAGACACGGTCAAACTAGCACGCAAACACGGCAATCACCGCTCTAACTCATTAGCGGATCTTTGCGAAATCCATGGAATAGCGCCTAAACATAAACCGTCGCATGACCTTTGGCATCGGTGCATGACTGGTGAGAAAGCAGCCGAAAAAGAAATGGAGAAGTACTGCAAACAGGATGTGAACAGTCAACACGATCTGCACAAGATCTACGCTCCACTAGATAACTTGGTTGTCTCGTCAACTGGATGCCCGAATTGCGGAAGTCCTGACCTTACGAAAAACGGAAAGCACCAAAGTCGCGCAGGTATCTTCTACCAACAATATCGTTGCAATTCATGCGGTAAATATTCCCGCGCGCGCAGGAAGACTCCAGACATTCCGAGCTATTATCGATAAACTCGTCTCGTATCGAGGTATAATAAACAAATCGAAACAAGCAGGCAAGAAGCCACAGGCAAGTGATAAACGCGCCTGTGGCTTCTACTCATTTAGGAGATGATATGCGAACACAAGTTAACCGGACGATTAAGCTCCTCCAAGAACTTCCGAAGAGAATCAAGGTTGTACTCACAAACTTGCTTACTTACCTCCTCCTGGCCCAGACGATGTTAACAATCGTTGTTGCCCAAGGAGAGCTTTTTGATTCTGAAGTTGTTCAGTATGCGACATTAGGCCTGTCGCTCGTAGGTGCTGTTATTGTGTTCATTCGACGAGTGACGCCCGTCGAGTCTGAAGAGCGAGGGCTTCTGTAGATGTTTATACTGTTAGAAGGGCCGGATGGCGCCGGCAAAACGACGATCGCGAAAGAGCTGCAAGCAAGGCTTAACGCGATATACATACACAACGGTCCTGCGCCCGTTGGCGAGGCTTTCAAACAATGGAATGCTGTTGTTGATTTGGCGCGCAAAGGCGCGACAGTGATTTGTGATCGACTCCATTGGGGCGATGCAGTGTACGCGGAGTTGTATCGTCCGGAAGTTGGGCGCGCTTTGAACAGCGCACAGTTCGGCTATTTAGAGTCTGAAATCAATCGGTGCGGAGGGACAATCGTACATGTCACTGCCAATCTACCAACGCTCGTTGAACGGTATGATGGAGAATACATCGAGATCGACGACATAAGTGCGATCATGCACTCGTACGCAAGGCTAGACGCAAGTGCTCAGACATTCTCTCACTTACAAATAAACACGACGAAGGTGAGCACAGACACCGCTGTGGCTGCAATCATCACAATGGCAAAGGACAATTACGCGCATGCGCATTCAAGTCGGTAGTATCGCAACCGGATACAAAGACATCGTCGGGACAGTGCTTAAGCAGGGAGTGATGTCTTCTCCGCGTGGCATACACACGGCGGAAATTCTCGGGGCTTCAATTGTTTTCAATGACGCGTTTCCTGATATGCCTACTGGTGTAGGAAGGTCCTGCAACGCCGCAATTGGTATCGCTGAGGCTCTACAACTTTTCGCTGGAGAATCGCATCCTGACTTGATGATCTCGAAGTTTCCGAACTTCAAGAACTTTACAGACGGCGGGGCGTGGTTTCATGGGGCATACGGCCCTCGGATCAAACACCAACTGCCAAAAGTGATCGAAGCGCTGAAGTCCGACAATCACACCCGTCAAGCGATCATAACGGTTTGGGACCCGCGGTATGATGGTTTTGGGGACGTTCGTGACACACCATGCACCACAGGGTTTCAGTTCTTGCTACGCGACGACCGACTCCACATGGTGACCACGATGCGTTCGAACGACGTCTGGTGGGGATTGGCATATGATGTGTTCCAGTTCACGTTCTTGCAGAAACAGATCGCAGACATTCTCGGCGTCGAGCAAGGACAGTACACTCACAATGCCGGGTCGCTCCACATGTACGAGCGCGATTTCGAGAAGTACAACGGTCTCCTAGATTCTCGGTCTGGTGCTTCGAAGATCTTCATTAGTCGGCTGTCGGGCGGCACACTCAGTGAGAAACGCGCATCCGCAGGCAGGATCCTGACGAACGACCCGCAAGACCTGAGCGGTTTCGAAGATGAGCTTCGGCGGGAGTTGCATGGCTAAGTTGACGTACATTGAGACGTTTGATGAAGCGAATCAGATGATGTCGTGGCTAGGTGAGCGCCGCGAAGGCACGATAGCTTTCGACACTGAAACAAGTGGTCTTCAGCCTTGGAAAGACAAAATCAGACTAGCGCAGTTTGGTGATGCTGAGACAGGTTGGGCGCTTCGGTTCGATCGTTGGAGTGGTCTGGTTGAAGACATTTTCAACAACTATACCGGCCGAATCGCGATGCACAACTTCAAATTTGACACGCAGTTTCTAATCAAGTCGGACATCCACCCGCGGGTGAACTCAATCGATGACACACGGACGATGGCACATCTGATCGACCCACACAGACCCACCGGACTCAAACCACTTTGCGACGCATACTTTGGCCCTGGGATGTCCGCAAGCCAGAAGGACCTGTCGGCTATTATTAAGTCCAACGGATGGGACTGGGCAACAATCCCGTACGACTGTCCAGAATACTGGCAGTATGGTGCGTTAGACACGGTTTTGACTGCTCGGCTTTACGATCGCCTCGAAGACGAAATGGGGCAGCACCGCGGGCTATACGATGTTGAGATGTCTGCGCAAATTGCATTGATGAACATGGAGTTGCGAGGCTTCAAAGCAGACGTCGCATACTGTAAAGAGAAGTCGTCGGAGCTCGCAGAATATGTTAGTGAAGTCCGATCGTGGGCAGCAACAGAGTACGGCGACGATTTCAATATGACATCGCCGCAACAACTCGCTGAAGCACTGAAAGCGGATGGCTGGACTCCGACAGAGTTTACGCCCACTGGCAAGCCTTCAGTCGCCAAGGGTGTTCTCGAGAAGATCGATCATCCTCTTGCGAAAGCCGTGGTGTCTATGAAGCACGCCGAAAAGGTCATCAAAGCGTACTTCAGCAACATTGTAGACAACGTCGACGATGATGGATACGTACACGCAAGCATCAATCCCTTGGCGGCTATCACCGGGCGGATGAGTGTGTCTAATCCAGCGCTTCAACAGATCCCGCGTGAAGCATTGGTCCGCAATGCATTCACTGCGAGCGAAGGCAACAAACTAGTTCTGATTGACTACGACCAGATGGAGCTCCGCATAGCTGCGTCGTTATCACGAGACGTCGGTTTGATGGAAGACATTGCGACTCAAGAAGACATCCATACACACGCGGGCTGCAAGATTTTCGGAGTTGACCAGATCACGAAACAGCAACGGCAGATCACTAAGAACGCAGTGTACGCGACGCTTTTCGCTGGAGGCCCGAAAGTTCTCGCGGAGACAGCAGGCATCAGTCTGAAGGAAGCTAAAGAGTTCATGTGGGCATACAACGACCTGTACCCTGGGTTGAAGCAGTTCCAGAAGCAACTCGAGAGTCGAGCGAGTGAGAACCGAATGTCTAACGGCCGAGTGTTCGCACAAACTGCTTTCGGTCGCATCCAGCCCTGCTGGCCTGATGCCTCGTACAAACTAATCAACTATGTGATCCAGGGAACGGGCGCTGACATCCTCAAGATGAAAATAGCAGAGCTTGTCGCTGCAGGTTTCGGTGAATTCCTGGTTCTACCGGTGCACGACGAAATAATTTTCGACGTCCCTGAAGACATCGCTGAAGACGTCCTTCGTGATGCGAAGGACGTTATGACCGTCGACAACGAGGAATGCTTGCCAGTACCTCTCACTGTTGATGGATCGATCGTTGATCGATGGGGTGAGAACTATGCATGAGCTTATCAAGCCGGTGCTCGCTGTTGACCCCGGCAAAGCCACCGGCTGGGTGATGTATGACGTGGTATCAGAAGATATTTTGTGCAGCGGAACGCACAATGACTTCAAGACGTTTGGGCGCCGAGTCGAACGCACGTTCTTCCAGAACAAGATCACTGTCGTGTGCGAAGATTTCAAGATCACACAGGAAACCATCCGCAAAGCTCGGCAGTATGAATCACTTTATTTGATCGGAATACTCTACCACATCACGCATAACAATCCACGGGTGTTTAATCCACTAGTGATACAGTCGCGTAACATAAAGTCTTTCGCGACCGACGACAAGTTGAAAGCGTTAGGATGGTGGACGCCCGGCAATAATCATGAGAACGACGCTAAGCGTCATTTGCTAGCATACCTCTGGCAAACAAAACAGATCGAAGCAGAAAGGTTTATTGATGGCGAAAGCTGAAATCTTTGAACACAGAAATCGTAAGTACGTCGCAGTCGAAACACTCTTCCGCGAAACACATGTCATCAAACAGGTGCCGGGCGCTCGATACAGCGCGAAGCAGAAACGTTGGCTGTTACCAGCTACATACACGGCGTGTGTCCAGCTCGCGAAAGTGTTCGCTGGACACAAGATTGAAGTAGACGACGCGATAAAGACTCTCAGCCGCGAAGGATACGAGCGAAGCCAACAGGTAGCAAGCGCGAAAGATGCTCCCGGCGCGCCTCTTAAGGTCAAAGGTGGTGAGCTGCTACCTCTCCAGACAACCGGTGTTGAGTTTCTCAAGGCAGCTGGATCGGCTCTTATGGCAGATGACATGGGCGCAGGTAAGACCGTTATGACATCGGCGCTTCTTCAAATGGAGATGTCGCCTGATGGAATGTCACTCGTGGTTTGCCCTAAGTCTGTCAAACCATCATGGAAAAAGCACATTGAGCATTGGACAGACTTCACGCCATTTGTCGTTGATGGCGGAGTGAAGACACGTGAGAAGATAATCGCGGAAGCTAAGTCGACACCAGGTGCCGTGCTGATTATGAACTGGGATCTTCTCAAGTCGCACTCTCGCCTGAAAGGCTACGGCAACATTCGGCTTTCGGACAAAGAGAAAGTTGACAAAGATCTGAACGATGTCAAGTTTGATTACATCATAGCCGACGAGGCTCACCGCATGAAGTCGCCGAAATCAAAGTGGACTCGAGCAATATGGAAGCTTGACGCCGAACACCGGATCGCTCTCACAGGAACTCCAATTGGCAACCACCCAGGAGATCTATGGGCGCTGCTGCACTTTATTGCACCAGATGAGTTTCCATCCAAAGGAGCATACGTCGAGCGTTACTGCGCGACCAGGTACTCACCTTTTGGCGGAATGGATATCACGGGCCTAGAACCTGAGAATCAGCAAGAATTCTATCACCTGCTCGACAGCATGTTCATTCGACGTACAAAGCAAGAGATCATGGATCGGAAGATTGAAGTTTCAAACATTGAGCGCCATGTGACACTTCCTCCGAAGCACCGTAAAGTATACAAGGCAATGCGAGATGATCTGATCGCTAAGATCGACGGAGGATTTGTTTCTGCTGTCAATCCACTTGTTGCAGCGCAGAGACTCATCCAACTAGCTTCAGCGCCTCTAGAACAACTAGAAACCCCAGAGGGAGAGCCTGAACGGTTTGTGATGACTAACCCATCACCCAAGGTCGCCGAAATGCTAGCGATTCTTAGTGATATCGGCGATGAGCAGGTGATCGTGTTTTCAGGGTCAAAACAGCTTTTGCACCTTGCTAAGGACGCACTCGACAAACACAACAACTCTAAAGCCGGGAAACGTGATCCGTACTCTTACTCATTTGTAACCGGTGATGTCACTGGCATCGCGCGAGAAGTTGAAATCGAGAAGTTCCAGCAAGGCCAGCGGAAAGTCTTCCTAGCGACGACGCAATCAGTGAGCGAAGGCGTGACGTTGACTGCCGCAACAGTTATGATTTTCTTGAATCGCACCTGGTCGATGATTGAAAACCGCCAAGCAGAAGATCGCAACAACCGCGTTGGACAAACCGCAGACAATATTACGATTATTGATATCATCGCAACAGACACCATCGATGAGCGGACACACGAAGTTTTCGGAGACAAGACAGCAAAGCTCGATGAAATTACCCGCGACAGCTTAAAGGAAATGTTATGACAATGACAATCACGCAGTCAGAGCTGCGAACGTTTCGGACTTGCCGACGTAAATGGTGGCTTTCAGAGTATCGTGGATTGCGATTGAAAGAAGAATACCAGAAGCCGTCTGCTGCGAGCTTAGGCTCACTCGTCCACGTAGCTCTTGAAGCAGACCACAACGGAGAAAGCTGGGAAGACACTCTCAGTGAGTTTGTGGCTGATGTAAACGAGCGATTTGCTGATAATCCTGATTACATTGATGACTACGAAGCACAAGCTGAGCAGGCGCAGATCATGATCGAAGGATACTTCCAATGGCTCGAAGAAACCGGTGCAGACCAATGGCTCACTGCTGTCGAAGCTGAGCAGCTCATTGAAGCTGAATTTGAAGGCACCACGTTACGCGGAAAGCTTGACGAGCGTGTCGTCGACGAGTCCGGAAACATTTTTTTTAAGGACTACAAAACAGTTGGCAACTTCACGGACATTGAAACACAGGCAGAGCTCAATGAACAGTTCTTGCACTACTCATTGATTCTGAAGCTGAACAATGGAGATGTGCCTGTTGGTGGCATCTGGCGAATGCTGAAGAAGTCTAAACGAACAGATCGGACACTCAGTGACGACGGGAAGTGCGGAGAGTTCTACAGTGAACACCAGTACGAATTCAACGACCACCAGATAGAAGCGTACAAAGCGCGGCTTCGTGGCATGGTCCGTGACATCCACGAAGTCAGAGTAAAGCTAGACGGTGGTGCTGCACACCACTCTGTGGTATACCCAACACCTTCGAAAGACTGCAGTTGGGCGTGTCAGTACCGGGCGGTTTGCCCAATGTTCGATGATGGAAGTCGGGTTGAAGATTTCATCTCCGATTGGTATGATTCAGGAAAGCAATTTGAAAGGTACAAAAATGGTAAAATCAGTTAGTTTCATTGTAGGAGTCTCGATCGCCTTCTTTGTCATCGCTGTCCTAGCAGCACACACAGTTATTAACTTGTTTGCTGATGTTCGTTGGTACGAGTCTGTTGCCGTCGTTGTGGTATTCAACATCATCACTGCGGGCATCAGCAAGGCTTTGAAATGACGATTAGCCCAGACGCATATATTACAATGCTCGTGCACGGCGATTCGAAGGTTGGGAAGACATTCCTTGGCTCGACTGCTCCAGGGCCGGTGTTGTTCTTAGATGCAGAAGCCGGCGGAATGCGGTTTGTCCCGGGACGCAAAGTCGTTTGGGACCCAATGAAAGAAGATCCACCGGCGATGGAAGACCACGACATCTGCCAGGTGATCATCAATTCAACAGTCGCACTTGATACCGTCGTTTCATACATCAAGAAGGGTGGAACACCGTTCGCGTCGGTGGTTCTCGATTCTGTCACTGAATATCAGTCGCGGTTGAAGCGAGAGATCTCGGCAACAGGAGATCTTGAACAGCGCGACTGGGGCAAGATTTTGATCAAAATCGAAGACATGATCATGACGCTTCGAGACTGCGTTGAGCGACAACCGCAGCTTCAGTGTTTCATTGTCATCGCTGGGACTCAGTTTCGCGATGGCAAATCGCGGCCGATGTTACAAGGAGCAATGAAAGACAAGCTCTCGTACAAACTCGACGCGACAGCATTTCTCTACACAATGAAAGACGACCAAGGAAACAATCGCCGTGGACTAAGGATCCTCGGTGATGGTAGAGTTGATGCTGGGAATAGATTTCCTGGCGAATGGCCAGACGTCGTTTGGGATCCAAACATCGTGAACATCATTCAGAAAATGTCAGACAACATAGAAAGTATGAACAGCAATGGTACAAGTTAATTGGGACGAAATGTTCGACAACGCAGAAGACTTCTCTCCAGCACCACCGGGTGACTACGTCGCGTTTGTGAAGTCTGCAGAGTGGAAGGAAACGAAGAGCGGAAAGTCGATGCTCGCGTATCGTTTCGAGATCTCTGCCGGGCCTGAACGCGGCAAGCTAATCTTCGGAAACATCGTTATATCGCCAGAAAGTCCTGTAGCGCTATCGATCGGGCTTCGACATCTTGCGGCTCTAGGCCTCACTAAGGACCTTTTGAAATCACTTTCAGAAGTCGAGCAGTGCGAGCGAATTCTCGGCAATGTGATCGAGATTACCGTGAAACATCGCGAGTGGCAAGGACAAGCTCAAGCTGACGTTGCAGACATCCGCCCAAGTGATGCAGAAGTCGAGAACGCGCCTGCGTCATCAAACAATCCTCCACCAGTAGCTGATGTTCCTCCAGCTGCAGCGCCTGAAACGTCAGCGCCGCCCGAAGCTCCATTCAGCAGCTAATGCCTATCCCCAACTGGCTTGAAGAAACTGAGATCTTACAGGTTGAAAGCTTCGGCTTTGACTTTGAAGATCTCAGACAGAATCCAGACGAGCTTGCTGATTATCTAGCGATGATGCATCTAGCAGCGATTGACGAATTGTCAGAGTCGCTAGCTGAAGTCGCATGGAAGCCATGGAGCAAAAAGCGCGGCGAGTACAATAAGGAGCGTGTCGTCGATGAACTCGTTGACGTGCTGCATTTTGTTGGCAACATCGCGGTTGCTCTTGAAATCAGCGATGACGAAGTCAAGGAATCATACCAGAACAAAATGCGGATCAATCGCGAACGGATGGCCACGAACTACACTCAGCGAGGTTTCTGATGTCTGTTGTCGAATTGGCTAAGATGGTAAACTTAGTGATGGTCGCGCAATCAGTTCTGTTGTTTATGCTGTATTCGTTCGGCAGCCAGTGGCTGCCTGCTACATATTGGCTCGGCTCAGCATTGTTGTTGCTCGCTGTTTTATTGATGAGTAGATAAACTACTCGACGAAATTGAAAATACTTTAGCAAGACGGCTGCAATCCCGCGGCCGTCTTGTTTTTACCCAGGAAGAAGTTATGACAAATTGGGGCCCGATCGGGCAAGAAGTGTACGAACGAACGTACTCTAGGAAAATGGAAGACGGAACAGATGAAGATTGGCACGACACGGTTAGACGTGTTGTC
The DNA here is from genome assembly GCA_020628305.1 of Acidimicrobiales bacterium. Classification (GTDB taxonomy): domain Bacteria; phylum Actinomycetota; class Acidimicrobiia; order Acidimicrobiales; family SZUA-35; genus JAHDDW01. The sequence continues at coordinate 4,631 of JAHDFH010000018.1, read as the reverse complement.
GCCGGCAATATCTCACTCGCGCCGTCGAACAAGAAAGGAAATACTGTTCTCGAACGGATCTCTCTTCAAGAATCAATTGAAGCATTTGACATCATCCCAGCCGGCAGGCACCTCTGGGTCTCAGGAGTTCGAGGCCGGCACTTCACGAACAACTGCTTTCGAGCTGGGTTTACGAAGTCACTCGCGGAGCATTTCTGTTTCATGTTTGATGAACTGATGAAAGGTGGAGGTGTTGGGTCAAACTACTCTGAAGAATACGTTTCTCAAGCGAAGCTTACAGATGGTGCAAAGCCCGTCAAGCTTTGGATCCACTGTGTTCCAGAACATCCTAATGTCGATGAGGTCAATCCAGATCCTTCGCCACCTTCGTACACAGGATCAAAGGGCAAAGTTGGTACTTTCCTCGTCGATGATTCTCGAGAAGGTTGGGTCGGCGCGTTGAAAGCACTTCTAGACGTCCACCAGAATTACGAGCGAGAAGGCATCACGATCAACCTCTCGAAAGTGAGATCTCGAGGCACCGCAATCAAAGGATTTGGTGGGACAGCATCTGGGCCTGGACCATTGGCCGACATGCTGAGATCAGTAAATGATGTTATTGTCAATCGTACGTCAAGCGACCGGCTCTCTTGGAGCGAAGCAATGATGATCGACCACCATATCGCTCGCTGTGTCATCTCAGGCAACGTCCGGCGATCTGCCAGAATGTCGATAATGCATTGGAATGATGACGCAATATTTGATTTCATCAATTGCAAACAAGATACTGGAGAGCACTGGACGACAAACATCTCAGTCGAGCTCGACAAAGACTGGTTCGATTTCGGCCAACACACGATGCGTGGGCTAGATCTTAAAGCCGCAGTCAGCAAGTCGGCGTACGCGAATGGAGAGCCTGGACTCTACAACTCATTCGCAGCATCTGAAGGCGAGAACGGTGACGTACGGAGCAGCAATCCTTGCGGAGAGATAGCGCTCGAAGATTGGGAGCCTTGTAATCTAGGACACGTCAATCTCGCGCAGATGGAAGACAGCGATGGTGACGTGCGCTACTTGAACGACTGCCTTCGGTTGATGACCAGGTTCTTGATCCGTGCAACGTTCGCAGACACTACAGACAAGACCAAGGAGGTCGTAGACCGCAACCGAAGAATCGGTGTAGGGCTGTTCGGTTTCCAGGAATGGTGTATCAACCGATTCGGTGTGAAGTATTCGGACGCAGGCGGAGATCTTCGGATCGAGCAAGAGCTTCTTAGGATGCAAGCAATTGTCCGTAATGAGGCGGTTCTTTACTCTGAGCAGCTCGGTATTCCAGAACCGATCAAAGTGACGACCATCGCACCCACTGGCACTATCGCAAAGCTTCCTGGCGTCAGTGAAGGCATCCATCCAATATACGCGAAGTACTTCATTCGACGCGTCAGGTACGCTAATGACGATCCGGCGCTCGTTAAATTTGTTACAGATCCTGAAATCACAACAGAGCCTTGTCGCTACAGCGAGAACACAACGGTTGTGAACTTCATCTGCGAAGATGAGATCTTCCTCAACGTTGACGAAAATCGTCACTACCTTGTTGAATCAGTCGAAGACATCGGAATTGAAGACATGCTGGCTGTTCAGCGGATGGTCCAAGAATTCTGGTCTGACAACGCCGTGTCGTTTACCGTGAATTTCAACCCAGATAAGTTAGATCCAGGTCGACTTCATTCTGCTTTGTGGGACAATATTGAGTATCTCAAAGGCACAACCGTGATGCCAGACGGTTCACGCCCACAAGCACCGTATGAGCGCCTAACAAAGTCCGAATACCAAACGCTAGCGAAGACCGGCAAAAAGAATTTCGCGGCGTCTAGTGATGAGTGTGCATCAGGTGCATGCCCAGTTAAGTAAAGGAAAATCAAAATGACAGTATTAACAGTCGGCGCCAGCGCTGACTACGATTATTCAATACCAGACTACAACGGGGTTGCAGAGGCAATCAACGAAGCACTAGACAACGCCCAATCCGGCGACGAAGTAGTCGTGGAGTCAGGACGGTATCTAGTGGTCGATGGTCGAACCAACCTTGCCGGTGTGGCTCCTGATGTAACTTTACGGCCTTCAGGGAATAAGCCTGTTGAGTTAGTTGGATCTAATCCAAACAACTGGGTGATGGGGAATTTCGGTGATTCCAAAATATCGAATTTCAGACTGAAAGGTTTCAAATTCGACCTAGCGTTCACGCGCCAAGGACACGGTCTCCGCGCTTGGCTTGTTGATGACTGTGTGTTCGAAGATATCGAGATCACAAACGGAGTTGATTGCTGGGAATTGAGTATGGGTGTTCCAGACTCCGCGACGTCCACTGTAATCAACCAAAGAAATCTATTCAAAAACGCGAAATTCGGCAAGCACTTCGGGACTTTAGAGCAGCTACTGGTCTTCAATTCGAACCACACAGTGTTTGAAGGCGACCTTCAGTTTCAGGACAATGTGCATACGGGACCTTCGTTTGGGATATGGCAGAGAGTAACAGATATCCAAGTCCCAACATTGAAAGGTCGAGATTGCGGAGGCAAGCTTTGCTACATCAACTTGTCGAGCTCTAACATCGCGATCGGAAGCATTGAAGCACAAAACTGCGGGACGGCTCTGAGAGTCGGTGGACTGAGTGATAACGGAAGCCTCGGCGCCACACAAATCAACGGCCTGAACGTGGGCAGCATTAGAAGCGTCGGTGGAGAATTGTCCGATAATTCACCGGGCATCCGCGTTGGAAGCTCTAATGCCGCGGGTATCGGCGACGTTTGGGTTGAAGGTCACGGGTATGGCGCGGTGATTGACGCCGGTGAGGCAGCTGACCAGGAAAACTCAAACTTGACAATTGGAAGCCTAACAGTTAAAAACAACAATCCATCAGGTGCTAACCCAGACCTGCGGCCTTGTGTTTTGTTCCAAGAACCATCGCCGACAACCCGAATTCTAGGAGGCAGTCTAGAATTCGACTCAACTAGCACGACGTCACGGCGAGGATTTGCATTCACAGGAGGACATACGTATAGCGACATCAAAGTCTACGGCGTTGATTATCCGGAAGATCCGACGGCTAACGCGTTCACTGACGGAGGATCTACACTCGACGCGAGCGTGGATTTAGGTTCAGTCTAAACTGAACTTCAGAAAATCAAAAGCCCGGAGCATAGCGCTCCGGGCTTTTTAGTTTCACACGTCGCTTAGTCAATTCCTCGGGCGATTATCCACTTCAATCCAACCGGCAGCCAGCAACCTCTGGTGCAGCTTCTCGCCTGGATAGCTTATAGGTATCAACTGAGAATGATTGTTCGGATTACGCATCCATAAGCCACGGCGACGCACACCACGATCACGAGCATTCCTGGGATGAAGCCGCCACTTCATCAGCTCGCCTTCCTTAACTGAAACCATGTGACTACCAGGCAAGCCGCCCCAACCAAGGTGAGCACCACATAATTGCCTGTGAACTCGCTGCCACGGCCGCTCACCAGTGATACGATCCCAGTCACGAGAGCAACCAAGCTAACGAATGCGCACACCGTGTACTTACGTACTTCATCTTCTATCTGTTTATCCATATCAGTACTCCAACCAGCGATAAGTGTCCCTTGGCAACCGCTCAATCGTCACGTATCTGTATGAGATACGCTTAACGCCAGCAGCAATCGCGATCGCTTCGTCTTCATCGCGGCAATGCCAGACGCCGTATGTTGTTCCACCTGCAGCCTCAGAGTCTTCAACAATCACACGCCACCATTTGAATGGGTATTTTGCGTCGTCAACAATAGCCGGCGCTTTCGTGTTTGTCGTGTTGAGCAGTTCTGCGACTGCGTATTCGATTCCAGTTGTTGTCGTCATTTGTTATTTACCTAGTACTTTCTCGTGAAAGTCTTTCTCGAATTCAGTTCCTTGCGTGATGACTCCCGAACAATCGGTGATGTTGAACACAAGGTTACGAAGTCCCATAACGCGCTCTTCAGATGTAATTTCGCAGGTGAAAGCATACGTCTCAAAGACATCGCCGACTTCGACTCGCTCGCGTTCAGTTGGTGTGATGGTGATGACAGAGTCATCGAGTTTGTTGTTTAGCTTGTTCATAAGCGCTTTGATCATTTTCATGTTCCTTTACATAGATAGAAAGAATAGTGTGTCGTACCAGTCAGCCGCGGCATCCATTTCTGTTTTGTCAATAAGTCGGCTAACGTCAGATGTCGCATTGTTTGACTGTCGTCGGCATTGTTTAAGCGAAACCTTTTCAATTGCGGCAATCAGCTCGGTGTCTGTGGGATTCCTTTCAAGCTCGCTCAATTTTTTTACAACGTCTTTTGTGAGTGCTACTTTAGTGAAGCGTTCAACCTTTACTAGTTGCGCAGATATTACTTGGTGAGGATACACCGCCGGCGGGGCCTTAACGAAGCTAAGCCAGTTGATTAATTGCTGAGTGACCTGCTTTGCCTCAAAGCTGTTGAATTTGAATGATTGAAGTTCGTTAATGTATGTTTGGTTCGTCATGGTTGTGTTTTCTCCGTAAGTTGGCGTTAATATATTATCGGCACAATTAGCCAAAAGGTTTAGCCTTTTTTGGAATTTATCGAATCGCTGAAAAACTGCCGCTC
>JAHDFH010000091.1:4286-6266 GCA_020628305.1 Acidimicrobiales bacterium | reverse complement strand
AGACTAATCGGTTTGCTTTGGCCCGTAGCCCAGCGATAGCATGCGCTGCTTGCAGAGGTTATTGGGTCATTTTAGCACGGGCTCGGTTCGGTTTTGGCAGCAGGTGGACCGTTTGTGGAACGATTCTCTTCAGCCAATACGTGCGCGAAAGCCGACCTTGAGCTCACGATCCATTTGTGGACGTGCCCTGATCACAATAATTCTGCTGCCGAGTTCATATTTTGGATAGCAGATATTTCGTGTATCGCATGAAGGTTACGAAGGCTGATGCTGTTTAGAGGGAGATCGACAATCAAGTATCTTAAGACCCAAGCGAGTATTCTCTCTTTGTGCCTCTTGGTGAGCCAAGTTGCACATGCACAAGAGGCAGCTGCACAACCGGAAGAGAAGAAAGCGAGCCAATCCCTCAAGCAACTCTTTTGCTCGAATGGTTTTCTCTACACGTCAGATGGCAAGATTGTGACCTATGCCCGTAGCGGAGAATCCGTTTCCCTCGGAGACAATAAGTCCTGTTCAGAATCGATCTCTGGGAATCTGTTTTGCTCGAACGGTTTTCTCTACACGTCAGATGGCAAGATTGTGACCTATGCTCGTAGCGGAGAATCCGTTTCCCTCGGAGACAATAAGTCCTGTTCAGAATCGATCTCTGGGAATCTGTTTTGCTCGAACGGTTTTCTCTACACGTCAGATGGCAAGATTGTGACCTATGCTCGTAGCGGAGAATCCGTTTCCCTCGGAGACAATAAGTCCTGTTCAGCATCGATCTCTGGGAACTTGTTTTGTTCGAATGGTTTTCTCTACAACTCAGATGGCGATATCGTAACCTATGCCCGTAGCGGAAAGTCCGTTTCTCTCGGAGACAATCCTGCATGCGCCGCGGCGATTGGGAGAAAGTCATGAGGGATGCGAATATCTCAATAGCAGCTATGCTCGCCTTGCTATTTTGTGTTTCCCCTGAGGCAAATGCGCAGGCGGCGAGGGAAGACGGCAGGATGTATGGAAGCGGTGAGTTGTTCTGCTCTCATGGAATTGTTTTCACAAAGGATGGACAAAGAGTCAGAACTGAAAAAGGAGATCACTTCAAATTTAGCAGCAATGAAGAGTGTGTCCGGTCGGTGAAAGGAAGCTTCATATGCTCTCATGGGGTGCTCTATAGAACCGATGGTAAACGAGTGCGCTCTAAGAGCGGAGCTTCCTTTCGGTGGAGCAACAATCAAGAGTGCATTAAGTCGATACCATAATCCCCAAAGGGGAGAGGGGCAGAATGGTTCACAACAGTCGGCCCGCTGAATTTGCCAATCCTGCGTTGTGCATTCTCTGCGCTCCCAGCAAGACGCTCGCTTTCACCTCTGTAAGCTACTCGACTTTCTGATAATACTGATGAATGTGAACGGCCAATCACTGAGCGACAGTTGACGCAGCATTTACATTTGGCAGTACGGTCATTTTTAATGACCCAGGACTTTTCTTGAGAGTTATCGCGGCCGACGCCGAAAACATACATTCTCCCAAACTGAGTCGGAAGGTCCTCCAAGCTGGTTGCGCTGGAGACCAAAGGCTAATTTGAACAAACCCTCCTACTGCGCACAATTTCATTGGCATTGGTTGGCCGGAATAGACCCTGTTCGCCCCTGTATCGCCAGAAAATTGATCCTTAGACGGATCATATTTAACAACCACACTGTCTTGTGCATGGGCTAATGTGGAGCCGAAACAGAGCGTTGCGAATGCTGCGAAAAATGGAATCTTCATATGAAATCCCTGGGATATGCTGTGTGGTTTGAACATAATTGAGGGGGAAGACGTATACGATTTTCAAGTGTATTGACAGAAGTGTGTTCTAGGTTGGCTGAGCAATCGACTTAGTCGGTTTGGGCGCGATATTGGAAGAGCGAACTCTGCAGACTAGAAACGAGTTTAATTTGGCAGTCAGCACTCCTATTCACTCGAGACTTTGAGAACTAACACCAATCGAGCGCG
>JAHDFH010000091.1:0-4186 GCA_020628305.1 Acidimicrobiales bacterium | reverse complement strand
AACAGCTGCGGTTGTCTGCATAAGAAATGGCATTGCCATTCTCGGCCCTAACCTGCCGACCATTGGATGTGTAAACATACCCGTTGTAGCAAAGCAGGCTGCCTGAAATCGAGCGCGAACAGCTGCGGTTGTCTGCATAAGAAATGGCATTGCCATTCTCGGCCCTAACCTGTCGCCCATTGGATGCATAAACATACCCATTATAGCAAAGCACTTGTCCAGAAGAGGCGTCGCCGCCAGCGGACTGATCGACAGCCGAAGCAATCGAAAAGAGATTGACTAAGAAGAGCTGCAAAGCCAGCGCCGTCAATGCAACATAACTCTTCATATTTTGACCTCAGGCACGATTTTCGGAAACTGGGCTTAAAACCCTCCCTCTCTTAAAGGCCGTTTTGCTTGACCTCATTGACCAAGTCAAACGTGTTCGTCCGCGCCCTAATTGCCTGCCCCTTTGCGAGCTCGGTATCATAATCATTCTGCTCCGCCGCAGCAGTTCGGGCTTTGCAGTCCCGCGTGCCGATGAACTTCATCTCGCCGACGATTGCAATAATCGCCAACGGACTGATCCGCTTTCACCCCCATGGGCATAACATCGTCGCTTCCTACTAGCTGACCCGAAGGGCTCGATCGGCTTGGGCTGCATTTCCCCAAAAGCGGCTGGCCTGCTCATGACCCAAGAGCAGTCCTTCTCTGAGACGCTGATACAGATTGTGGGCGGTCAAGCGCCCTGGTTGTCGCAATACTCGATGATTTTTCTAATCATTGCTATGGGATAGCTAGCATCATATTGCTTGCAATCTACAACAAGAACAGAAGGAAAATGGCTCTATGCGCAACAGCCTCCTCGGTTTCACGGCAATCGCCTCTTTGACTTTAGCAGCGGTCGGCACTGATCAGTTTGCGCGAGCAGAGGAGCGTGAGACGACAAAAGTCTATCCGTATCCTCATCAATTGCTGTGCTATGGGGGCAGCCTTTATCGGACAGATGGTTCAGAGGTCATTATCCAAAATGGCGAAAGGCCTAGTTACAGCTCGACAGAGAGCTGTACACTCTCATCCTCTAAGTTCTTTTTTTGCTGGCAAGGGAAACCCTTCGACATAAACGGAATGGCCGTGCCAACCCCCACCGCTGTCGGGAGGTTGGAATTTAGTTCGTCGGAAACGTGCGGGGAAGCGATCAGGTAAACTACAGCGTCTATTCAAGATCTGCGTGTTCTGAACTATCCCTTGTTTGCCCGAGCTACTTTCATTGAGCTGAGCACCAATAGGCTGCGATCACTGCCCTCAAGCGATGTGCTAGTATAATCTGATCGAACTTCTAGAGTAGAATTGCCGGCTATTGTACGATCTTAACATTCAAGATCATCGTAACTCCATCCGGTATTGCATTTGTCCCTGCAGGGCCGTCCTGCGGTATCTGTACACTACTCCCTTTCACTGCGATGCAGCCCCCTTTGTCCATGATGAAGGGTAAGCCATTGACGTTGACATAGAGGCTGCGAGTAAACTTTGACGAGTCCTGACAAAGAATGATCGTTGGATGATCTTGAATGACTCGCTGGTTGTGTAATGGGGTGTTGTCTCGCTTCTTTGGGAATGGGTCTGGCCGACTTCCATAAATTGTAGTGGACGCGCCCTTTGTCAGCCGGACTTGGTAGTCGAAATCACCTTGCGCATGGGCTGCGGTGGAGGTGAAGCAGAGCGCGGCGACTGTAACTGTGATTAGCTTTCTCATACGGAATCCCCTAAAGTTTTGCGTGTCTTGGAAGCTCTTGGAAGAGACGGTGGCCCCCGTCTATTAAGAGATGCAATTTGCTGTAGAAATTTCGGAGGGTCATATGGGTGAAGATTTTCACATTTATATCAGCAAGGGCAGCTGGCAATGCTTAGATTAATTGCACTTCTAGGGACGGGCTTGATAGCCTCCTTTCTCACATATTCGCCTCTATCGGTGGCCAACGCTCTAAAAGCGGAGTCATCAAGTTTTCAAGTCAGGGGTTTCGTTTGCAAGCGCACAGATCACGGAAAATACGACCTCCACCATGCAACCGATTTGGCAATGCCCTTGGAAAAAGACTTGTCGGCGTTGGCATGTACTAAGAGAGTGAGGGGTGAGTTTTTCTGCATAAGAAAAGATGATAAATACAGTCTCTATCACGCATCTCGGAGTAATGTGGCGCTTCAAAATGGCCTTAGCGCGACGGCTTGCACGAGCAGGGTGCGAGGAGACTACTTCTGTAGAAATTCCGCTAATGGCCGCTACGCCCTTTTTCATGCTTCGAGTCCAAGCTTCGCTCTAATGGACGGCGTCAGCGCAGATAGTTGTTTGAAGAGCGTGCGAGGCGAATTCTATTGTAAGCGGCAGACAGATGGAGATTATAGCCTTTTCCATTGGTCAAATCCTGAGGAGCCAGTCTTGGCAGGAAGATCCGCGGCATCCTGCATTGAAGCAGTTCCCCTCAACTAGCCAAGGGCACCTTCAATTTGACTGTAGAGGCCAGTGCACGTGAAAATTGTGTCAGCGGTCGCCCCCAAAGTGCGGACTTGACATAGGTTGCAGTTCCAAGGCCAATCTGCCTTCACAGTCTTGGAACTGGGAGAAGGAGCAGTAGGTATGAAATTTTCGCAATCTCTTACGTGGCTTGCGGCTGCATTGCTAATTTTGACTTTGGGTTTTTCGAACGATCAAGTTTCGGCTGAGACTGAGCCTACGATGCAAAAAGCTTTCACTGATTTCTTCTGCAAGCGTAACGCTGATGGCGAGTATGATCTTTATCATGCGAGCCACCCTGATCGCATTTTGGACGGTGGTTTTGGAGCCCGTACATGTGGAAGTAACGTGCACGGGAATTTCTATTGCAAGCGCCAGGCTGATGGAAGCTACAATCTCCATCACGCATACGAACCAGACCGAGTGTTAGACGGTGATTTTGATGCGCGAACCTGTGGGACTAGTATCGTAAAATCGAATTTGTAGAGGCACAAGTCAAATCCTGTTCGGCACATTGACTGCGCAGCCAGTGCATGTTCCTCGTCAGCGCCTATAGAACAGAATCGCGGTTGAAGTGGAATATTGTTTTCTACACAACAGGCGAAGCGCTAAATTAGGCAATCCTGCGTTGCGCCTTCTCTGCGCTCCCAACAAGACGCTCGCTTTCACCTCTATAAGCTAATCGACTTACTGATAATACTGCTGAATGTGAACGCCCATTCATTGGGCGACAATTGACGCAGCATTTACATTCGGCAGCACGGTCATTTAAATGATCCAGGACTTTTCTTGAGAGTTATCGCGGCCGACGCCCAAAACATGCGTTCTCCCGAGCTGAATCGGTATGTCCTCCAAGCTGGTTGCGCTGGAGACCAAAGGCAAACTTGCACAAACCCGCCCTCAGCTGCGCTAATAGGGCGAAGAATGGTTGTTCACATTGGGCAGGACTGTAAGGATCAAATTCCCATCGCCCCCCAAGAACTGAACTATCTCAGCGCCTCTAAAAACACATGTGCCGGCATCAATGAAGTACGGCAGGTCGAGCGCAGCTTTTGGCTTTTTGATTGCAACAGCAACCTCTCCATCCTTTGCGCAAAGTTTCATCATGACATATGGTCCGCTGTAAACTTGGCGTACTCTATCTTTTGGCAGGCTCTTGTTGGTATATTCGTGCGTATAAAGAGAAATTTCCTGCGCAGCCAGTTGCTGATTGCCTGCTAAGACAAGCAGTACTGGGGCCAAAGCCATTCTACCTAAATTAGTCATCTTACTCTCCTCTCACAGGTTGTCCGTCGTCAGGTAACTGGTCGCAAGCTGTGTGTCGAGCTAAGCGAGTTTTTGATCTTATCTGGTTGCTGAATTTTGGACGGCAAGCTTTTGCTCAAGCAAGCGTCATTCTCGATTGCTTGTCTATTTGATTCTTGTTCTTCATGGTGCTGTAAAAAAGATCGCCGCATGAAAGCGGGGTTTGCTAGTTTAGGCTGATGTCCTTAGCGGACATCAAGCGGCATCGGATGCGCCGGATGAAGGGCAATACGCAGCGACAATCGGACATCGATGAGCTCTTCGTGAAGATAAGCGGTGAGACCTGTTTTCTGTGGCTCGCCGTTGGTCACGTCACCGAATGTCTCGCTCTCAATCATGATACAATGAATTCTCCTTTTAATTCAGTATTATGGGAGAATATCACATGGC
>JAHDFH010000090.1:4830-6273 GCA_020628305.1 Acidimicrobiales bacterium | reverse complement strand
TTCTGGCCACAGCTTAAGGCGCGGTTTTCTCACAAGTGCGGGAAGAGAAAAAGCAAATTTACTAAAACTTGTTGCTCAGTCTAGACACACGCGTGTTGAAACTGTGCTGCCCTATATCGATGACGTTGATCAATTTGAAAATCATGCTGCGGAGAGACTGCTTACGACAGCAAAGTAGCTGTAGAAATTCTGACTCGCTCTTAGCGACAGTGTTTGCTCAGTTCTAGACCGACTGTAAACAATCGGTTGGGGAAAGTCTCACTTCTATCAGTCAGCTACTGAGCAAGAAGCCAGTCTTGAACTTGATCGCTTTGCTGAGATGTGGGATAACAAGTACGCGCAAATCAGTAAATCATGGCGCGCCCATTGGTCCAATTTAATCACACTGTTCGAATTTCCGGCTGATGTTCGAAAGGTGATCCAGAAGTTGTGTATCGTCGACAGCGATTAATTCAATGAGCGCATTAGACACACGTCATCCAAAAGACTGTGGTTCTGTTGAGGTTACCAGCTTCCTCACTCATCTTGCTGAAGATAGGCATGTTGCTGTTAACACTCAAAAGATGGCTTTGAACGCCATTGTGTTTATGTATCGGCACGTGCTTCAAAAAGAACTCGGGGACTTAGGTTTTAAACTTGCGCGTAAGCAACGGCAATTACCGGTTGTTCTCACGCCTACTGAAGTTCCGCATCTCTTGATGCGGCTTTAGGGTCGTTATCAACTGAACCTCCAACTTCTTTATGGCAGTGGCTTAAGAATTTCTGAATGCTTAAGGTTGCGTGTGAAAGATGTAGATACTGAGAACTTCAGTGTCACTGTGGTAGATGACCAAAGCAACAAAGACAGGCAAAATTTATTAAGCCAGTCTTTGGTTCCAAAAAATACTCGCGTTAAAAACTAAAACAATAGTCAGGTACCACATTCACCCATCTATCCCTCAAAAACAATTGAAGCGGGCGGTTTAACTAGAAGGCTTAAATACCAAGTGTGTGAACTGTCATACGTTCCGGCACTCGTTCGCTACGCACTTGTTGAGTACCGGTACTGACATCCGCACTGTCCAAGAACTGCTAGGCCAGAACGATGTGTCGACCACTCAAATTTATACCCATGTGTTGGAGCAACACTATGCCGGCACAGTCAGCCCTCTAGACAGACCTTAGCTTGCGGCTACGCCCGCCTCAGCAAGCACTTCAGCTAGCTACTCTACCCTAGCCGGGCCCGGTCAGACTCGGCCCTGCCAACTACAGCTCCACACCGCTCTGGTTCCCGCCGCTGGCCACCTTCAGGCCTGTCTTAAACCCCCATTCTCAAAAACGACGAATGGTGCTGATGCGAAATGTCGGTCGCGTCGCACAGTCGCTATTGCCGGGATTCAGGAATCCCCTTTTTCGTCGTTTCCCTCTTTGAGAAAACACTATGCGCTGACCGTGGCGGTGTGA
>JAHDFH010000090.1:0-4820 GCA_020628305.1 Acidimicrobiales bacterium | reverse complement strand
GCATCGACCGATAAAAAGAACCAACAGAGTTCTCGATCAATGAAAAATCAAAATACCGCTAAGCAGACGATGGCCGCAGCTTTCGCCCTGCTATTGCTATCCGCACCTACGGCATCTCTAAAGGCCCAGGACGCAAACGCTTTCAACATCCCAGGCCTTGGCCAAGTATCGGATGAATCGCCCGAATGGAACGCTGTCGTATCCGATAGCCCATGGGTAAATGCGCAAGGGCAACTGACTGACAACGTCCAACAATTAATCGACCAGGTGCAGAACAGTGTGTTTCACGGGTTAAACCCTGAGAACTACAACTTAAATGCATTAGTCGAACAACAACAAGCTCTGAAATCTCGTACCTTATCGTTAGTCGAGCGACAGCAGCTAATCGCTAAGTTCGAAACGCTATTAGACGGTGCGTACTTCGAATTGGCCAGTCACTTAGGTTCAAGCCTAGTCGAAGGCCGAGATATACAAGACTATGTCTTTATGACTTCCCCTAAGCCTGAGCTGGGTGAGCTTTACCAGCGCGCGGCGGATGGTGAATGGTCTGTGGATGCGTTGTTCACGTCCATTGCACCCACGCACAGCAGCTACAAACGTTTGCAAAATGCACTGACAGACTTACTGCATGAAAAACAAACTGGCTTAGGCCGCACATCGGTTGCGTTCGAACGTGTTGTTACCCCAGGTGAGGAACACGAATCGGTACGTGCGGCTAAATTACGTCTATTAGAAACCGGTGACTTCTCAGGTTCTTCCGGTGTGAACAACACATTAGATGAAGAATTTAAAGCAGCGGTTGCGCGATTCCAAGCTCGACATCATTTAGACGCTACCGGTGAACTGAACGAACCTACCGTAGCGGCTATGAATCGCTCCGTATACGACGATATCGAATCAGTGGTGGTGAGCTTAGAACGCTGGCGTTGGATGCCAAGAGACCTTGGCGAAAAACGCGTCGTAACCAATGTTCCTGATTTTCGTTTACGCCTTTACGACGGTGAAGAAACTGTGACGGACATGGCCGTGGTTGTTGGTAAAACCAAACACCGCACACCACTGTTCAGTGAATCCATTAAACACGTTGTTGCCGCCCCCACATGGACAGTGCCAGCCAGCATCGCCAACAAAGAATTGGTACCACTGGAACGTGAAAAGCCCGGTTACTTAGAGCGCAACAACTACGAGTTGTTGGCATGGAAAGACAACAAAGCGGTCGTGGTGCCTTTTGACGAGCTACCCGCTAATACGTTCTACCGAGACAAGTTGCGCTACACCATTCGCCAAAAGTCAGGCCCTAAAAACGCATTAGGCGCTGTGAAAATTCTTATGCCGAATGAATACGCCATCTACTACCACGACACCCAGGCAAAAAGTCTGTTTGCAAAAGACCAACGTGCTTACAGCCACGGCTGTGTACGTTTGCAGGAGGCTCAGAAAATGGCGTCACTACTCATGCAGTTAGACGGTGTTGACCCAGCGCGGGCGAAACATTTCTTGGCCTCAAGGAAAACGAGTTGGTACAACTTAGAGAGTCCCATTGAATCGCACATCGTGTACTTCACAACGTTCATTGACGAAAAAGGGCGACTGCAATTTCGTAACGACGTTTATAACTACGATGAGACCATCACTCAGGCGTTGCAGGACAATTCTCTGCTTAGCATCATTTCCAAAGAAGCGGGACGTACCTTGCTAGCTGACATTGACAGCCTAAACATCTAATTCCTGTACGAATAAGCTAACCCACCAAATAATCCCGCTCGGTAGTGGCAACCCCGGCAAGATAGCCGGGGTTTCAAGGCACGGTAGACAGACTCAGGTATGATTTACCCATGTCTGGATCTATCACCGTTCTCGGGGCCGGCTCGGTTGGAGTGGGTACCGCACTACACCTGCAGCAACGCGGCTGGCAGGTTACCGCGGGGTTAAGGGTTCGTCCAAATTCCCATCGTTAGCAGTCACCCCGTCATCGATCAGGCATGCTGAACGTCTAAGGCGTACACTTACTTGCATTTCAAAACGGAGCAATTTAGATGTATTGGTATCCGACCATGCGGGCATCGCTCATTACTCGTGTAATACCAAACGCTGTTGTTCAATCAAAGCGTGATACATCGATTTTCTTTCCCAGGAATCATCCCCTTGAAAAAGTCATGTATGAGTAACCAGCTGAATTATTTGGTCATGAAAGACAGCGCTATAAAGGATTGCGCAGAAACCTGTACTCAAAAAATCAGAATGTTTTCTGCAATTTGACATGACACAGCGACTCGAATGGCAGGGCAAGGATGGTGAGCGTCATCCTATTGAGACTCTACAAAGGGTATAGAGTCGGCGCTTGAAAAAAGCTTCGGTTTTCAGTTGATCAAGTGAGGCTTGGCAACCACAATGAATCTGTGTAGCTCTTCAGCAGGGTGCTGCTTCGGTGAGTTTAGAGGTAAGACTATTTCTGTAAAAGCTGCGGTGATAGAAGAACAGTCATTCCAGGCATTGAGTACGCATACACAAAGAATAAGCGGATCACTTTGCGTCGAAAGCTCGCGGCTGTGTGTTCCACGGTTAGGCTCGACTGGTATTCATCATAATATTCGATGACAGGTTATCGATTTTAAAGGGTTATTCATATGGGATGACTCGACCGAATACTTCTGTTTTTCGCAGGATGAATTCAAGGGCCAATCTATGGCCCTTGAATCGTTTCAGTGCTCGGTCTTTCTCATCGTTGGCATCGGTGACTGGGAAGACTACCAAAGAGCCACCAATGGGCAGTGCGTTCAGTTGTATATTGAAGCCGTCGCCTTTTGTGTGTTTCCAAGCGGCACCAATCTTTATTTTCACTTTGTTGTCGTGTCCGCCAATGTTGGTGTAGACATTGTGGGATGGCTGATTCTTCTCTGACATGGAGTTTCTCCTTGCGTTGTTAATGGTTGAGCTTGTGCTCGCAGATCGTAACGACCTGCAAAGAAGGAGTAATGACAGGCTCGGGTAGGGAACGGAGCGGGCAGGGGTGGCCCTATACCGGGCGCAAAGCGGTACCGGTATAAAAGAGGAACCCCAACACGGGACCGTTAAGCCCGATGTACTTGGCCTGTTTTTGCGAGTGTGCGGGTCGAGATTAGCAGCGATTGCCAAAGCCCATTAGCACCCAATTGAGAGTTGTCAGACAGTCTTGCGCCCAATCAATCTAAAGACAATCGCGTTTTAGGTAAAGGCGATGAATATGGGGTGAACACAAAAAACGGGGGACATCGTACACTAAGAGATATTGCAGGATAATATAATATCCTTAAATTCACTGATGCTGGCCTCGCCGAGAATGTTCATCTGATGCACAGTGCCTCGTTCTGGAGGGCTCTCAATAGAGGTAAGTTCTTACAGTTTCGGCTTTGCTGGATAAAATACTATCCTAATATCCAATCCTACTAGACAGGCCTCTCCTTCATGGATAATATAGTATCCATGAAGGAGAGGCCTTATGTCCGATCAAAAACGATTTCACATCTGGTTTGGTAAAAAACGTACCACCATTTCAGTGGATAGCATCTTGTTCGAGTTGTTAGCTATCAAACTCAAGTACCGGCCTGACGATGAATACGCGCATAGTGCTGTGCGTGAATGGCTTCAGGATACAGTTACATCCAATCTGGGTGACCAACCTGGGCGTAAGAACGCAACACAATGGACGCGCCGCTATCTCATCGAAGCAATTGCAGATAAACAGCTGGGAAGAAAATGGAATGATTGGATCATAGAAAATCTACACGGATAATATATTATCCATTTTAATTTCTATATTATCTTCAACTTACGATCTATGATAGTCGTCCCAATTGATCTGTAGTCTAAATTGGACGCAACCGTGGCTATAAAAAACAATAACTTATACTCATGAATATCGCAGAGGTTCAATTGGTACTGCTTATGTACCTTGTATAGCGTACGTTAACGTACGATATTCTCCGTTTCCTGTGTTCACCCCTAGACGGCTGTATTTTACTAACCAATCCAATAAGCGAAATGGGGCGGTCCTTATCATTTCTCATTTATGGACAGCAGGAAAAATCGTGGCGGTAAGCGCGGTGGCGAATACAAATAGGATCCATTCCATAGGGGTGAAAGGTATTTCTGCGAAAGGGATTCTAAGGACCCGCCCGATTGGGTGCGCGATTCTAACAGGATGTGTTCGAACTGATCAGTTAGTAAATTTTGGCAATGCCCAACGGCCACCAGATTCGTTTAGTGAGTTCTGCAGGCTTGCTTATCATGATCATGAGCGAGCTGTGTCACATCATTGTTCGACGCATAAAAAAACACGACGGTTTTGCAGACCTTCAGAGTTTGTGGTTGTCATTCTTCCATCGTGCTTCAATCTAGGAACGTACAAAGTCCAGTAAGCGTGTGTAGTTGTGTTTGTCAGCCTCACGTAGGGCCTGAATATAGTGCGTACGAGCTTTCCCTGCGGAGAGGATATTGGCTCGACCCCAAGTAAATTGCTCTTGACCTTGTGACATCAGCAACCAGTCGGTTGCGAGCCGTGCGTGACGTCCATTTCCGTTGGGGTAGGCGTGGATCCAGACTAAGCGGTGATGGAATCGAGCCGCGATTTCATCAAACCCATAAGAGCCAAATTCAATCTGGGTAAGACAATCCTCCACGAGGTTTTTCAGTTCTGTGCTGATGAGGTGTGCTTCAACGCCGATATTTTTACCCGTTGAACGAAAAACACCGGCCCACGCCCAAACATCGCAAAACATCTGTTTATGCAGCGTGTTTAAAAACGCTGTACTGAGCGAACGTTGACGAGAACTGAGCATCCA
>JAHDFH010000017.1 GCA_020628305.1 Acidimicrobiales bacterium | reverse complement strand
TTGTTTGATCATCTCCGAAAATTGTTCGCTCTGACTCTGATGCTCTCAATATGAGCGGAAGATGAACTTCTACTCCATATTCTGCCGTTCCCGCGAGTTCTTCGTGAACGAAATTGTTGAAATCAGGATTATTGTAAAGTGCGTCTTCAACTATGATTGCAACCCGTGTAATCTTGACACCGTGGAGAACTTCGAAATCTTCTACCAGCCCTACTGCTGCCTCGACTGATCCAATTGCATCAGTCTCAACCACAGCATCGACCACTGCAGCAGTCGAAGTGAAGTATCTTCCCCTCACCTTAACTTCAGATACGATTGGGTCAAATTCTTCGTCTTCACCAAATTCGTCCACCGAGGTTATCGAGATTGTAATCCACACCTCTTGGCTGTTTAGATCTGGATTAACGCTTCGAAGGCCAGCGTCATGGCCGAACAACCGTACGGGATCGGCTACCTTGGCAAAGTATGCTCTCTGAGTTTGGTTGCTCTCAGACCAAGTTATTGCTGCTCTTAGGGATGCTACATCAAGGTTGCTGAAGTCTTCCAAAGACCAGAATATGGGTAGTGGAAAGTTAGGTGGTGTAGAGCGCGCCTGAAGAAAAGTTCTGTCGTCAGTAACGATGGCATGTGCACCATGAGCCCAAGCTTCAGCTAGCCGGTGAGCATCTTCTTCATCTGGTTTGCCAAATCGGTCGAGACAGAATTTCTTTGCTTCGGCGAAATCTTTCTTATCAGCCTTTACTGAACCGTAATCTTCCTTTAACGTGTCGAGTCTTATGCGGAGCTCTTTAGTTAGCCCATCTGCAGCTTGTGTTACGGCGTCAATTTGTGCCATAGCTACCGGGTGCCGTTCAGAACCCAATTCCGTTTTTAGTGCTTTCGCCCAAATCATCATCTTCGCTGCACGGTCTTCGTATTGCTTCTTTACTTCAGGATTCTTCATCCTGGAAGCCTTGTCACGAAGGGCCGCAGCTTCTGTTTCGCCAAACTTGTAGAGATTCTCAAGATTGTTCAAGATTTGTTTGTGTTCTTTGCTGCCAGGAGGCGGACATTCCCTCATTTGTTGTGGACTGACAGACATAACTGCATCGATATCGCTCACTGCTTGATCAGAAAGAAATATCTTGATGTCACCAGGGGTGGTGGAGCGATACTTTTTGATGAATTCAACCAGCTCCGGACTTAGGTCCGGGGAGCCTGTCAGATAAGAAATATAGACCTGTAGATCGAACGCTACTAGAGCTTTATCTTCAACCGCCACGTCATATATTGTAAGGGCAATGCACTTAAGTTGCTATTGGAGTGCTAGCGGCTTTTGAAACGGTGGCGGCGATGAGGCTAATAGAGCACCACCTATTGACAAGCCCAAAAAACGAAATGAGCCCCGCCGTGCAGTGCACAAGCGAGGCTCATTCTTCAAAGTATTTGAGATTCTTACTTCTTGAGTAGGTCTCGGATTTCAGTCAAGAGTGCCTGATCTGGGGTAGCAGCAGCTGCTGTGTCTGCGCCAGCCTTGTTGAGGCTCTTAACGATGAGGAACACAACGAACGCAATCATTGTGAATGTGATGAGCTGTTGAAGAACTGGTCCAACAACGATTCCTGCTATATCTAGATCTGCTACGAAAGAGCCTGGATCTTCAGTTCCAGCGATCTTACCTACGATCTGTAGGATTAGGTCCACAACAGCTTCCACTACTGGTGCGAAGGCAAGTGCGAGGACTAGGCCTACTGCCACAGGGATTACGTTGAATTTCTTCAAGAAACCCATAAATTCTTTCAACATGAGTATGTTCTCCTTAACTGGCACCCGAATGAGTTCGTTTGCCTATAGTCCTAGTTTAGGGGAAATAGCGTGAAATATGGGGCATCAGTTGCTGTCGTATCTTCATTTGGTTGGAATATCCAGCTAGAATAGCGGGTTCTAAGGGTGAGGTTAAATTGATTACAGAAGACACAAAATGCTTCAAACATGCTAGTCGGCCAGCAGCTGTCGGCTGTCAACGCTGTGACAAACCAATCTGCCCAAGCTGCATGAACTCAGCTTCGGTCGGTTTTCACTGCCCTGACTGCACGTCCTCTGGAGCACAGAAGGTATATCGGGGCCCTGGTGCAATGCGCTCAGCGATGCATGTGACTAAGGCTGTTCTAGGCGTCATTGGAGCAGTTTTCTTGTGGCAGCTTAGTGATTTCGAACAAAATACGGTCGATGTTTTGCTGTTCGGTCCGGCCGTGGCAGAAGGGGAGCTTTGGAGGGTTTTAACCTCAGGTCTAGCTCACAACGATTTCATTCATATTGCTTTCAACGGTTACGCACTTTGGGTCTTGGGTCAAGCCTTGGAACCAACAGCTGGAAGATTCCGTTACGCACTGATTTTCTTGGGCGGGCTCTTTGGTGGCAGCTTGGCAGTTTCTGTCTTCGACTGGACTGCTCCAACCCTTGGCGCTTCTGGAGCTGTGCTTGGAATTGTCGCGGGGCTAGCCGTTGCCTATAGGGAACGCGGGTTGTCTATATTTGGAAGCTCTCTTGGTTTCATCATCGCTCTTAACCTAGGGCTGCCGTTGCTAGTGGGTGGCATATCGTTCTGGGGTCATCTTGGTGGATTTGTGGGTGGTGGACTTGTTGCTTTGTCACTGGCCGGAGCTGTCCAAGACCAGGCTCGGAAATCAGAACGCAACGCTCTTGCGGCTTTGTTGGTTGTCGCACTAGCTGCTTCGGCAACAGTCGCAGCCTATTTCGGCCCCGTGATTTAGGACACTGGGGACGGTACTAAGTGTCCACAAAGTGGGGAGGTAGTACTCATAAACGCCAGCTGTTATTCTGGGCTCGCTCGATGCTGAGAGAGGATCTCTGACGAACTTTCACAGACAAGCAATAGAGATCCCACGGCCCCATCGAGGGGCCTCTGGATGACAATAAAAGCCGAATAGGGCTGTCCCTACAGTATCCAAGACGGATAGTTGCTGAGATCCTGGCACGGTGGCCGGGGTGACGGTTGGTAAGGAAAGGGACCTGGTCCCAATGGTTACTCGAACTGAGCAGTGAGGCGTTTGAGGTTGCGGCGCCAGATTGCTTTGAGGATAGGGCGGCCGAAGAAGGCACCAAGTTTGCCTCCAAGAATGAGTGGAAACTCTAGCTTCTCGCTCCACGTGAATTCGGTGCCAACCTCGGAAGGGTCGAGCGTGAAAACACCGGTCCCGGTGACAATGCCTGAGTGCTTGACACCCATAGCTTTGTTGGCTTCCCACTCAGTAATCTCCATCTTGTCCAACAGCTTGATGGGTCCAACTTTGGTTACACAGTCAAAGCTGGTTCCAACTCCTTCGCTCGACTCAGAAGTAAACGTGATCGACTCGGCATCAGCCATCCATTCGACATGGCTAGAGATGTCTCTAACATAGGCCCAGACATCCTCTGGGGGAGCTGGAATCTGTGTACTGACCACTATTTCTGACATAGCCTCTACCCTAATATAGGTGGAGTACTATTTCGATTCAGCCGCAACAACAAAGCTGCATCCCAAGGCCTTAGAGGCCATGCTTCCTGCATTCTCGGAGTTCTATGGTAATCCATCGGGGTCTCACTCGATGGCTCGCAAATCTCTCCGCAAAGTAGATGACGCAAGAGAGCAACTTGCTGAACTGCTGGCTGTGAAACCAAGCGAAATAATTTTCACATCAGGTGGGACTGAGTCAGACAATTTCGCAATCAAAGGCCCAAGCACAGCGGAACGCAAACCAGCAACTTTCAACACAGAACACCATGCAGTTCTCGAACCAGTCGAATGTCTTGATGGTGCGGTCATGCCAGTTGACGAAAGCGGAGTCGCAATCGCCGATGCTATTAAAGACCTTCCAGAAACTACGTCGGTCGTTTCCTGCATGGCAGCTAACAACGAAATTGGAACTCTTCAGCCCATTGCAGAAGTCGCAGCTCAAGTAAGAGAAAACTTACCGACAGCGCTATTTCACGTTGATGCAGTGCAAGGTTTTTGTTGGCTCAACATGTCCGAGATCACATCAGCAGCGGATCTTGTCTCGCTCAGTGCTCACAAGTTTGGTGGGCCCAAAGGAATTGGTGTTCTAGTTTCTAAAAAAGGTTGCCAACTTGAGCCACAGTTAGTTGGAGGCAGTCAAGAACGCGGCAAGCGGTCTGGCACCCTGAACGTTCCCGGTATCGTCGGGATGGCTGCCGCAGCCGTAGCAACCGTTGAAAGAAAAGCCGCCAAGGTTTCTGAAGTAAAGCAACTTCGTGATCGGCTAAGCAATGGGATTAAAGCAAGCCTGCCGGATGCAGTCGAAACAGTGTTCCAAGAAGGTCGCTTAAACATCTTGCCAAACATTGCTCACTTTTGTTTTCCCGAAGTCGCTTCTGAAGCTTTAATCTTCCTACTTGAGCGAGAGGAAATTATGGCCTCAGCAGCATCATCGTGTGCCAGCGGGGCTATGCAGCCGAGTCATGTTTTGACCGCAATCGGATACTCTAAAGAGCTGGCATCAGGCTCATTGAGGTTGTCGCTGAGTTACGAAACAACTGAAGCCGAAGTAGATCATGTGATCGAAAAGGTGACCGAATCAGTTAACCAGATTAGAAAGGCTAAAAAATGAAAGAGCAAGTTCTCATGGCCATGTCTGGTGGCGTTGACTCCTCGGTAGCCGCAGCGATGTTGCAAGATGAAGGCTACGAAGTTATTGGCGTGACAATGAAGCTATGGGGAGGCGACTCCGACTCAGGCTGTTGCAGTATTTCAGATGTTGAAGATGCCCGCCGTGTGGCCGACCAACTCGGCATCGAACATCACGTGTTTATCTTTGGCGATGAGTTCAACGAGTTTGTAGTTGACCCGTATGTGCAAGATCACTCTGACGGACGTACGCCAAATCCGTGCGTTGAATGTAACCGTCACATCAAGTTCGACAAGCTTTATCAAAGAGCTGACGAGCTAGGAATCGACAAAGTAGCAACAGGTCATCACGCCGCAATTGAAGTTACTGATGCTGGCTACCACATTGCCCGTGGTGCGGATGAGAAAAAGGATCAGTCTTACGTCCTTTACATGCTTGACCAGGCCCAACTCAAACGACTCCTACTGCCTCTTGGCATAACCATCAAAGATAAGGTTCGTGAAATGGCGTCCGAGATTGGGCTTCGGACAGCTGCCAAAGCTGACTCACAAGATGTGTGCTTTATTCATTCTGTTGGAGGCCGCCAAAAGTTTCTTGGTGAGCGAATACCTTTAACTCCGGCGAAGCTAGTTGATGAAAACGACGAAGCAGTTGGCGAAGTTGAATCAATCGAGTTGGTAACACTTGGACAGCGTAGAGGTCTCAACCTAGGTGGTGACCATGATCGCCGCTATGTAGTAGACATCGACCGTAAAGAGAACAAAGTCGAGGTCGGTCCTAAGTCCAAGCTTCTTATAGAATCGCAACCGCTCTCGCAACTGGTTTGGACCAACGCTGAAGTTTCTGGCGAGTTTGAGTTTCAGTGTGCAGCTCATGCTAAGACACGAAACGGTCGAATCCAGAAATCAGGTGACGGTTATATCGTGACCTGGGAGCAGCCACAGCCAAGAGTCGCCGCAGGTCAATCAATTGTTATGTACCAAGACAACCTAGTTGTCGGAGGCGCACTGGCCGAATGGTAAAGACACTAACCGGCGAATCTATTGATAGAGCCGTCGAATACCTGAAAGCAGGGGAGCTTGTAGCTTTCCCAACCGAAACTGTTTACGGGCTTGGTGCTGATGCTACGTCGCCAGAGGCGGTTGCAAAGATCTTCGAACTTAAGGGTCGCCCAAGCGATCATCCGTTAATTGTTCATGTCGCCAGTGCTGCTGCAGCGAGACTTTGGGTTCGAGAGTTTGGCGAACATGCCGAGAAACTCGCTAAAGCGTTTTGGCCTGGTCCGTTAACTATGGTTCTGGCCAAAAACGGCCGGGTAGCCTCTGAAGCTGTTGGTGGGAAAACAACGATCGCTATTAGAGTCCCTAACCATCCGCTAGCACTGCAACTACTGGAGTCATTCGGTGGCGGAATAGCCGGTCCTAGCGCCAACATGTTTGGTAAGGTGTCGCCAACTTCTGCTGCTCACGTTGCTGCGGATCTTGGGGACAGCCTTGGTTACGTTCTCGATGGCGGTAAATGCAAGGTTGGAGTCGAGTCGACGATTATTGATCTTACGGGTGCACCGACTTTGCTGCGCCCCGGCGGTGTTAGCGTTGAAGCAATGAACAAAGTCCTAGGCCTCGAAGTGGTTGATGGGACAGCTGGTGAATCTAGAGCGCCAGGGATGATGAAATCACATTACGCTCCGAATGCTAAGATTCGGATCGTTGCCTTAGAAGAGCTACAGGCGGAAGATTTTGAAATGCCAGACAATGCTGGGGTAGTAGCGCCCGTCGTGGTCGAGGGCGCAGTTTCATGGACGATGCCACAAGACGCCGAAGGCTACGCCAGAGGTCTCTATGCTGTGCTGCGCGAAGCTGACTACAAGAAACTAGACACGCTATTCATTGTTCCGCCTTCGGAAGGTGACATTATCGAAGCCGTGCTTGACCGACTGACTAAAGCAGCGGCTCCACGAGTCAAATAAGGGTAAGGCGCGGCAAGATACCGCGTCCCTATTGGTCGACTTTGGTTTTGATTCCTCTTAGTCGGGCCTGTTTTAGCAGTGCTCCAGGGGCAGACGGAGTGACTCTAATGTTCGTCGCCTTAACTGGTTCTTGAGATCGAAGATCTATAACGAGTTCATCTTTTGTTTGGATACTCGATGACAGCCCTGGAGCGCCCATTGAAAGATCGAGTGTGGAATCATCGACAGTGCCCGATTGGCTTGTGGTTAAGTACTCTATTTCTGGTCTTCTGAACAAAGCAGAGTGCGATAGTGCTATTGGGTCATGCACTACTAAACCGGCAGGTACGAAGACAATCCAGCGTAATGAAAGTTGGTGTGAGAATCGGGTGAGGACGAACGTGGCTGCGGCGAACAGTGCGGCTGCTGCGATTATCCAAACAGAACCGCCCTGGATTAACCTGACAGACCAGATCGCTGCAACAATGGAGGCTGCGCCACAAACGTTCACAACAGCGACGGCCGGCACAGGAGGAGCAAGAAGGTAACGTTTTTCTGATCCATAAGCAGAACCGTTGACCATGGCAAAACCAAACCGATGACTATATATCAAAAGTAGTAGCACAGAGCTGGTTGCTGCCGCAGCCATTGCTGTCTGCCAATCGATTGCCAAACTGATCCAAACGGCTGTCAATATTGGGCTTACAACACGGATGGTCGTCAGGCTGAGGTTGGATGGAACCAATAACCCGACAAAACCTCCAAGCCAGCAGAGCCACAGGGGTACAACTATGGCAACGACTTGGGTAGTGCCTAGTTCTTGTAAGGTTTCAGCCAAGGTCATCAAGGCGACTACAGCTGCGCCCACCCATAGCCCTCGAATAAGCCAAAGCAGCTTGGTCTCGATACTCACAGCCCTTAGTCTAGGGCATGAGAATCGATTTAGCCGATGCGAACCTCAACACGACGGTTTTGAGCCTTACCAGCATCAGTGTCGTTTGTGGCAACTGGCTCTGATTCACCACGACCAACTGGTACAAGGCGAGCTTCCAAGGCAGCAGCAGCGTCTGGTCCGGCAGCTTGTTCAGCACCAGCAACTAAAGCCCCAATAACTGCACGGGCACGGTTCTCGCTCAAGGTCTGGTTAAGAGCGTCGTCACCGTCAGAGTCAGTGTGTCCTACGATGTTAATCTCCCCGCTACCTGCCAGCATGATCGGAAGAATTCCAGCTACACGAGCAGCGGAACCAGCATCCAAAGAAGCAGAGCCTGATGGGAAGTTTAGACCTTCACGAATCACAGCGTATGGCTCACCGTTCTGAGAACCAGCTTCCCAGTTTTGGAAGTTAGCCATTCCGGCAATGAAAGTTGGGTAGCGTCTCCAAGAGA
The DNA here is from genome assembly GCA_020628305.1 of Acidimicrobiales bacterium. Classification (GTDB taxonomy): domain Bacteria; phylum Actinomycetota; class Acidimicrobiia; order Acidimicrobiales; family SZUA-35; genus JAHDDW01. The sequence continues at coordinate 27,896 of JAHDFH010000017.1, read as the reverse complement.
CACCATAGTAACGGCTTGGATCTACTGCAACTTCACCAACCACAGCACTTTCACCGAACAGGACTGGAGCTGAGTCTCGAATCACAGAAGCGAGAGCTTCAGATCCGACGGTTCCAGTAACTGTTGTCACACCGTCCACGTTTACTGCTTCCATCTCAGATTGGAGGCCGCTTGCCGCCACCAGGTTATTTTCAACTTCTGGCCACTGTCCAGCAGCAACTAGACCATTCAGCTCGGCAAGAGTTTCAGCGCTGGCGGCTGTTCCACCGATGACAATCTTCTGTCCCACAATTTCAAGCTCAGCATTTTGCACACTGCCTGAAAGTCGGTTGACCAGTCCAGCTATAACTTGCAAGTTAGGTGGGGTAGTAGCGCTAGGATCAACCGCAATTTCGTTGCTCACAGTTGGAGACCAAAGCGTTGGTGTTGGATCGACATAGGTGGCATTTATTACAGCCTCAAGAGTGGCTGCTGTTGTGGGGTCGGCAGTTCCAATAGCGCCGAAGTTGAACTCGTCGGTCTTAAACTTCAGGCCTTCTGTAGTGCCCATCTCAAATGCACCTGAGGTCGAGCCCGTTGTCTGTTCTGTTCCACCATTGCCTGCAGTGGTCACGGATGAATCAACAGCTTCACCAATTGGCGCTGAACTTACGCTATCGGAATCGCCACGAGTTAAGAGGAACACCAACCCTGCCAGCAAGACAATGCCAACGAGTGCCAGGATTGGGACTAGTCCGTTCTTTTTCTTCTCTGAACCACTTGATTCGTACATTTTGTTTGACCTCATTCGGGAGTCGTATACATGCGCTATCGACGAATCTTTCAAGTTCTTTAGGCAAAGTCAAGGATCACCCAACTGAATTAATGCAATTGGAATCTATAGCTAGGCGATAAAAGTGTCGAACTATTGAGCTATTCTGGGCCGAAATGACTATATCTGACCCCAAAACCCGCATCCTTGAGCTGAGCGCCGAAATCAATCGCCACAATCAGCTCTATCACGGCTTTGATGCACCTGAGATTACCGATGCTGCCTTTGATGCGCTTAATGTTGAGCTGAATCAACTACTAGAGGAGTTTCCTGAGCTGGCCAACTTGGCCAACCTTTCTATTGGGGCAAAAGCTGAAAACACTTTTGAAGAGGTGTCGCATTCGTCGAAAATGTTAAGTCTCGACAATGCCTTTGATGCTGAAGAGCTTGCGGCTTGGAATGAAAGAATCGACAAACAGCTTGGTGATGCCGTGGGAAGGTATGTCTGTGAATTGAAAATCGATGGTGTTGCCTGTTCGCTGCGTTATGAGTCGGGCGCTTTAGTTCAGGCAGCAACTAGAGGCAATGGTGTAGTTGGAGAAGACATCACACTCAATGTCAAGACGATCAATTCGATTCCCGATCGTTTGCCCTCGGGTGTGCCTGATGTGGTGGAAGTGCGTGGCGAAATATATATGGACATCGCTACGTTCGAGGCGCTTAACGAAGCGCAGACCGAAGCTGGCTTGCCAAGATACGCAAACCCTCGAAATACTGCTGCGGGTTCGCTACGCCAGAAGAATCCTGAAATAACTCGCAGTCGAAATCTGTCCTTTTGGGCCTATCAACTGGGTGCTGGTGCTGACGAAGCAAACCTTACCAGTCACTCACAAGCTCTTGACTGGCTCGACTCACTAGGTTTTCCAGTTAATCCAGAACGAAAATATGTTGCATCAATCAGTGAGGTTGACGAATACATAGCTTGGGGCTTACAGAACAGGCACGATCTTGATTATGAAATTGACGGAGTAGTGGTCAAGGTTGATGACTACACAAAGCAGGAAGCCTTGGGGGCAACCGCTCGTGCACCGCGCTGGGCAATAGCATTCAAGTATCCTCCAGAAGAAAAGGAAACCAAACTCCTAGACATACATGTCTCTATCGGTCGTACAGGCAAGGCAACACCGTTTGCCGTACTAGAACCAGTTTTTGTTGGGGGATCAACCGTGCAGATGGCAACCTTGCACAATCAAGACCAGGTGGCGCTGAAGGGAGTTAGACCGGGCGATACAGTGGTGGTTCGCAAGGCTGGTGATGTTATCCCTGAAGTACTGCGTCCTGTTGAATCACTTCGCCCAACGTCCTCTAAACCGTGGCACTTTCCAACAGAGTGCACCTCATGTGGAGAACCTCTTAGACGGCCTGAGGGCGAAGCCAACAACTATTGTGAGAACTTTGTTTGCCCAGCTCAGCAGCAAGCCCGCATCGAGTACTTTACGTCTAGAACTGCCATGGATATTGAAGGTTTTGGCGAAAGCACGGTGGCATTATTTTTGAAAGAGGAGCTCATTTCTGATGTTGCTGACATCTACTTCATGGATTGGGAGGCAGTCGGAAATTTGGCGGGCTTTGGCTCGATTTCAGTTAGTAATCTTCAAACCAGTATTGAGAAATCCAAAGAGAAGCCTCTAGCCAGTTTGCTTGTAGGGTTTGGCATTCGACACCTTGGGCCTAGTGGGGCCACGGCCCTGGCAGAGCATTTTGGCCATCTCGATGCAATTGCTCACGCAAAAGATACTGAGATTGCTGAGGTAGAAGGAGTGGGCGCCAAGATTGGCGAAAGCGTCGAAGCCTTCTTTGCCACCGAAGTTGCCAAAGATCTCATAAGAAGACTCCGTGAAGCTGGCGTAAACCTTGAAGGGCCAGAGCAATCCAGCCTTCGGCAAACTTTAGAAGGCAAGTCGATAGTTATTTCAGGAACAGTCGAAGGATACTCGCGCACTGGAGCACAAGACGCTGTGAAAGAGCGCGGTGGAAAGAGTCCAGGGTCAGTTTCAAACAAGACCGACTATGTGGTTCTCGGTGAAAACCCCGGCGCCTCAAAGATTTCTAAAGCAGAGGAGCTTGGTATCCCGGTGATTTCATCTGATAAGTTTCAGCAGTTGCTAGATACCGGAACTGTCTCAACCCCTCGATAAGCTAAAGCATGACAACGTTCCTGAAATTATCTCTTGCTTTATCTCTTGTTGTGGCCGGCTGCTCCAATGCATCTTCAGAGGACTCAGTAGCCACCGAACCGGCTGATTTTGAAACAACTGGCACCCAGTCAGAACCTGAAGGAGCTGAAGAAACAACTACATCATTAGAGCAAGCAGGAGCTGATGCCAGCAGTGAAATATGGGACGGTGAGGAAGCCGAGCTATTTGCTCAAAAGGGCGAAAACTTTATAGTCGTGGGTGTTGCTTACAACGATTTGCTTAACCTTAGGGCTACTCCTTCTGCATCTGCTGAAATCTTGTTGGGGGCTCGTCCAACTGGAGACGAACTCACCTCAACAGGACGAACTTGGGAAGTGTCTGGGTCTTACTGGTATGAGGTTGAGTTCAGAGGCGAGACGGGTTGGATCAATTCTCGGTTCGTTGCATACGAGGGACTCACCTTCGATGAAACATCAGATGTTGTCGCAGCGAACGATGGCGAGTTGCCTGCTGCTGAAACCTTAATAGATCTAGCCGATTTCGTTTCTCAGCAGTTTGTGTCACAAGATGTACAAAGCGAAGTGATACAGGTTAGCGAGGTAGAGATAGGTGACCTTTACACCGTAACTTACGATGTTATTGGTCTAGCTGATGACGCAGCAAAAGGGTCGAGGCTTCAGGTCTTTGGAGTAGAAGATGAAAGCGGCGAAGCTATCGTTCTTAAGTCTGTAGAAGTCACTGATCTTTGTTTACGAGGCGCTGGCGATCAGGGCTGTGTCTAGATAGCGTCAAATCGGTAGGTCTCTGTCAACACACAAGATCTACTGACGTCAGAGTTAGCCCAAACGCAAACGGTCAACGCATTATTGGTAGGGCGGATTAGTTCTCCCTTAGGGCAATCAGTTCCAGGTTTAAATGAAAACTGACCTTTGGAACGAGTCGCTGTGATGACGTTAGATACCGTTCCATCTGCCTCGAGATTGACATTTAGATCTTCTGGAGCCAGGGAAACTCCATTGATTGTGAGGGTGGCGGAATATCCTTGTGCTAGAAGTACCCCGACGTCTTCAGAACATGCAGCACCAGTCCCACCTTGTGGTAGGAAGCCTTTTATCAAGTCGGCGGGCGCTGTTCCTGATGGGTTTAGTGCTTTCGGAGCTTGAACATCTTGAGTTGTTGGGTTGCCAGAAAGGATGAAGCCTTCTGTGGCAGTGGGTTCTGAGCCGTTACGGCTTGTGGCTAGCAGTAGAACTAGGACTCCGGCAATCAAAGCCCCAATTCCAATCAGGATGTTTTTGCTTAAGATAGCTGACATAAGCGACTCCTTTGGCGGCTAAGATATACCTTACCCGCTAATCCATTGATCAAAGACTTATTACATGGCAGAGATGATTGCAACCCGCACCCTGCTTGGGGGCCGTTATGAGCTTTTAACAGCTATTGGTTCTGGCGTGTCGGCGGATGTGTACATTGCGATGGATCGAGTTCTTTCCAGACGGGTTGCGTTGAAACGCCTTCGGCCAGCGCTGTCTGATGATGACAAGTTTCTCAACCTGTTCAAGTCTGAGGCCCAGATCTCTGCCCAACTCAACCACCAACATATTCTGGCAATATATGATTGGGGTCAAGATGATGGGGTCTATCTAGTTACTGAGTTGCTTCGAGGTGGGACCCTTAGATCAGTGCTGCAAGAACAAGGCACCATTGACGCAGCACAGGCTGTTTCTGTTGGTTTGCAAGCTGCCTCAGGATTAGAGGCAGCACACGCCCAAGACCTGGTCCACAGAGATATAAAGCCAGCCAACCTGTTATTCGATCAAGCGGGCCGTCTTCGTATTGCAGACTTTGGTGTGGCGAGAGCCGTTGCTGAGTCTTCATGGACCGAACTTACTGGAACCTTTGTCGGTACAGTACGGTATGCTGCTCCCGAACAAATGAAACGCAGATCTGGAGATCAGCCAGTTGACTCTCGCTCAGATATTTATTCGCTTGGGCTTTGTTTAGCAGAGATGGTCACAGGGCAAGTACCGCTGTCTGGGCAGGATGCCTTTGAGACGATTGCTTTGCGACAAGAATCTGATGTTTCTATAGAGCTGCATCAATCAGAAAAGTTCGCCGCTCTTATTAACTCGTGCTGTGCGGTTGATCCGGCTTCAAGGCCAACAGCAACCGAGTGCATAGCTGCTTTAGAAAAGATCGTAGTAGAGCTCGAACCTCCATCTCCGCTGCAGCTGGTGGAGTTGAATATTGATGAGCAGTATCTGGCTGAAATCGAAGCCCAAGATCGAACTGAAGTAGATTTAGAGCTTGTCGATAAAGATTTGATCTCAGATGTCTACGTTGTTCCAGGTCGATTTGAGGAAATCAGAGAAGGGCTGTTCGGCTTCGTTGAAGACAACCTTCGTAGATTGCTGTTTGCTGCGGCTTCGATTATCGGAATGGGGCTTTGTCTCTGGCTATTTATTGGATCACTTTCGGAAGAAACCGAACGAGTCGGTTCTTTGAGTCTTATCTTGCCGCAGGCAATGGAAGTGCCTGATGTTGAAGGTTTACCAGAGGCACAAGCAATAGAGATTCTTTCTGAATTGGGTTGGGACGTTGAGGTTTCTAGACAGCGACAGAACGACACTGTGATTGGTGAAGTGCTGACGCAGGATGTTGAAAGTGGCCAACTGCTTAAATCGAGTGAAGTAGTTAACCTCACAGTATCGGATGGTCAGGAACTAGGCCTTGTACCTAATGTGGTTGGGCGTTCTGTGGCCGAAGCTGAGGCGCTTGTTGCCTCAGCCGGTTTGTCTCTAGGTGAACGTATCGTGGTTTTCGATAACAACACAGCGAAGGGTATTGTAACTGCTGTTCTGTACGACGGTGAAGATATATCTTCTGAGACTGTAAACCTTGAGAACGGGTCAGTAGTTCAGCTGAGAGTATCAGATGGTGCTGAACCAATCGAAATTCCTAACGTTTATGGACTGAGCCCCGGAAGTGCGGCCGAGGTGTTAGAGGAGCTTGGGTTTGAGACAACAGTGGAGCGAATTTTTACCGCAGCATTGTCTGAAGGTCTTGCCGTTGGAAGCGATCCACGGGCAGAGACTTCAGCAGCTCCAGGTTCGACGATAACAATCAAGGTTTCAAAGGGGCAGCAGCCGGTAGTGCTGCCAGACGTTGTGGGGCGCACAGGCGACGCTGCTCGGTCTGCTCTTGAGAACTTAGGTCTGAAAGTTAACCAGACTGGTGGAGCGAGCTCTAATAATGTGATTCAGATGAGCCCATCTAGCGGCACAACGGTCAAAGCTGGCGACACAGTCACGATTCTGACCGGGCTTTAAGCCTTTAGAGCCTGTAGGGACGGTCCTATTCGATTGTCATTAGGAACGGTACGGTTCGACCCATTTACAAGTTGAGCGTGTTATCCATTAGTTGTCATCCTGGGGCGACCGCAGGTCGAGCCCGGGATCTTAATTACTGTAGGCGTTAAGTTGTTGAGGTCCCGGAACAAGTCCGGGGTGACTGTGTTGAGTGCGTGGTGAAGGACCAGGCGTGTGCTCTGCGCCGGGATCTTGGGTGTTGGGGTGTTAGAGATTCTCCTTCGGCTTCGAGCCTTGGAGAATGACGCGACTAGATTCTAGCCTCAGAAAGTGATGTTAAGTCAGGGGTTAGGCTCTAGTTAAGCGAGACGCGGCAGGAACTTGTCGGGCGGCTGCCGCAGCAGCTGTATCTGAAGCGATTCTGCTTGATGTTTCAAGTTTACGTTCTCGACGTTCTCTGTTGAGTCGTTCCTGCTCAAGAGCATTTTGAGTTGCGAGTAGCCTTGCTTGTGTCTTGGGATCCATGCCTGAAACTTAGTACAAAACTCGTTTCAAGTCACGCAAAAACTTTAACCGCTAGTATTCGGTTATGGCGGCTATTTCTTCAGCCATGGCAGCTGAATCTGGATCGGGCTCTATCGTTTGCATGGCAATCAATTTAGTGGCGTCTCCCTCAATAAGAATTTTGCCAGCCATAAACAATCCCATAACCGTCTGTGGATCTGGCTCCATTAAGACCGGGCGAGCTGTTTCGTAGTCGACTGAAACTGTCACTTCGGCATCTTCCAGGTGCCCCAGTTCCACAACTAGGCTGCCACCAACCGTGCTGAGATGAGCGTGTAAGGTTTCACCATTGCGATGAGGGATGTCACTGACGGTGGCGTTCAACTTGATCTCTTCAGGGGGTTCAGGTAAATCATCAGCGTAATCATCCGCTATTGCTCTGGCTTGTTCAATCCATTCGTCGGAAAGGAACTTGTACTTAGTCATAAATCTCACCCTAGTGGCTCGTAGTTAAGCCGATTGCTCTTCAAAACAATCCTAATTCGCTAGGCTGTTGGAGTGTCAGATAACAACAATTCACTAACAACAGAGGATGTTCGAAAAGTGGCCGATCTAGCCATGCTGAACCTCACTGATGAACAAGTCGAGCAATACACGCCCCAATTAGGCTCCATTTTGAGTCTTGTTGCTGAAATGGATTCAGTTGATATAGAGGGCTATGAACCTACTCATCATCCCCATGGATTGGTTAATGTTTACCGAGACGACGTCATTGAGGCCGCTGATGTTACAGAATCAGTCATGGCCTCGGCTCCAGATACTGAGAATAACCAGTATAAAGTTCCGCCAGCGTTAGGAGAAGAGCAGTGAGCGAAGTGAACTTTGCAAGTGTTATAGAAACAACGGCTGCGGTTGCAAAAGGTGACGTTTCAGCAACAGAAGCAACCCAGCAAGCTTTGAAGAAGATCGAACAAGATGATGCGAAGATCAACGCATTTAACACTGTTGCCTCTGACTCAGCGTTGGCTCAAGCTGCTGCGGTAGATGAAAAGATTGCATCCGGACAACCTGTGGGGCCGCTGGCTGGTTTGCCAATAGCGGTTAAGGACGTCATCTGTACTGAAGGTATAGAAACGACTTGCTCTTCTAACATTTTGCGAGGCTGGGTGCCGCCCTATGACGCAACGGTTGTCGAGAAGCTGAAAGCTGCCGATGCGATCATTGTTGGAAAAACTAACTGTGATGAATTTGCGATGGGCTCATCGAATGAATCATCAGCATTTGGTCCGGTGTTGAACCCACGAGATCTTAGCCGTGTGCCCGGAGGTTCATCGGGGGGTGCCGCTGCAGCTGTTGCTTCTGGAATGGTGGCAGCTTCGCTAGGCACAGATACTGGTGGAAGCGTGCGTCAGCCTGCATCATTCTGTGGTGTAGTCGGCCTCAAACCAACCTATGGCGGAGTGAGCCGCTATGGACTGATTGCTTACGCTAGCTCTTTCGATACTGTCGGGGTGATCGGTAACAGCGTTGCAGATGCCGCGTTACTGCACGACACTTTGGCAGGCCAAGACGTTCGGGATTCAACTTCGCTTCCTGGTGCAAGAGAGTCAGTATCTGATGCTGTTGAAGCTTCACAAGACTTAAAAGGTCTCAAAGTTGGCGTCATTAAAGAGCTTAATGGATCAGGCCTGGCCGGCTTTGAACCAGAAGTTGTCGATAGATTTAGAGCCAGCGTTGATACTGTTGTAGCTGCTGGAGCTGACGTTGAGGAGATCTCAATTCCGGCCATCGAAGCAACGCTCGGCGCCTACTATATGCTTGTTCCTTCTGAAGCTTCGTCAAACTTGGCAAGATTTGACGGCGTACGCTATGGCCATCGAGCATCTGGTGGTAACACTGCCGAGATGATGCGAGCTACCCGAACAGAAGGATTCGGAGCAGAAGTTCAGCGCCGTATCATGTTGGGGACTTACGCTCTATCCGCAGGATACTACGATGCCTATTATGCGAAAGCTTCACGCTTGAGAGCCAAATTGATAGCTGACTTCGCTGCGATCTATTCTGAGTATGACGTGCTCATGTGTCCAACGTCGCCATGCGTGGCTTTCGAGCTTGGAGCAAAAGAAGATCCGCTTTCCATGTATCTTGTTGATATCGCCACAATCCCGGCCAACCTTGTTGGAGCTCCAGCTATTTCAGTTCCGTTTGGCACTGGTGCTGCAGACATGCCTGTTGGAATTCAAATGATCGGACCAAAGTTTGGTGAAGGAACTATTTGCCGAGTCGCAAAGGCAATTGAGGAGGCCAAAAATGACTAAGCCTGTTAGTGAACAGTCAGAACATCTTCCACAAGGCTGGGAAATGGTTATAGGGCTCGAAGTTCATGCTGAGCTTGCCACGGAGTCAAAAATGTTTTCGCCTGCTAAGAACGAATTTGGTGCAGCTCCAAACACCAACGTTCATCCGGTTTGTCTAGGTCTTCCCGGTACGTTGCCAGTAGTCAATCGCAAAGCTGTTGAGTACTCAATCCGTATCGGGCTTGCCTTAGGTTGTGAGATTGGGCGATGTGTTTGGTCTCGAAAGAACTACTTCTATCCGGACATGCCAAAGGACTATCAGATATCTCAATATGATCTGCCACTGAACGGCGAAGGGGAGTTGGAACTTCCTTCAGGCTTGACGATAGGTATTGAACGAGCCCATATGGAAGAAGACACTGGTAAGTCAACACACGTAGGTGAGTCTGGCAGGATTCATGATGCTGGCTACTCACTCGTGGACTACAACCGTTCTGGTGTCCCATTGATTGAGATCGTGTCGAAACCTGATCTACGCAGCCCGGCTCAGGCTAAAGAATATGTTGAAGAGCTGCGGTCTGTTCTGGTTGCGGTCGGTGCATCTGATGGCAAGATGGAAGAGGGCTCCATGCGAGTTGATGCGAACGTATCTGTTCGTCCTTTGGGTTCAGACGAGCTTCGCACCCGTTGTGAGATCAAAAACGTTAACTCACTGCGTTCTTTGACAAGAGCGATTGAGTATGAAGCAAAGCGTCACGTTGATCTCTACGACGCCGAGGAGCGCCCGGTTCAAGAGACTCGGCATTGGGATGAGGAAGCCGGCCGCACGAGGCCTGGCCGTTCTAAGGAAAACGCTGAAGATTACCGCTACTTCCCAGATCCAGATCTTGTTCCGTTGGAACCGTCAGCTGAATGGATCGAAGAAATTCGAGCTTCCCTTCCAGCTCTACCTAAGCAGCGTCGGGAGTCTTTGATGGCTTTAGGTGCGAGTGCGCTCTCCGCAGGAGTAATCACTCAACGAGACCTTGATACCCTCGCATTAGAAACAGTTGAGCTTGGCGCTGATGCGGCTAAAGTTCTCAAACATTGTGAGAACAACTTGGCTGACGAACAAGCTTCACAACTTGATGCCCCTCGATTTGCAGCACTTGTGAAGATGGAGTCAGCAGGGGAGCTTACTGCTACGCAAGCCAAGACAGTACTTGCGGAAATGTTGGAGAGCGACAAGTCTCCAGCGGACATTGCAGCTGAACATGGTTTCGAAGCAATGGATACCTCAGAACTCGAAGGGCTTGTTTCAAAAGTGATTGAAGAATCACCAGGCGAGTGGCAGCGTTTCTGTGAAGGTGATGCGTCGGTACGAGGAAAACTACAAGGCTTCTTTGTCGGTCAGATTATGAAAGCAACACAAGGAAAAGCTGACGGAAAAGCCATCAACAAGATTCTTGCCGAGAAGGCCAGCTCCTAGAAAAGGACGTCCCCAGTGACCGCCCTTTGGCGTAGTTAGGCGACATCCATACGATTTAGTCGTAATGCTGCGATCGCTGTGAAGACGATCGTCATAATGACAAGACTGATAGTGGCTGTTGTTGGAGAAGTTACAAGCCCAAGGTCTCCTAGTCCGGTGTCGTTCTCAATAGCTTGTTGGGCGATGATCGACCGTGAATGATATGTCACCGACAATGGACCGGTCACAATTGCCAACAAGGTTTCCCAGAGGACTATAAAGACTACGCCCCAGATTGTTGCGTTTTTTGTGATCAGCCCCAACAAAGAGAAGATGGCTGAGTAAGCGAACAAGGCAAGTGTGGAACCAATGAATGTATGAATAGCCACTATGGAACTTTCAGTTGCTAGCAGAGCAGCAATAGAGAGTGGTACAGCAACCAATACAACACCGGCCGTTGCACAGGCAGTCACCGCCGCCAGGGTAGTGCCAACTCTTGAAGTTGGGGTGAGCCAAAGGTAAACCAAAGTCTCATCTTGAAGTAGCTGTCCAAGGACACCTCCGGCTAAAAGCAGAGCTACTAGTGGGACCATGAGGTTAGAACCATAAACAACAACCAGAGTGCTGCCAGCTTCTATTAGGTCGCCTGAAGCTTCGTTGCGGTTGACCAGCACTGCTAGCAGTAACGCACCTATGGCCAATGCTCCGGTCATAAACAGTCGCGTCTTTGTAGTTTGATTTCGTACAAACAGTTCGAAGAGAATACCAAAGGCGTTCATTGTCTCTTCCCTTCAACAAGATAGCGGAACACACTTTCAAGATCCTCATCCATGGGCTTTATCTTCTGTAGGCGGACATTTGAGGTCTGTGCCGCCTTAGCCACTGCAAATCTAAAGTCGTTGGGAGTAGAAGTCTTCACAATCAATTCATTATTACTTGAGACGGTAAGTCCTTGTACCGTCTCAGAGGTAATGAGGCTAGCGCCAAGTGTTGAGGCAGAATTACATTCAATCAAGATTGTGCGAGGCTGTGAATCTAACTTTTCTCGGATTGCTTTGTAGTCGCCTTCAGCGGCTAAGCGGCCATTGGCCAACACTGTAATGTGTGATCCGAATCGTTGGACCTCATCCAAGATATGAGAAGAGACGATAACGGTTTTGCCCATTTCGCCGAGCTCTCGAAAGAGCTGAATCATAGCTTTGCGTTGTTTTGGATCTAGACCGTTGAGTGGTTCGTCTAGGACAATTACCGCAGGATTAGAAACAAGTGCGTAGGCAATCTTGGCTCGTTGGCGCATACCTTTCGAAAATTCTCCAACCGGGCGATTTGCTTCATCTGTTAGGTGGACTTGGTCGAGCGCCCACATTGCCCGGCTGTGAACTTCATCCATACCGTTCAACTTTCCAGCAAGCTCAACAAACTTCAAAGCTGTTAAGTTTTCAAAAATTCCATCTTGTTGCGGAACTAGCGAGATGGCTTTGCGAGCTTGAGCATTTTCTCGTGGGTCTCCGCCTGCAACCCACACTTTTCCGATGCTTGGCTTAGCCAGCCCACACATAACTCGGATCAGAGTTGACTTGCCAGCACCGTTTGGCCCAAGTAGACCAGTGACACCAGGGCGAAAAGCTACGCTCACATCGGAGAGCGCAACAAGATTGGAGAACGCCTTCGAGACGTTGTAACAGACGACGGTCGCATCGCTTGGCGGCCAAGCAACAGGCGGGGGAGCAAGGTTTGGATCTACTTGGGTCATCGTCTCACCAACAACTTTGAGTAACGATTCCAGATCAACCCGCAACATAGAGCTATAACGCCAAGCCAGGTTAGCCAAAGAATGGAAGTTGGGTTATCAGCAACACTCCAGTCGCCGGTCTCTCCAGCCAGTCGACGAACTAGCTCGTTTGGCAAGTCAAGAAAGTTAAATGGTCGAACCCATGTAGCTTCTGTAGCGTCTGCAACTGATTCCACGACTGAGGCGCTAATAAGTAAGGCAATAAAGTAGCTCGTCCAGCTAACGGATTTGCGATCTGAGACCGAACTTATTGCGAGCGAGATAACTGAGTAGAAACCTCCGATGATTAAGGCGCCTGCTGCTGTTTCAAACAAGCTCGCAAAGAATCCTACGATCCCACCATCTTCGAGGCCTTGTACATAAAGGCTTACCAGAAGAATGAGAGGCGGGATGAAGCACACAGTTAGAACAATCGTCAACGTGCTTAGAAACTTGGTCAGCACATAAGAAGTTCTGGTTAGAGGAGAGGATAGATAAACACCCAGCATGCCATCGCGTCGGTCATCGCTTAGTAACAGCGGTCCAGCAAAACCAGCCAAAAGGAAGATTGGCGTTCTGATCCATCCAAAAAACTCTGTCATAGAGGGGAGTGCGTCTCTAACATCATCTGCCGAAATGAGATCACCAAAGATATTGCTTGCCAAGACTACGATTGCGATAAACACAATCACTGGAATGTAGGCCAACAGCAAAGCAAGAATTGGAACTACCTTATTTCTAAACTTGCGGTTGATGCCAAATACGTTGCGGAGTGATTGTTTGAAGAGAGCTTTGGCCGCACCTTTGTGGCCGGTTCGTACTCCCTCGTAGGGGCGAAAGCCTTGGCTGTAAATATTGGCTGAGGTCATGACATGCTCTCCATGAATACATCCTCTAATGAGAGGCTGCGCCGGCCAAAGCTCACTATCCCCGAGTTGGTCTCAGCGCAAACATCGCGAACGTCATCAAATGCCTGATCAGAGTGGACTCCTATAGTCAAACTGTTGCCGTCGATTGCTACATCTTTGATTGCTGGCTTAGCTGTTAGAGCTTCGGCGAAGTGGGAGTATCCTAGGTCGCTTGGAACAAGTTCAAGATGAATAGACTGCTCAACCCTGTTTTTAAGATGCTCAATGGAGCCTGAAGCAAGAGTGCGACCATCACCAATTATGATGACTGAATCGCACACTTCGTCGACTTCCTCAATTAGATGAGAAGAGAGCAAGACGCTGATTTTGTGGGTGTGTGAGAGAGATTTGATGAGCTCTAGTACGGTTTCTCGCTGCCCCGGATCTAGGCCATCGGTAGGTTCATCAAGAATGACGAGCTCGGGGTTGTGTCCCAAAGCCTGAGCTAGCTTGACGCGTTGGCGCTGCCCCGTGCTTAGGCTGCCCATGGGTCTGAAACGCTCTTCGCCTAGACCAACTATCGACAGTGCATCATTTGCAGCTGTCAAAGCTTCATTTTTTGGTAGTCCATGCAATTCGCACACCAGTTGAACAAACTCTGATGCAGCCATCGTTGGGGAAAGCGTGTGATGTTCAGGAGCGTAACCTATCTTCTCACGGGCCATCACCCCAGCTGTCCAAGGATCAGCGCCAAAGACTTCAAGTGAGCCTCTGTCTCGATTATGCAGCCCAAGAATCATGCCTAGGGCCGTTGTTTTGCCAGCCCCGTTAGATCCAAGTAGTCCTGTAACTCCAGGAAAAACCTGAAACGAGACGTCGTTGAGAACAGGTTTGGATCCGTAGCTTTTGGCCAGATTAGCTGCACTTATCAGTGGGAGCGAGGGTTCCATAGCGAGTTCATCGTATCATGGAGCTTGGAAACAACGGTACAAGCGGATCGAATCGGGTGTGTATGAGCGTAGATAGTAGTAGCGAAACACAATTTTCAGAAGAGATACCCGCAGCGTTAGCTGGACAAAGGCTTGATCGTGTAGTCGCCATGATTGGCGACATCAGCAGGACCCACGCAAGCGAGCTCATTGGCGATTCCGAGGTGGCTGTTAATGGTTCTTTTGTAACTAAGTCTTCTCATCGGCTTGAAGAAAATGATGAGGTTACATTTGTTGTGGTCTCAAAAACCGAGTTGCCCGAAGCAGAACCAAGCATTGAAATTTCAATCGTTTACGAAGATGTAGATTTTGTGATCGTCAACAAACAGCCCGGCCAGGTTGTTCATCCTGGCGCTGGTAACAATTCCGGAACGATCGTAAACGGATTGTTAGCTCGATATCCGGAGATTGCTACGGTAGGGCAGGTTGCCCGACCAGGTGTTGTTCACAGGCTAGATAAAGAGACCACAGGTTTGTTTGTGGTGGCTCGAACTCAACGAGCTTATGATTCTCTGACCGACCAATTGCGACGGCGGACCGTTTCAAGGATTTACACAACCTTGGTTGAACAGCCGATGTCTCACTCCAAAGGCAAGGTTGATGCTCCAATTGGACGTTCTAGTAAAGATCCAACTAAACAGTCGCTTATGGCTGATGGTAAGTTGGCTGTCACTCATTACAGTGTTGAGCGCAACTTTGACAGTTACGCACTGGTAACATGCAAACTTGAAACTGGAAGGACGCACCAGATTCGAGTTCATATGAGTTCTATTGGGCACCCCGTGTATGGCGACCGCAAATACAACGCCACGACTGAATTGGCCGATGGCGCTATCTTTCTGCACGCTAGAGAACTTAGCTTTAATCATCCAAGCGATGGTTCTGTTCAGTCGTTCTCGGCTGAACTACCTGAGAACCTGTCAGCTGTCTTGGAGTCGCTCAGCTAGAAATGGCACTAGTTTGTCCCAAGCGTCATCCGCAGCCGCTTGGTTAAAGTTGGCGCCAGCTTCAAAGAACCAGTGCTTTGCATCGGCGTAGGTGATGAAATCTGTGTTTTTGCCGCCAAGTCTAATGAATGATTCAGTAGAGACCCGCTCATCTGCTGAAACCATATGGTCCTGTTCTCCGTAGAACCCTAGGTAGTCGGCGCTGGCGCTGTCGAAATCAATTGCCTGAGTGCCATAGAAGCTTACGACTGCATTGATGACATCTGGTATTCTCGCCGAAAGCCAAAATCCTAAAGAAGCGCCCATTGATAAACCGACGACGCCAATTGGTTTGGAAGAATCTGCTGATGCTGCGCGAAGTGTTTGTGCTGAAGACATTACGAGCCCTGAAAGTTCATCTGCATCGAGGTCAGCAAGTGTTTGTTTGCCTTCTTCCTCTGAGCTTGGCTGCACTCCAGCAAACATGTCTGGTGCCAGCACTGTGTATCCCTCTTTAGCTAGCCGACTAGAGAAATCCTTGACCCATTGGTTTAAACCCCACCAAGAGTGAAGTACTAGGATTCCAGGGCCTTGAGAGTCCTTTGATGGATCTATCAAAAAGGCTTCGCCTGCTTTGTTTGGTGTGAAGGGTGATTTTTCAGTCATGATATTATTTTGAACAACCTGATAGTATCCTCGGGTGCTTTAATTCGGCACTTCAACGTCTATTTTGTTTACTCGTCGGGGAGATATGAGTCTAAACCCATCCAAAGCGATCGCATCAGCTTGGCGCCTCATTGTTGATGTCTCCTTGCGTTGGTATCACGGAGGGCTTGGGGATCTCGCAGCTGGAGTTACCTTTTGGATGCTGATTTCACTTCCGGCTTTCGTTTTGGCAATGTTGGCTGTGCTTGGACCAATCGATGAATATGCTCCATTTGGGTTTCAAACCGAGATTAGAGCCAATGTCGAAGAGTTTGCAGATCGAGTCTTGACCGACGATTCGGGGGACGTTAAACAAGCCATTGGTTCACTGTTTGATCAATCCAATCCAGGTCTCTTTACTATCTCGATCCTGTTTGCACTTTGGTCAATTTCAAGAGGTTTCGCTGGTTTGATAAGAGCCTTGGAAGACACCTATGGAATCATCAACGGTAGGCCCTGGTATGTCACACGTGTTGTGGCTATCTTGCTCGGACTTGGCACAATGGCTTTGTTACTCCCACTGATTGTGGTCGAGCAAGTGGTTTTGTCGGCAGTTGATTCAATCTTTTTGGCCAATTTGGTACGGTATTTTGCAGTTGCCGTTACTACTGTTGCTTGGGCCTTCATCATTTTGTTCTTTGGGCCAGCAGATAGAAACCGTTGGTGGGACGATCTTCCGGGAGCGGCCACAGCAGCGCTGCTTTGGACCTTGCTTTACTTCGGCTTTGGAAGAATCGTTGGATTTCTGGGCGGCGGCAACGAAGTTAGAGCAGCAGTGGGTGCTGGTCTATTTGTTCTTACGTGGATTTGGCTGGCATCCCAGGCCCTTTTGATTGGCGGCGCCGTTAACTACCTTGTGGGTGTGCGTCGCGGTCTTGTGAGATCCTCCAAATCTTGGAATCTTACGGGCGAGATGGAAGTCTATAGGGACGATATTGCCCGTAGCGACGGAGCCAACTGATTAGCCTACGGCAGCAATTCTCTTGCAAGCTCAAGTTGCTCGGTTGTGAACTCTCCATGATGGGAGTCGCTGGGGGAGTCTGCCAGTAGTTTGGCTACTGCTTCTGCGAAGTCTCCAGCGCCAACGTGAAAATCTGAAAGACCATTACCAGGCCACCATGCACTCGGCAGGTTCCTGGCTTGAGTCCAACGGTTACGTTCAGCAGTAGATAGATACTCAACATCGATTGCGTGACCAACTTCGTGAGCCAAAATGCCAGCAACAGATTCTGCAGATTCTCCCGGGTCTACATAGATTTCGATCCGCTTTTCGTTGACAAAAGTCAAGCCCCTGTAACCATCTCGATCACCTCGAAACTCAATCTCCCACCCCGGTAGTAAGGAAGCGTAGTCATAGTCGATCAGCTGTTCAGCTTGTGCCCCAACTAGCGCCGGCGATCCAGCAACAGCCGCTGTTTCGGAGTTAGATGTTGCAGCTTGTGATGTAGCTGGCGTCTGAATAGTAGTAGGTGCAGCTGGAGCGCTCACGCCTTGAATATTGACTGTTGCAGCCGTTGCCTGCTCAGCTATTTGTGTAATTCCAGTATCGTTTGAAGTAGTTCGAAGAACATTTTCCGGACCGTTGATCATCACAACTGAACCAATTGCGGTGAGCCCAACGAGGAGTCCGGCAGATGGTACTACCAGCCTTTGGGAAAGCCAGCGGGTTCTTTCCTCAACGATTGATTGGGTCATCAACCGAAAGAGATCATCCTCAATGTCGTCAACCGATTTTCTAAGAGCTTCTTCTAAGGTTTCAAGGTCTGGCTGCCTGAGGGTAAGTTCGGTTCCGGGCTTTGTCTCCCGAAGGAGATATAGAAGAGCAAGATATTGCTCTAAGACTTCCGAATCAGAGTTGTTGGCAAAGGTCAGTGAATGATTCCCGGCACTAAGTTGTTGATTATCGAGATCGATTACAAGATGGGATCTACTCGGGATAATTCTGCCAGCACCGACTTGATACAGCTCAGCGATGAGACGCAGTTGAGTTTCATTGACGCTTGCCTGGCCCCTTTCGATGAGTTCAAGCTGTCTTGGATCGAACATTCCATCTGACTTAGAAGCGAGCGAGGGTAGGTCTTCTCCGAGGGTTCTGCGACTGTTCGATAACAAAGCGCCTAGACGTCCTGGAGGCACAAGGAGAAGATCTTGATCCATGCCTTTACAATCGGCTGAAGTTGCAAATTGCTTAGGCCAGCAAAAATGTTGGTTTTACAGGCCTCTAGTTAGCTTGACGAACAGCTCAGCTAGGCGTTCATTGCTTGATTTAATCTGCCACGAGTTGTTGATCGTAGTGATAGCCTCGTGGCCCAGATTTCTTCTAATTGCAGGGTCATCATGCATTTTTTTGATTGCTGTTGCTAGCTGCTCGGCAGAGCCGGCCGGCACTAGCAGACCATCAAGCCCATCTGTTATCAGTTCAGGGATGCCTGTGATGTGGGTGGTGATACAAGGTACGCCCATTGCCATGGCCTCCATAAGGACGATAGGAATACCCTCAGCAAAGCTTGGCAGGACAAAAAGATCGGTTTCGGCAATGACATCTGGAAGTTCATCTGAGTTTATGATCCCAACAAACGTGGCGGGTAGTGCTCGCATCGCTGCATACTCTTCGAGCTGTTCTCGATCGGGGCCGTCGCCGACAAGCGTTACGCTCACATCTGTTTCAAGCGAATCAATAATTTCGAGTGCCCTCAATAGCACTCCTTGGCCTTTGGCGTTGACAAGTCGTCCAACACATAAAACATTTAGGGGTCCGGGCTGAGCGGTTTTCGGCTGAGGTGCAAACTTATCGACATCAACGCCAAGGTGGTTTACAAAGACTTTGTCCCACTGGCTTAGTTCTAGCTGTTTTAGTACCTGAGACTTTGCGAACTCACTGATAGTGATAATAGCGTCAGCGTTGGAGTACTTCTCCTTAAGGTTGTTAGCTTCGACATCATAAAACTCATCTGGTCCGTGCACAGTGACGCTATAGCCAACCTTGGATAGTCTTGACGCCAGCAGCGCAATGCTGCATGCCTGGGTTGAGAAGTGGGCGTGAATGAGGTCCGGTTTTGAATCTGACGCTATCTTCCCAGCAACAAGAGCCGCAAGAAAGTAGCCGAAGTGCTTGGCTCTTTTGTTTGCCTTTTTGCCCATCTTCAGGGCGGTTCGCAGAGCTGCAATTGACCGTATTGGGTGTAGCAAAGCGAATAACAGATAGATGTGTGGGCGGTCCTTGAGCTCTTGCTTGAGGCAGGTTGTCAATGCCGCTTCACTTTTTTCAGCTAGTGACAGGGCCTCGATTGGACGATCGGGAGTGTTGAACGAAAGTCGGTCAATCTCGAAACCGAGGGTTTCAAGTCCTCGAATTTCACCTTCAATGAAAGTGTGTGAGATCGCAGGGTATTGGTTGATTATGTAGAGCAGTTTTTTATTTGCCATTACTCCACCAAGTTACGTAGAGACCGAGATGGTCACATTTAATTGTAAGCACTGTGTAAACGAGCGCAACTCATGTAATGCAAGTGAAATATCTTGCTGAAAAGGTCTAGTGTTGCGGAGGTTCTGTTCTGGACTAGGCTGGAGTGCCTTGTCAGAACAACCACTCAAGCCTACGGGGCTGCCAACAAGACTTCTTGAACGTCCAGGAGCTGAGCGAGTTGTTTTAGCTCACGGTTTCACTCAGAATATGAACTGCTGGCACACCTTCGCTGATCTATTGGCTGAGGAGTTTGAGCTTGTGTTTGTTGATCTTCCTGGGCATGGTCTGGCAGATGAATCGCTTGATGAGGTGCATCTGCAGGCAGCAGGCCAGCTGTTGTTAGCGGCTGCTGGCGGAACACCTGCACACTTTGTTGGTTATTCAATGGGTGGCCGAATTGCTATGCATTCAATGATCGATAGCCCGCAGTTGTGCCGATCTGTTAGTTTGATTGGAGCGCACCCAGGCTTGGTCGATCCAGCATTGCGTAGGCGAGAAGACTTTCAGAAAGCAAACTTCCTAGAGGCACAAGGCTTAGACAAGTTTCTTGATGACTGGCTGAGCTCTCATATGTTCAACAAAGTTGCTACTGCAGCCAGGTGCGTTCCGCAACGCTTGGAGAACCGTCCCGAAGGACTAGCTGCTTCCTTGCGATCTAGAGGTTTGGGTTCCCAAGAACATCTAGATCTTTCGCTCGAGAACGTTGATGTCCCAATCCTTCAACTTGTCGGGCAGTCTGACACTCGGTTTATCTCGTTAGCGAGCCAACTTGACTTAAAGTTGCAGAATTCAAGTTTGCGTCTGATTCCAGGTCACCATGCGGCTCATTTGGAATCGCCAGTTGAAGCTGCTCAGGTTATTGCTGAATTTGTTAAGTCATCAAAGACCGAGTCATAGATTTTGATGAGCTTCGGCCAGTGGAACTGAGTCACATGTTGTTGCAGCACCGATCTGTCAAAAGTTGCTAGGTTCTTAAGAGTTCGAATTAGAGCTGATGAGAACTCCTCTGCCGTAGTTGGTTGGTATAGAAGACTCGTGTGTAGATCTATTGGCACAAGGTTTGGATAGTTGAGAGAACCTGGGAGCACAGGAATTGCGCCGTAACTCATTGCTTCGACGATTGATATGCCAAAGTAGTCATGTTGAGAGGTGCTGACTATAACGTCGGTTGCAGCTAGAGCGGCTAGATACTCTGAGCGGGGAAGGTAACCCGCAAATTTTGGATTGAGCTCGGCGGTAGCGATGGCATGGCGGCCTGGGAAATGTTCGCCGCACAGAGCTAAATCAAATTCAACTTGATCGCGAGCTAATGTAAACCCACTGATAGCGATATCGGGTTGTTTGTCAAACTCCCAGCGATGATTGAACATGACAAGGGGAGGAGAGCTTGGTTGGTGCTGGAACTGCGGCGGATCAATGCCAACTTCCAGAACATGGATATGTTTGTCGTCAAGGAGTCCCGTCGGTAGCAGCATATGCATCTGCTCCAGATGAAACTGAGAGTTGAATGCCACATGGTCAACGGCTTCAATAGAGTCAATGTTGATCCGAGCAAACTCATTGTCTGCCTGCGATCCCGGGTAGCCGAGTTGGTTCTCATGCATATAAAGAAGAACAGGCAACCGAAAATCGAGTCCCTCAACAAAGTCCTTAGCATTCGTCATAGACGACAGCACAATCGCGGCATTAGGGACGCGGTCACTCGTCGCGCCCTGATGGGCGACAACATTCTTTGTTTCTTTCGCTGATTGTTGCTCAATCGCAGCGTTGATCTTTGCCGCTAGCTGGGCTCCAGAATGCCGCATTCGATGGCGCCACCTTTCGCCAGGCATGGTGATTAGTTCAACTGTATGGTCTGAATGCTCTACCAATCCATCAGCCCAGGCTTTGTGTGAACCCGAGTAGAAGGGCTCAACCAGGAAGATAGTCGTCTGCTGACCGCGGCAATCGACCGCGTCCCTAATGCCGCGATTGGTCATAGATGTTCAAACTAGCTCTTAGGCAGCTAGTTTGTAGTCATGTCTGATCAACAGCTTAATAAGTATTCTGCCACCATTACCCAACCGGCTAGCCAGGGAGCGTCTCAGGCCATGCTTCATGCAACTGGCCTAACTAAAAGTGATTTTCAAAAAGCTCAAGTGGGCATTGCTTCATGTTGGTACGAAGGTAACCCATGCAATATGCATCTAAATGACCTGGCTGACAAGGTGTACTCGGGGGTGAGCGATTCAGATCTCATCGGTATGAGGTTTAACACCATTGGAGTTTCAGACGGAATTTCAATGGGAACCGACGGTATGAGTTTCTCGCTACAGAGCCGTGATCTCATTGCTGACTCAATCGAGACTGTAATGGGTGCTCAGTGGTATGACGGGCTAGTTACGCTGCCTGGCTGTGATAAGAATATGCCGGGAGTTGTGATGGCGATGGGGCGCTTGGATCGTCCAGCGATTATGGTTTACGGAGGAACAATCAAACCAGGTTGTGCCACCATAGGTGGGGAAGAACAAAAGCTGGATGTTGTTTCTGCATTCCAAAGCTACGGGCAGCTACTCGCTGGAACAATCACTGAGGAAGAACGTCAAGATATTGTTGCCAATGCTTGCCCAAGTGCTGGGGCTTGCGGTGGCATGTATACAGCAAACACGATGGCAACTGCTATCGAAGTTATGGGGTTGAGCCTGCCATACTCATCATGCACACCAGCTTTAGATGACGCAAAATCTAACGAATGTTACGCAGCTGGTGTAGCTATCAAAACCCTACTTGAGAAGGACTTAACTCCACGCAAGATCGTAACCCGAGCGTCGTTAGAAAACGCCATGGTCATAACGATGGCGTTGGGTGGTTCAACGAACGCCGTACTGCACTTAATTGCAATGGCACACTCTTTTGGGATTGAGCTAACCATTGATGACTGGGCAAAGGTCTCCGACCGTGTTCCTCTACTGGCTGATCTTAAGCCAAGTGGTAAGTATGTGATGGAAGAGCTCCACGAAGTTGGCGGAGTGCCAGGTGTTGTTAAGTATCTACTCGAAGAGAACCTGCTTGATGGAACCCAAATGACTGTGACCTCGAAAACGTTGGCTGAGAATGTAGACGAGGCGGAAGGTTTGGCAGATGCCCAGCAGGTTGTTGCAAAGGTTGAGGGCGCTCTTAAGAGCCGAGGTCACATCTCAATCTTGCGTGGCAACTTAGCGCCAGGTGGAGCTGTTGGGAAAATCACCGGCAAGCAAGGTCTAGCATTCACCGGACCCGCTCGAGTGTTTGACTCTGAAGAAGAAATGATTGAAGGTCTCGAGCAAGGAAAAATCACATCGGGCGATGTGATTGTGATTCGTTATGAAGGTCCTCGTGGCGGGCCAGGTATGCCTGAGATGTTGAAACCAACTTCAGCGCTCGCCGGGGCGGGATTCTTGGATGATGTAGCGCTCATCACCGACGGGCGTTTCTCGGGCGGTTCACATGGCTTTATCATCGGTCACGTTGTTCCCGAAGCTCAAGAGGGTGGTGCAATAGCTGTAGTTGAGGATGGTGACGAAATTACAATTGACGATGAGTCGCACACGATCTCTGTCAATATTGATGATGTGACCATGGCAGAACGCCAAGCAGCTTGGAAAGAGCCAGCGCTAAAGACTTCATCTGGTACCCTCTTCAAATACCAAAAGCTGGTGACCGACGCCAGCCACGGCTGCGTAACAGATAGCTAGTTGTGGGAGTACGGTAGGGACGGTCCTATCCGGCTTTTAAAGGTACGGTGGGGACGGTCCTATCTGATTCGATGGTCTTTGGGATTTACTTTGATCTCTTTTGAAAGGTGGTTAGAGGCCTTGAGAATGACATCGTCGCATGGGCCAGAGGTTCTTGTTCGGCTTTGAGCTTCGGTGAATGATGGTGGTGGTTCGGGCCGCGGAACAAGGGAACAAATTGTGCCTCAGCTATGTTGAGAGACTATGGAACAAGCAATAGTTGAAATGTATTGGCGCCCAGGCTGCCCGTTTTGTGTAAATCTCGAACGAGGTCTTAACAGCAAAGGCATTGCCTATGCCAAGCGTAACATTTGGGAAGATCCAAGTGCTGCTGAGTACGTTCGTTCAGTGGCTAATGGCAATGAGGTAGTCCCAACAGTAAAGGTGGGCAAGCTTGTTGAGGTGAACCCTTCTGTTGAACAAGTCGAGGAGATGCTTAGGTAGAGTGCTAAGGTCCTCGACGGTTGTAGCGCTGCACGGCTAGGTCGACTACACCCTGGGGAGTTTCACCCGTCAGCCCACTCCGTTGACTGGCAGCCGCCTGTGAGGATACTGCGACTGGAAGCATGACCGGAAAGGCTAGGATAGTTGCGTCTCTGGCGTTTTCTTTGGGTTGCCGCTTCGTTTCCGCTAGTGCATCCACAATGCTTTCGATTGTATCCAGGGCATCATTGACAGTAGCTACTTCGGGCAAGAGTATCCCAGCTATACGCTCTTTGGGATAGCAAGCAAGGGCTTCATCAAAGTCAATTTCAAGCTTTGCTGACGCTTCCTCCGTAACATATGGCATGCACACGAAAACATCCTCGGAGGTCACCTTGTCGACAACTAGCAAGAGCGTGTGGAAGTCTGACAAGATAGCCTGATCTTGTAGTTCCGCTCTGGTAACAATTATCCAGGCATCTACAGTTTTAATCGCCTTTTCATCGCTAAGGTCTGAATCTAACATTTGCTTTGTTGCGGCAACTTCAAGTGCATCATCAGCAGTGAGGATCGGGTCCTCAATATCAACTTCACCATCGAGAACTGTAAAATCAACGTTTAGATCCAGCAAACTGCAAAGCTCCTGTAGGCAAAACTCTAGCTCTTGTGCTGAACGCGGTTCATCACTCAAACCCAACCTGCCCATAGCTGCCCCGTTCCAACCGCTCAAATGAGGGTATCACCTATCGAATGGAAAATTGCGTCACCTCTTGGAGCTATTGTGTTTCCTATTCGCCGCTCAAACTATCTAGTAGAGCGCAGGGTTCTTCGATGGTGATTCCAGGCTCGTAGCTGTTGTTAGTGACGCAATTAGAACCCTGGGTTTCGATTTTGAAGGGTAGATCGTTGCCTTCGAAACTGTTACCTTCAACCCGGTTGCCTTCAGCTACATAGCCGTCGTTGTCTCGAATCAACACGCCTACGATGTGACCTGAAATTTCGTTGTTTTCCACGATGTTGCCTTGACTGCCACTGACCATAACGCCAATCCCGTCAGGATTGTTTGATTGTGGCATAGCTTCAAGGTCAGGGTTGTACTGCTCGCCGTTGTTTCGAATCACATTGTTTCTAATTATTGATTCTCGTTGCGGGGCGAGACGTTCAATCTCTTGAGAATTCGGCGCCATTCCAATGCGATTCTCTTCGAAAACTGAGTCTTCAACGATCACTCCAACAGATGCATTGGTGGCATAAAAGCCGATATCGTTTCCGAACGCTTGTGAGTTTGTTGTTGTGACGTTGCAGGGGTTGCATTGTCCTATGTAAATGCCTGAATCCCAATGCCCTGAAGCGGTGACATTGTCAATCACTCCGCCTTCAGCTTGGAAAGCGTAAATGCCGTACTGGTTGTTATCTTTCGATACGATGTTGCGGATTGCATATCCAGATTGAACACGATCTTCGCCTTCGTAACTTCCAAATCCGCCCGCACCGGTAATCATAATTCCTGAGTTGGTGAAGTTTGTGATCTCGAAGTTCTCGATTACAACATCATCTGCTGTTCCGATAATGCCAAACAGCTTCGTATCTCCACCATCGAGTTTAGACAACGGGTTACCTTCATCGTCTAGTTCGCCTCGGAGCGTGATATTCGGAGTCAGGATCTCGACTGACTCTTCATAAACGCCTGCC
Source organism: Acidimicrobiales bacterium (assembly GCA_020628305.1). GTDB lineage: Bacteria > Actinomycetota > Acidimicrobiia > Acidimicrobiales > SZUA-35 > JAHDDW01. Next base: position 2,819 of record JAHDFH010000017.1, on the reverse strand, counting down.
GGGACAACAACTGTGTCGCCTTGTTTAGCCTGATCCACTGTTTCTTGGATCGTTGACTCCACTGTGAGCGTGATTGGGTCATGCTTGAACAGGGTGCGAATCGAGAAACTTGCTGCGACGGCTACGACCGCAACCACAACAGTTATGCCGATGATTTTCTTAACCTTTGCCGATTCCATATGCTAAGTCAAATCCTAGCTGTCAAATGTGCCTTCGGTCTGGCTATGAGCCAGTTGGTTCTGTAAACAACGAATCTAAATCCAGCTGCGAATAACAGAACACTAAAAGACATGCCTATCGGAAGTGACGGGTTGGTAAGCAGATGAATGCCTACAAGAAGTGGCAGAGCGTAGCTGAGCTTGTGTAACTTCGTCCACTTCGCTGAGCCCATCCATCGTTTTACTGGTTTGAAAGAAGTAGCAAGTAGAGGCACACAAATGATTGTTGCTAAAGCTCCAGCAGCTACAAACATCTCAGCTGTTGAGAACCGAGAGTTGCTTGCGTAGAAGATGCCGGCGTTAGTCAGAGCAAGAAGACCAAAGATAATTCCGAGGTGTTTGCGAACCTTCACCCAGCTTCTAAGTGTGATGCGCTGCAGAGGACTGCACATGAACATCAAGGAGAGAACTACAACACCGGGATGTTCGCTGAAGATTCTGGCAGAATCGTAAGCCTCAGAGACTCTGATCAAACCTAGAAATCCAGCACCAAGAGAAGCGACGACTCCGGCCACTAGAGCCCATGACGTTGCTATCAGGGTTGTCTGATACTTTTTCATTCTCTACTGCGCAGGAGCTGGTTTGGGAATAGCCAGCTCTGGCACGACGACATCTGGAGCATCACGATCTATGACTTCAGCGGTCCATATAGGGTTGCCGGCTCCATCAAGAAATTCGAACTTGTTCATCAGGTTGGTTTCTGTATCAAAGGTAAACACAGATGAATTTGAATAAGCCAAGATAACCTCTGTGTCAGATTCCGACACGAAGCCAGCGCCTGGGTTCTGTCGGATTAGCACGGCATTGTCTGGTGTGTTGGAGCCCAGTGTGTGGATGATGTCATACGCAGCGGACGCAGCTTGCCTGTTGTTGTTCTCATTCAGTGGGGTGAAGAACCATTCAACAGTGTCGCCCGTTAAGTTCTTTAGTTCGGCAGTCAATTCAGGAACTTTTTCAACCAAAACTGTTGGGGTCCAAGCAATTCCAGTGGTCTGATCGTCGCCCTCTATGTCGAACAGCGCTAACCCCTGACTCCAGTCAATGGATCCTGTGTAAGTGACGCCAGCCGTTTGGTTCGCAACAGCACGGGTCACCTTGAGCTCAACTGCGCCGTCTTCGAAGTTGCGAAATAAAGCATTTGCCAAGATGTCAGCTTGTTCCAAGCTGAGTGATTCTATTTCTGGTTCGGTTTCTGAAGAACACCCTATGAGTGTCAACATCAAGGCCAGACATAGAGTGGCGGGTTTAGTCCATTTTTTACTCACGCTGACATTATGGCAGACAGGTCCGACTTCTAATTAGGTAGATAGCGAAAATCTGCCAGTTCGCTATCTGGGAGAATATATTCGGCGACTTGGTAGTTAAAAGTACACAGAGCCCCCGAGCTTGTGAACTAGGCTGAGGGCCGCAACCTAGATAGAAAGTTATCCTTCTTAAATGACTCACAATGAACGCTTCTATCGAATGGCAGTTGGGGTAGTCGCAGCGCTCCTTTCGCTCGCTTTAGGTGAACTAGTCGCAGCGTTTTTCCAGCCACGTCCGGGTCCGGTGATAGCTGTAGCTAATCGAGTGATTGAGTACGCTCCCAATTGGTTCATTGAACTTGGGAAGTCTCTGTTTCAGCTTTCGGACAAGCCGGCTCTCATAGTGGGAACTGTCCTGTTGACTGTGGTCTTTGCAGCAGCGCTCAACTCCAGATTCTCTACTAAGCGTTGGCTTGTAGTTTTCTTCGCTATCGCACTGTTATCGATTGGTTCAGATCCACAGGCCGGCTGGATCTTCGCAATAGCTATGTCACTATTCGTCTGCGGAGTAGCGTCAGCTTGTTTGAGTTTGGGCAACGCCATGGTGCGAAGTGTGGCAGCTGGTGAAGCTGCAAGCAGCGAGTCCGAAGATGTAGCAAAGCGCCCAGCTGAAACAGTTCCTCCACTTTCTAGGCGAGGTTTCTTGACGTTTTTAGGTGGCGGGGTAGTGCTTGCAGGGCTTAGTGCCATCGGGGCCAACGCTGCGAGAGGTTTAAGAGCTGTTGATGAAAAGCGGCGGCAGTTGTTTCTTTCCGCGCCGAAGAATCCTGAAGTGCAGACAGCGGTTGATGAAGTAGTTGCTAGTGGGATCAACCAAACGCCGAATCTGACTCCATATGTAGTTCCGGCAGACGATTTCTATCTAATTGATACTGCCCTTATCAAGCCACAAGTTGATGTTGACAACTGGTCACTAACAATCAAAGGCCTTGTCAACCAAGAGATGTCATACACCTACGCCGAACTCCTGGAGCGTTCAACAACCATTGCTCCAGTCACATTGTCTTGTGTCTCTAACCCAGTAGGGGGAGAACTGGTTGGCAATGCAGTTTGGCAAGGCATTCCACTTTCCGAATTGTTAGACGAGGCAGGAGTGTTGCCAGAAGCTGAGCAGCTGGCGAGCCGCTCAGTCGACGGTTGGACCTGTGGGTTTCCAATTGAACGAGCATTCGATGGAAGAACAGCATTACTAGCAGTTGGGATGAATGGTGAGCCACTTACTATCGATCATGGTTTTCCGGCCCGTTTGGTGGTGTCAGGTTTGTATGGCTATGTTTCGGCCACTAAATGGATTTCA
>JAHDFH010000089.1 GCA_020628305.1 Acidimicrobiales bacterium | reverse complement strand
TTCCCTCCGCATGGTCACCATGGTTACAGATCAGCGTGTCATTCAACCCATCACCTGTAGTGTCAGCTATCGACGAATCTGGAACAAGCCCGGCGAAGTCTTCAGCAGTCCTACACTCCGGGGGAACGCCCGTCCATGATGCCTTATCATTCAGAGTAACGGTCGTATAGAAATTGGTGTCATCAGCATCGTTGAGTGAAACCTCTACTTCATACGTTACGTTGTCAAAATTCTTCACCACACCATTACTGTCAGAATCATCAGTACCAGGAACAGCAGGACCAGAAGTCCCATCCCCAACCTCATCACCATCAGCAAAAACCTCAATAACAGACTCCGTCACCGGAGTCTGAGCAGCCGGAATAGCCGACACCCCCACACCATTCAACACAGACAAAAAAATCGCAGCCGAACCAACAACAGCCAACTTCTTAGAACGAGACATCAAAACCCCCAACACACAACAGAACACCCCTCAACACAGCGACGCTAACACTATTTGCAAACCGTGTTAGGGATACCAAAGAGCAAAAAACAAATACGGCCAGCGGAACCGCCTTTAGGGTGGCCGTCAACCTCAAGGTCTCAAAGGCCGAAAAGAATCTCTAACCAATGCCGGCCAACTCACGCTAGAGATCCCACGACCCCATCGAGAGGCCTCTGGATGACCACCAACTTCCGGGATGATTTACTATCAGCTCTTCTTCTTGCGCTTTGTTGCCTTTTTCTTCGTTGCTTTTTTCTTAGTGGTCTTCTTTGTCTTGCTCTTGGCTTTGACCACTCGCTTTGTCTTGGGATCCGGCGGCTCTGAAGCCATCTTTCGCCTACGACCCGCTAGCAACTCAGACGCTCTTGTAATATCAATTCGATCAACCGAATCAGCCACCGTCAAACTGGCATTTACTTCACCATCTGTGACGTATTCACCAAAGCGTCCACTCTTAACCACTACGGGCAAATCAGTTGTTGGGTCAACTCCCAGCTCTTTCAATGGGCCTGAATTCTTAGCTTGTCCTCTGCGACGCTTAGGCTCTTTGAACTTGGCAACAGCTTCATCTAAGGTCATGGTGAGAAGCAGTGACTCGTCATCAAAGCTGCGGGTATCTGCTCTCTTGCCTTCTTCTTCGGGGTCTTTGTGAATGTAAGGACCGTACGGGCCATTTTTAGCGACGATCTCACGACCGTCGTTAGGGTCCGTGCCAAGAACTCTCGGAATCGTCAGAAGCTGAACCGCGACATCTAGCGTGACATCCTCCATATTCATGTCCTTGAACAGCGAAGACGTCCTCGGCTTCTCGTCAGAGTCTGGATCCAACTCCCCCATCATCACGTAAGGGCCAAACTTGCCATCTCGAACAACAACTCTTTCACCTGTGTCTGGGTGCTCTCCGAGCTCGATGAGGTCCGGTACTGCTAAAATTTCCTCGGCATGCGCAGGTGTCAGTTCATCCGGGGCTATATCTTCGGGAATTGACTTGGTGTCGGTGTCTCGCTCTAGATATGGGCCGAACTTGCCCACTCTGGCGACTATTGGAACACCGTTAGAATCAGCACCGATAAGAATCGAGTTGACCTCACGAGCGTCGATATCGCCCAGACGGCTTTCAACCTTGTGCTTCAACCCATCAGCTGGATCCGCACCAAAATAGAAAGCTCGAAGCCATGGAACAGTTTCGATCTCTCCTGAAGCAATCTCGTCCAAATCAGATTCCATGCTGGCAGTAAAGGCGTAATCAACCAAATCAGGGAAATGCTGCTCTAACAAAGTAACCACAGCAAAGGCAAGGAAACTTGGAACAAGCGCCGAGCCTTTCTTCCAAACGTATCCACGAGCCTGGATAGTACCCATGATGGCCGAATAGGTTGAAGGTCGACCAACGCCAAGTTCTTCTAGGCGCTTAACAAGCGAGGCTTCAGTGAAACGGGCTGGCGGCTGAGTGTCATGACCGTCAGCGGTTAAAGACTTTATCGTGGCAGCATCACCCTCTTGTAGAGCTGGGAGGCGCTTCTCTTCATCATTCTTATCGGCCTCAGCGTCTCTGCCATAGACCTTCATGAAGCCTTCGTGCGAGATGACAGTACCTGAGGTGGAAAATAGGGCCGTGCCATCCTTAGTAGTGTCAGCTGCCAGCTTGAGAGTTACAGTTTCACCTGTAGCATCGGTCATCTGACAAGCCACCGTGCGCTGCCAAATAAGGGTGTAGACCCGCAGCTCGGGAGCGGAAAGCTGCCCTGCTACTTCTTCCGGAGTTTTAAACCTGTCCCCAGCTGGACGAATCGCTTCGTGAGCCTCTTGAGCGTTTTTAACCTTCTTGGCATAGCTTCTTGGCGAATCCGGCAGGTAAGCCTTGCCAAACCGCTCAGTGATCTGAGCACGAGCAGCCTGAACAGCAGTGTCTGAAAGCGTTGTTGAGTCTGTTCTCATGTAAGTGATAAAGCCACGTTCATATAGCCCCTGCGCCACTCGCATAGCCTGAGCTGAAGACAGTCTCAGCTTGCGGCTGGCTTCCTGCTGGTAGGTAGAAGTAATAAAGGGAGCAGCCGGACGACGACGATAGGGCTTCGACTCACGAGAGCGAACTGCCGCACTCGCACCTTGAAGATCTTCAACTAGGGCCTTGGCTGCGGTTTCATCGAGCGCTACGATTTCGGCCTTGGTTAGCTGACCTTCGGAGTTAAAGTCTTTACCAGTCGCTATTCGCTTCGAATCGAGCTCAAGCAGAACAGCCTCAAAAGGCGCTTCCGAACCGGCTTCAAAGGTTCCTGTAACATCCCAATAATTAGCGGAAACGAACTCCATGCGTTCACGTTCACGTTCAACAACGATTCGGGTCGCTACACTTTGGACACGCCCAGCAGAAAGCCTTGGCTTAACCTTCTTCCAGAGAACTGGTGACACCTCATAACCGTAGAGTCGATCTAGAAGACGGCGAGCCTCTTGGGCATCTACCAGACGGGTATCGATATCTCTTGGGGAGTCGATAGCTCGACGAATAGCCTCGGGAGTAATCTCGTGAAAAACCATTCGCTTGACAGGCACCTTGGGCTTTAGAACCTCAAGTAAATGCCACGCAATAGCTTCTCCTTCGCGATCCTCATCAGTGGCGAGTATCAGTTCAGAAGCTTCGGCTAACAGCATTTTCAGTTTACGAACGTGCTCCCGCTTCTTCTCGTTGACTACATATATAGGTGCAAAATCATTCTCGACATCAATTCCCATACGAGCCCACTTCTCGGACTTATATTTTTTGGGAATCTCAGCCGCCTTGGCAGGCAAGTCTCGGATGTGACCAATAGAAGACTCAACTATGTAGTCATCACCCAAGTAGCCAGAAATAGTCTTTGCCTTAGCTGGTGACTCTACTATTACTAATGGTTGTGCCATAGCACCCTCAAACCCTAACTCACGGCCTTCGCAACACTTGTAGCTATATAAGTCTTAACAAAAAGCCTCAAACTTAGCGGTTGGGCAACTTTACGCACCCAGCCCCTACAGCGAAACATAGTAACGCAGCTGTGAGACAAGACAACGCTCATTTCGACATAAGCACTAAAACAAGCAACTTTTGGCTAGTCTTTTGTCCTTAGCCGCCCCAGTTCTGACCGAGTATTACATTTGTGTAACAAATCAGCCGAGCCGATTGAAGTGTAAGGCGAAGCCCGTCGCCCATCAATCATGTGCAACGGGCGAGACCTGTCCCCGATCGTTATCAGTTAGTCAGAGGCGAAAAGCCGGATAGGACCGTCCCTACCGTATCTCTAAACCAGTTGCTTACGACGACGGACTAGGAGTAGGCCTGCGGCCAGTGCTAACAGGCCGGCACCGGCGAACAGTGGCGTTGTAGCACCCGTGAACGCTATGGCGGACACTCCAGCCACACTCAACACAGCAATATCCGAGTCGTCCTCGTCACCGTCTGCACCATCCAATACATCGTCTGATAATGCATCACCAAGCACAGCGTCCGGCACAGAGTCGATATCAGGCAGAACCGCACCATTAGGCATCGTGATAACTTCGCCAAGCTCATCAACAGGGTCAGCCGCTGATATCTCAGCGATATTCTCCACCTCAGCAGAAACACCATCGCCAATCAACAAATCAATCTCAACACCAACAGCCTCACCAGCCGGAATCGTGATACCAGTCAAGTCAATAGAAGCTGTTCCATCAGCATTCATCGTCCAGTCAGGATCAACCAAGCTCAAACCTTCAGGCAGATAATCAACAACCGTCACATTCGCTGCATCAACATCACCCTGATTAAACACCTCAATCACGAAAGTAACCGTGTCGCCAATAGTTACCTCCGCTGAGTTTGAACCATCAGCCAAACGCTTCCTTAAAGCCAGGTCGAAGACAGGCTGATAGAAGCCAAAGTCGACTGTCAAATTCTCGAACGCATCCAATGTAACCGGGTCGTTGTCTGGATTCTCGCCTAGTGGCTCACCACCGAACAGCGAAACTACACCAGACCAGACATAACCGTACGGTCCAGGCTCACCGTTATCGTCATTATCTACATTGTCATCAGGATCAAATGACGTTGGATCAGAAGAGAGCAAACCATACAAAGGTGCACCCTCATCCCACTCCATAGACGGAATTCCAACAATATACTCACCAGGAGCTAGACCATCAAAGAGGTAAAGCCCGTCAACATCAGTACCGGTCTCAGCCACAGCATCATTCACATCGATAACACCGTCACCGTTACGGTCATCAGGCAAGCCATCATTGTCTTCATCCGTGAAGAGCTCAACCCAAACACCCTCAATAGGCGTTTCTGATGACATGTCATAGATTCCATCGTTGTTGGCATCGAACCAAACGGTATTACCAAGCGAGAACACAGGAGGCTCAACACCCGCAATATCGTGGTCGTCTTCGTCACCATCAGTATTGTCAGTAATGTTATCCGTCGGATCACCAGGGTTAGCTGGCTGAGGATCATCATTGACGCCATCAGGGGTTGAGTCCACATCTACCGGAGTAGACCCATCAGGATTCAACACAGGTGTTCCTGTCTCATCAACAAGACGCTCAGACGCTATCTCCGCAACGTTAACCAAGGCAGTCAAATCAGCATCCGCTGCGACCGTCAACACCACAGGAAGTATGAACGAATCGCCCGGCGCTACCGAAGCAGTTATGGTAGCGAGACCATCGGTGCCATTGGCAGCCCATGAGTAGTCCACACCCGCTGGGTTCAGGGTCTCATCAAACGGTTCCCACAGTGCTAGATCAACATAATCAGCCACAGTTAACGAATCAACATAATCCGTACCCTGATTAATCACTTCAATATTGAACGCAATAACAGAACCAGCAACAGGAGGCAGGTCGCTGCCATCAGTATCAACAGTCTTAATCAACGCCATATCAAGAAGAGGGATAGAAGCTATATCGTGATCATCCTCATCACCGCCCGTTGAATTGATATCATCATCAACCAGATCAGCACCAATAGTCTCACCAGCGTTGGTACCATCTTCACCATCAGGTGTTGAATCAACATCTACAGGAGCGGGGTTGGTTGAGTCCTCGTCATCATCGAAACTTGAAATCTCGGCGATGTTCAACAGTGGACCAGGACCCACAGCAGGATCAATCTGCAACGTCACCGGTATGGTCACCTCATCACCGTATGCGAACATATCACCAGACGCCGAAGGTGATAGTGACATCACAGGCGCAGCAGAATCAGCAGACCAAACATAGTCGTACGATACCCCAGCAGCAGAGGTAGCGGTGCCAGCAGCGTTGTCAACTAAGTCATACAGGAATCCAGCCTGAATATAATCAGTCACATCAAATGAGGACACAGCAGCACCCTGGTTGAACACCGTTATATCGAAGGTAACCAAGTCACCCGGAACAACAGGGAAGGCTGTCTCTGTGACATTCACAACCTTGCGGAGAGCGAGATCAAAAGGAACCACTACAACCTCTGAGTCGTGATCATCCTCATCACCAGGAGTCAACTCATTAACATTCCCATCCCCATCAGGATCATAACCAGCATCATTATGAGAATTCAAATCGTTATCAGCATCGGCCGGGTTAACTAACAATTCATCATCATTAGTCGCGTCAGGAGTTGAGTCAACATCCACAACCCAAGCAGCCGGAGTATCCGAAGAATCAGCATTATCATCAAACGCAGACACCTCAGCAGTATTAACAAACGGCGCAGAACCAAGGTCGTTGAGCTCGAGCGTTATACCAAATGTGACCTGATCTCCAACAGCCAGAGCATCAACAACAAAAGTACCATCACCATTAGACGTCACAACCACAGCAGCACCACCATCAGTAGTAGCAGGCATCGCAGGCTGCGAAGCAGCAAAAGCAGTACCGGCAGGGATGTGATCAACAACACCAACCGAATACACAGGCTCAGAACCCTGATTAATCACAGTAATATCAAAACTCGCTGTCGGAGGCGAAGTAGACAAATCAACAACATAAGGCTGACCAGCAGACCTCGTCTTAATCAAAGACACATCATAAACAGGCAC
>JAHDFH010000088.1 GCA_020628305.1 Acidimicrobiales bacterium | reverse complement strand
CTAAATACAGGTTGTAGACGGAGTGAACTACTTGGCCTTCGTTGGGAGGATGTTGACTTCGATCAGAACACCATCTATATCGCAGGCAGCTATCAGCAGAAATACGGCTACGGAGAAACTAAAACTCTACGCAGCCGGCGCACCATAAAACTCAGGCAACAAGAAATGAACCTCCTGAAAGAAATGTACGACGAATCACTCCTCTATGTTTTCCAAAGACCCGACAAACCAGAACCTATTTCAGTCAACGGAATCCAAAAAGAGTTCCGCAAGCTCTGTAACGCTTTGAAACTACCTCATATCGGCTTACATGGCCTACGCCATACACACGCAACACTTGCACTACAAGCTAGAACCCCAATCGAAATAGTTAGTCGACGGCTCGGTCACTCAACAATCTCGATGACTATGGAAACTTACAGGCACATTATTCCTGCTGAAGACGCTGCTCTAGCTGAAGAGCTTGGCGGGTTGCTGGATTAAGCCGTAACGCTACTTCCCCCTAGACAACCTCGACCGCTTAAGGCCAACAAAAGGCTTAATTCGCTTTCTCTCCCCGTCAAAGGAATCGGATCTTGCCTTAGCCTTTCGATATCTTGAAAAGCTCCAAAGTCAAAGACCTTGTACAAGGTGAACATTCCTTCGATAACAGAGCGATCCGATTGGGTGACTGTAGGAACTGAGACCACGGGATCTCGCAACAATTTGGTCCCAGGATCGGAGCCAAAACAGAATGTTGGCAACCAGCCAGGGTGAAAGACCAACAGCAAAAAAAGCCCATCCAAAACTAGCGATATGTAGAAGCTTTCAACTTGACCGTCTTCAGCTTCAAGTCTTTTCCACCAAAATTTCACATCTGGCGAAACTGTGACACGCTTTTCTGATTCCTCGCTATCGCGCGCTACCCACAACGAAAATTCTGATGGGAGGGGCTCACCTTCAACCGCCCAATCGAGATGTATCGAAGCAAGGTCAACCCGCCTATCAGCAGGCTTCGAGCTATGCGCCTCTTCGACAGCATCGTGATGGTGCATCAACAAGAGCGTTTTCCCCAACCAATCCCTCAGAAAGGTGACTTCCTCTGCAGTAAAGTCGTCCACACCATCAAATAGTAAAGTAACAATCGAGCGATGAGAGAGCGAATCTTCAAAACGCTTGTTCAAGATACCATTATGCTTCCCACAACAAGGAACATGGGTCCGAGGAAAGTTAGGCCGTGCACTAAGCGGCTTACCTTTTGAGTTTAAGGCGGGGTTTCCCCCAATTTGCTTTGAATACATGCCCCCGTCTGGGAACCGCTCGCGAATAAACCATCTAGGTGGGCTGTGCTCTCCATCGTCGCCAGAGGGCTCTCCACAAAAAACACATGGCAAGCCTTGTAAACCTCTAGACATAAAGTCTCCCAACTTCAATTATTCAATGCAACATATTATGACCCGGACCCAGCTTTCAACTGCTCTGACCAACTGTCAAAATCCAAATACTCGCCGTCGTTGTAATAGCTGAGAGTATCTAACTCCGGTTGCCCCGTAACTTTAGAGAACTCCTTTTTAAGCCAGCTGTTTTCACGCTGCAGATTTGTTTGGGTTACGTCAAACTCTCTCAAGAAGCCTTCTATCTTGTCATCAATCTCGTGAGACTTCTTCTCGGCCGCAGCTATTTCACGATCAAGGTAATAGTCGAACCCTAAGAGTTTCGCTTCGCGTTCCTGTAACCTCACCAAGCTTCTGGACAACACCTCTAGCTCAGAGCTGGACGGGGCCTCACCGGAACGCATCAACTCACCGATAGCGAGAGACACCACACTCTTTGTTCGTCGGATCTCTACTAGCTGCAGGTTTCGGTACTCAGTAGCATTCTCATGTGGTCTAATGTCGGCTAGAGCGTCGCTGTACAAATCGTTTGCCGTGCTCTTGGCGCAACCCAGCTGTTTAGCGATTTGGCTGAACGTTCGGCCTTCAATTCTTAACTCTAAGGCCTCCACTTTCTTCTGTTCACGTGTTTCCTTGCTCCATTTGGCTGCTGCCATCGTTCGACTCCAAATATCCAACTAGTAGTCAATTCTAACTTCATACTTACTTGCGCTTTAAGCGTTCCCATGCGGAGAACCAATACAGTTCCCACGTTGTTAACTAGTTTTGGGAACCGCATATGACGGTGTCTTAAATCTCACTACTCTCGACCGGTTTCAGTTCCGACTTAGGACTGGACTGTTTGGAACTACGCCAGCCGCCGTTCTGACTAAGTTTCCCCCATAGGGGGAACTAGTCAAGGGCAGAAGCAATCTCAGACTTTAACAACTGAACGGCTTTCACTACGGTCGCACGCTTCCTTCCTCTAGATAGCGAACGTAAATACTCCTGGGCCTGATCGATAGTTGTATCAGGCCCAACGAACGTTCTCAGTTCAGCCATTGTTGATTCCACTACAGGGTCCCCTACCGATCTATATACAAGACACCCTTCCAAATTTATGAGATCAAAGACATGCCGTTGTTCAACTCCACTCATTCTACAAACACCTTTGTGGTCGAGCTCAAAGGTTGTCCCCTTCTTTGACAACTGCCAAGCAACGTCCACGTCGTCGCCTTTCCCAGATGATCCGCGAGCACCTTTGCCAGCCCTTTTTCCTTGATGGTCTAAACGTATTACCGTTGCGCCAAGACGCTTCAACATCAGGCCAGTATTCTGATAGAGCCGCCGGAAAGTATCAGCCGAGTTCTCTTCGCCAGTGGTTACCCTTGAAACGGTGTCAATGATGACCACTGGGTGCTTACACCCTGATTCAAGCAAATTCTCACGAATTAACGCTTCTAGTTGACTAGCACCTTCACTTTCTTCTAAAGGCTGAAGGTCTGGCCAAATGTAATACTTGAGATTGTCAAATACACGACCCTCTAAACCAAATGATGTAAGCCTTTCCTTAAGGTCACTAAGCCCCATCTCATTGTCCATATAGATAACAAGTTTGTCAGGATCAGCCGAAACTTGTGTAGCTATCCAAAGAGCAAATAAACTCTTTCCCACCTTTTGTCGTGCCACTAGCGAATGTGTTCTACCTTTCACAATACAACTTTCAAACAAGTACGAACGAGTGAACTCTTCTTGCCATAGTTTCGGCCAATCAACTAGCGACACGACTGTCAGCCTCCCCCGCCACGCCTGAGTTCCCTGTCGATACCACATCTACCACTATGTTGCCTCAACCCAGCCACCGTTAAGCCGAGCTGTTCTGATCCGCGCTGGGTGACACCAGCCAGAATCACTTGAACAAGGTTGATACAGTCTGCTCCCACATTCGATACAGCTTGTCGTCGCAATTACTCGCTCGTTTATTTGTTTATGAAAACTGGCGTGACGATCAGTACTCATTTTATGCTCTCCTAACGTCATCAAATTGGCTAAGGGACGCAGCAGGTACATAAATACGCCTGCCGATTTTCTTAGACGGCAACTCTCCTCGCTTGCACGCACGATAGATAACGAGGCGGTGAACGCCGAGATGAGCAGCGACTTCCTCGATTGTTTTGAGATTTTCCATTTCGTTTCTTTCTCAAACTCTCAGTACTTCTGGAGTTCTTATCCCAATCTAAAAGTTCAGTGGATAGCATGGAAGAGCACTTTATGAGTGGGACACTATGAGACATACTGAAAATCACTATCTTGATGAGGTAAACAGCCTGAATGCGTACGCTGACGGCCCGGCACTTGAGCTCTTGACCTTCAAGCAAACTGTTCAAAAAGTATTTGAAACTGACGCTCCAGCCACTATCAAGAAACAGCGACGAAGACTGGCTGCACGGCTGACAATACCAGCTTGGCCACCACACGATATTGACGAAACCGTTAGAACGCTAAATTCAATCCTTGACCATCTCGTTCCTAATACGCCACTCTTTGACCAGCTTAAAAACGAACAGGAATTATCAGATAAAAGAGTCCTAGAATCGGGCCTCTTCGATATCCCTCAGAGGCCAGCGAACTTTGTTCCTCAAAGAGACATGGTGCAGAATCTTTTGAACGACTTTCTAAAAGATGAAGGACACCTAAATCAAGTTCAGTTTCACAAGTTGCTTTACATCTTGTGCAAAATCCTCGGTGAGCAACTTATGTCTAACAACTGGATAAGCCTTGCAGATTTCTATGTAAGAAACTTTGGCTATCGTTACCCAATCGGGCCTGCCTTGCAATCATCGACTATGTATGTAAACACCTTCGACATGTTCCACGCGATCTCTCCTGGTCTAACTGACTACGATTCGATCTTGGCGCAGCAAGTGCTACAAAGCTATGATATCCCGCCGCCGACCGTCGTCTTAAGAGAAACTAAACCGAGTCAACTATGGCTTCAAAAGCAAGTCAATGCATTTGTCAAACGTGAACCATTAGACCTCGACAAGCTTTGCAACAGCGCTGAGCTCAGATCACTAAATAATTTGTTCACAACGCCTCAAGCTGCGCAGAGGCTTGACCTAACTAATCCAGGGGTTCACGAACGAGCAAAGGCTACGAATATAAAAGCCACTGCAAAAATACCTTCAACGACTCTTTGGTCGTCTGAAAAGATAGTCGCCTTAGATCGGACAGCTCTACATGTGTTTCTGTACAAGAGTCGCCTGGACTACCTCATGCATCCCGAAGCGAGCTTGCCAGAAGTCCTGAAACGTCCAACATATAGATCCGACTCGGTAATAATTCGAGTCAATGGCAAAGACGCTGCAAATATCTTTGGTCTCTATTCACGAAACTTGCGAAATCAACAGCCACAATTTGCAAAACCCACTTGGAACAAGACCTCTCTCCAGAGAGCACAAACCGAGGAAGTGGTCATCACCACGGAAACGGAAATAGTTGACCAACAACGAGAAATCGATCGAGCTCTAAGAGATCTGGAACCTCCCAAGCTGAAACCATCAAGGACTGAGCGAAGAATGGCTTGGGATCAGATCGGCAGTGTCTTGACCCTTGCGATAAAGCAACATTCTTTAACACACTGGTCAACCGAGCCCGAACGAGAACTAGGTCGATTAATACCTGATGAAGTAGCGTTTCCGCTAAATGGCACATTTTTGCTTCGGTTGCCGTTATTCGACCCCGTACCCGGTTGGCTAGGTCAAATATCTTTTAAAACGCCCATGATTAATAGAATTTCATCACCACTCCGAGACGCCTTGTTCATCGAAGGATTAGAAGACCACAATTGATTTTCTAACTCTCGGACTATTCAATGAATTTGGTGTCAGCTAATCCAGAGAAAAATCTAGCTCGCAGCTAAACCTCAAACCTTTTCAACTTACAGCAACACCCAAGTTATAATTTCAAGCGAATGGCTAGCTTATTTGGACGTAACAAACTTGAGGAAGTTGCTAACACTATCGCGACTGAAGATATTACAGGTTTTGTTGAGCTGGTGAAGACCTGGCACACGGACTATCACGAAGGTTCGCTCAAGCAAGACAAAGAAACCTCTCGTGAGCAGCAATATAACCGTGATTTCTTTCTGACTATTCTTGGCTACGAGGAAAAACCAGCGTCACCATTTTCTTTCGAACCGAAAGCCACTACGGAGAAAGGGCAACTCCCGGATGCTGTTCTCAGCCACACAGAAGGTGAGCAAGCTAACATTGCTGCCGTTATTGAGCTAAAAGGCGCAAGCATAGATTTAGATCGTCCACAACGTCGAGATAGCAACCTAAGCCCAGTTCAACAAGGCTTCAAATACAAAACCCAATACCGAAACTGCCCATTCGTAGTAGTTAGCAACTTCTGGGAGTTTCGTCTCTATCACGACAATCTCCTTGACTATGAGCGCTGGACACTAGATGACCTTGTAGATCCCAGTGACGACTACCTGGCTTTCAAGACTTGGTATGTGTTGATGGCTAAAGAGAACCTCACAGCACCTAAAAGCTCAAGCAAAACCCAGGAGCTTCTCACCGACATCCGCGTCGAGCAAGAAGAAATTGGCAAAAGCTTCTACAAGGTCTATAAACACGCACGCCGCGAACTCCTACGCGATCTGTACCGCCAGAACGAACGAGTCAGAGACGACATCGACGTCGGAATCGAAAAAGCTCAGAAGATCATTGACAGACTGATCTTCGCAGCATTCGCAGAAGACCGCGGCCTACTACCCGACAACACCCTCCACCGAGTACTCCAATACGCAAATGAATAAGCCTTTGATGGCAGCCTCTGGGGAACCCTCACAAACTTCTTCGGCGCAATCGACACAGGTAGCGAGAAGCTAGAAATACCAGAGGGTTACAACGGAGGTCTATTCAAAGACGACCCTGACCTAAACAACCTTAAAATTAACGACGAACCCTTACGTGTAGTCGCTGAACTCGGCAAATACGATTTTGCTGAAGATCTCAGCGTAAACATACTTGGCCACATCTTTGAACAATCAATTAGCGACCTTGAAGAAATCAAAGATCAAGTAAACCAAGCAAACAGCCTAGACACGATCGGCACCTCGAAGCGCAAAAAAGACGGCATCTTCTACACCCCCGACTACATTGTTCGCTACATAGTAGACAACTCACTCGGTAAATACCTGAGGGAACATGAAGA
>JAHDFH010000087.1 GCA_020628305.1 Acidimicrobiales bacterium | reverse complement strand
GGCCAACGGCAGCTCCTCCCGGCGACGGGACCGGGACTGGCGCTCGGATGCTTGCACAGCTTTCAAGGTTGGGTCGTCTAGGAAGACGGTGACGGCCCTTTGCTGCCGTTGGTCACGACATGGCATTGCTGCGATGCGGAGCGTCGAACCAGCCATTCGCCGCAAGCGCGAACGAATATGCGGCTCACTCCGCAGCATACTTTCTTCTGATGTTTTTTGCGGCTCTAACGGTATCGGTCACTTGCAGACGATATTGATACATCTGCCAACTGACTTGGTAGATGTCTTCCACCATTTCTCTGGAGAATGAATCCAACACCATTTTGACTGTGGCTTTCTTTGGAAGCAGCAGCGTCCCTCCCAACCATTTGGCCTCTTCTTCCGTGTTTCTGTCGTATGCTCGTTCGCCGTTGTCTTTGATCGGCGTTTCGAGATCGTGACCCATGATTATGTGCGCTAGCTCATGCGCCAGATCAGAGTTTTGGCGGCGAGGATGGTGAAAGTCGTTGTGATGTATTTCCTTGTAGGTGCCGTCCGAGATTATCAGACCAGAGAAAGGATCTTCTGGGTGCTTAGCCCAGTAGTTAGTGATCTCTGACGGCAGTTTTGGGTTGTTGCGAATGCCGAAGACAGGAACGCCTAGATGTTCGGCCAGCCTACGCGGACACAACGGGGCGTCCGGCCTGAGATCCAACTCCGCTCTGAATTCTTCTGCATATCGCTCGGCTTCCGCCTTGAAACCGTGCTTGAACTTATGTCCCATCTGCCCTGCGTTTCCTCATATCCTCGTAGAGCGTCTTGATCATGAGCTCCATCGTTTGAGCGTCCTCGCCGCCGATGTGTCTGTCCGCACGAAGCAGAGTGGTTATCTCTGCGAGCGTGTCTTTCTGAGCTCGCGGTGTGCCGGTGTCGCGATAGAACTGGCTCACATCTAAACCCGACCAGGATGCAAGCGCCGCAAGGCTGTCAACGTCGGGTCGTTTTCCCTGACCCATGCGGGTCAAAGTAGAAGCCGAGATTTTGGCTTTCTCTGCAACTTTCTTCCAAGATACCTCTCTATCTCGCCTGATCGCATCGAGGGCAGCGTAGAAGCCCTCCGCATCAAAGAAATTCGACATGTGCTCTCCTGTTTCACTCTTGCAATTCGTCAAGAATCGGATATCCCTGTAATTGCTAACTAGCAACACAACGTCACTATAGCAACAAAGGAGCCTGCTATGTACACTTTCAGGATTGTTGATGCGGCTACCGGTCAGTACCGTGTGCGCTTCACCTACAACTCCGAAATCATGGTGTGGTCAGAGAACTTCACCACGAAAGACGCGGCCAAGAGGAACATCTCTTCGCTGAAATCAAATGCCCCGGGCGCGCCGATTGTCGATCTTACAGTGGGTGAGACAGCAAGCGGGTATCGTTGGGAGGTCGTCAAATCGAGTGATGGTCAGTACTTCACCCGCTTTGTCGCATCGAATGGTGAAACCATGGTTCGCAGCGAGCGCTACACACAAAAACACAACGCCAAGAATTGCGCGTCATCTGTCTCCAGCAACGGGGGCTCGGCTCGGGTCATCGATGAGACGGAAGCTCGGGCGGCATAGCCGATAGAAAGGACAAAGAACTATGGCAAAGAAGAGCAGCCGAACACGTGCAAGAAGTACCATCTCAGGTCGCTTCGTCACCAAAGCGCATGCAAAGCGCAGCCCTCGAACGACCGTCAGCGAGCGCGTTGGTGGTGGTTCAACTCATGGATCAATGCGGAGCGCAGTGTCGGGGAAATTCGTTGGCAACGCTTACGGCAAACGAAACCCTCGCACAACGATGCGCGATGGATGATTTTCAAAGCCACTCCAGGAGAAACAGAAAGAGCGGTTCCATCGGGTCTACCGCCCTTTCTGGAATCTAAGGTTCGACGAAGTGACGTTTTTGCCACCTTGGTCTGCCGACTAGACTATTGAACTGGACGCTTAGAATTTGTTTCGAAAGTTTCGTTCGAAAATACGCCTTTATATACACTCTCTTCAAGAAAACTCAGGATGGTTTTTAAGCGGCGCTTATCTCCGGGTAGAACAAGCCTTCCTTCTTGCACGTCGATATTCAAACCGACTGAACCAGCCCTTTCCCGGATTGCCTCAACACCATGCTCTTCTAAAATCCCTGAGCGTCTTATTCCCCGAATGAGCTTTCTGGAACGTTCGTCCATTGCTGCATCGAACAGCGCAGCATTTTCGACATGGAACCTCTCATTTTCCCGAAA
The DNA here is from genome assembly GCA_020628305.1 of Acidimicrobiales bacterium. Taxonomy (GTDB): domain Bacteria; phylum Actinomycetota; class Acidimicrobiia; order Acidimicrobiales; family SZUA-35; genus JAHDDW01. Next base: position 4,365 of record JAHDFH010000087.1, on the reverse strand, counting down.
TTCAGTGACTTCAGCCTCTGTCGCCTGCTCAAAGTGGTGTTGAATCGTGAGGATGGTGCGTAGGTTGCGGAAACTCACAAACTTGAATTCGTCCTCTTCAACAAGGGCTGTTAAACGCGTGTCTAATGCAAAACCATGTTCGGACAATTTTCCGAATTGATTGTTACTGAAGATTAGAGTCAATCCGCTTTTTTGAAGATACTGCGAAGTCTGAAAACGCTGGATTAACACCCTTCCTTGATGAGTTGTCGAATGAGTGAACACGCCCTTAATCCGCGCCTCGTCGTAGTTTGTAACATCAAGCCGATCGTATGCCGCAGGCCCATTCTCGAAGGTGGCCGAAAAGAGTGAAGCAAGATCGGGATCATTGACAACGAGCAGTTGATTGCCATCCGGTTTCCAGTCTCCATCGAAAACTACTTCTTCATCTCGGCCAGCAAGGAAGGTTGCTTCTTGAGCATCGAAGAGTTGCTCTAGCTCATTTTGAACGGCAGCGCGGATCGGTATGCGCCGGACCACATTCTCAGCTCCCACTCGACAAATAGCAAAAAAGGTTCGAGGCATAGGTCACTCCGTATCTAAAATTACATAATCGCTAAGCTGGATGCCGACTATGGTTCGATCACCCTTGTTTATAGTTTGCTTTGAAATAAGCAGACGCGTGACATTCTCAGGTGTTCCCACACGGTAGAAATGCCATCCGAACAGTCCGAGAAGTGGATTGAAAAAATAGCTGTGACTCGTCATCGCAATAACTGCAAAGACAACTATTGTTGGAACCCAGATAACCCAGTTCAGATCATTGAAATCTGCTGTGAAGAGAGGCATTAGATACAGCAGTATGATTGCTGTGTTTTCACGATCAGCTGGCTCAACATGTGAGATCTTGTGCTCCTCTGGGGCAGCTGCATTCCGGTCAACGCCACTGCGTGTGACGATGGAATCCAATACCCACACGCAGATACGCACCAGAACCAAAGATGCTGCCAACAAGACCAGCATTGTTCCGTAGTGATCGTTCAAAGCAGCTACCGCTGCGTATGTGAACCCAACAGGTGCGATGGCCGTGGCGGTCAAAGCAAGGCGCGCAAATACTGTCAATCCACCTTTCATGTCAAACCATTACTCATCTCGTTCACCCTGCTTCAGTTCTGGCACGACAGTCAGATTTCCACGCCAGCTGCGTCGGTCGATGGTGCTTCTTAGGTCAGCGCTTCGATGCTCTACCGGTCTTGGGAATCTTGTGTTAATCAACGTAACGCGAGCCTGTGATACCAATTCGAGCTCCTCAATAAACTCTCGCGTCGGTAGCGTTAATTGCTCGAAACGGCGCGCGTCTTGGTTGTAACTCGAGATGTAGTCAGCAAATGTAAGTGCTATGTCAGTCGGCGCGTTGAGTTTGCATGACTTTCTAAACAACTCCCAATCAAAGTGGCCGACCCTACGGTCCCTACGTGTTGTAGATGTTTTTTCTGCTTTCTTTACCTGCCCGGCATCTAGTCCAGCCTTCGTCGCGATCGCGTCGAAAGTAGTTTCGTATTTCAGCGTGCCAGACGATCTCTCTCTACCTTCAGGATGAGCAACCCGAATTGGAGTGGTGCGTGTAACTAAGATAACTCGCCTCAATCTTGCTGGCGATATGCCCGCCTCGGCGAGACAACCGGCAACATTTGTATCCCGCGACGTCACATGCGGATACGGACCATGATACAAACTAAGCCCGCTGCCTTGTGTCCCTTCCAACAATACTGATTTACCAGAAGCGAACGCAGCTTCCAGACGACGCATGGTTGAGCCTCTGGATGTCTTCCTTCCACCGACGAAAGGTTCTAACTCCGGTATATCCTTCGCCAACTTAGTGTTTCCGGCACGCCCCATTATTCTCCGCGCCGCAGCCGCACCGCTACCACTCGCGGTCGAGGAAATACTGTCTCTAAGCTCATTCTCTTGTTCGATGTCCTCTGAACTTATGATCATCGCATCGGGGTCAATAAATAGGCGGCTTTCATCGATCCCGGCCTGCTCGACCTCTTTGAGCAACTTTAAGACGTCAATAGTCATGCCGGGTCCAAGCAACAGTTCGGCATCGCAGTCCTTCGCACCCGACGGCAATTGATGATAAGTAAATTCTCCGCTGGGGCTCGCTACTGTATGTCCTGCGTTCGGCCCGCCAACCCGAACTAGTACATCATACTCTTTCGCTAAATAGGCAGCGATGTTGCCCTTGCCTTCACTGCCAAATTGCCCACCAACCACTACGTCTACACATCTAACTTGCTGATCTGGGTTAATTCTTAGGGCGGCGCAAACCCTCACAAAGGTATCTTCAGCGTCTGTATTCGTGACGTTCAAGCGAATATCTGCGTCTTTTTTGAACCAGCGGATGTCTTCATCATTGCCGTGAAGAGGATCTGCATCTTCATAGGACTCCGATACCGGTTCTGGTTTTAGCTCCTTACGTCTTCGAAATTCCGAGCTCAGAAAGCTCTCGTCTGCATAAAGATGTACGTGCACGACGTTATGCATATTTTGTGCTCTGAAGTGCTCGACTTGTTCGCGATGACGCAGGTGATCCACAACAATTGGACTACTAGAACCTCCGATCTCTAGTGCATCGCGAACGAACTCGTACACCCATGCGCCGTTAGTTTCGCGATCTAGGGTATCGCCAAGTGTTTGTAAGCTCTTTCTATCTTGGGGAAGGTCTCTCTGCGCAGCTATTTCTCTGAGTTTGTCGCTCGTCCTAAGATGATAGAAACCGCGCCGCCGTTCCAACTTTGAAGAAAGATCTGTTTTCCAAGTACAGATCCGCCCACTAACTAAGATTACTTTTCGCGACATAGCTCGTGAAGACCTTTCATAATCGCATCGCATGCGAAAAACGCGTCGTTTCTTGAGGTATCAATTACGAGCGTTGCGACATCACCCAATGCGCGGGCAGAGACTTCGTTAGGGTGAGCGACATGTTCTGCGTAGGCTTTTTCGTAGGAAAAACCACCGTTGGATTCGTCTCTAGCCTGCATTCGGGATCTCAATACTGAGTCCGGGGCGGTAACGTGGCAGTGTAGGACTTTCCCCGGAAACGCCTCTGAAAATCGGTCAATCTGTTCGGGTTTCCTAACGCTGTCGACAAACCAAAATTTTTGATCCTGCTGAGCGTCTATCTGTGGAACTGCTACATCAGTGACCAGCCAATTGAAGTCCGTCTCGACGTCCAACCGGTCGCCAATCTCCTGTAGAATCTCTCGTGTTACTTCTCTTTCGGGCGGTTGCACCAGAGTACGCAGATGACGACTGGACTTGATTGCCGCAAATCCATGTTTGGCTATAAGGCTATCGCAAATCGTCGTTTTTCCAGCTGCAGCTGGTCCGCTCAAAAGAAGTATCATCGTCAGATCCGATCAAACTCGAGGCCGTTGCCCTTCCAGCTATCGTCGTCGAGGCACATGGTTATGAATTGGTCGCACGCAGATGAATAATGATCGCGAGCCTGGTACCCGGGTGCGTTGGCAAGCGACACAGTCCACTCGGCACCTAACTGCTCCAAAACGGACGTCGCTTTCTCGCGATCTTCTGAACTAAACACTGAAACACGTGTGTTCTCCGCGAGTGCAAGAGGGGGTTTCACAAGTACTTCCAGCATCCCACCATTTCGAGCCTGGATTAGTTGTTGTTGCTCCAATTCAGTTCTGGCGATCGGTATCTGTTGATCATCATAGTACCGCCCGTTCGCAGGTCCCTCTGCAAACCCAGGTTTATCGTTCCGCCGAAGCTGGCGTGACATCGCGACATTGTAACGACACAAATCGAACTCAGTGCCATTTAGAATTGTGGCTTGGATGGACAAACAGACGTGAGGGAACCCTGCGGCTAACTTCGCCTCCAGGATGGGTGGGTGCCCTATTGTCGACAAGTGAATGTAGTCTCCGAATCCGCGTTGCGAATCCAAGTGTTTTGACTTGCTCCGAAAATGGCTTTCAGAAAATCCCTCATCTCTGAGGGTCACCTTAGATTTCAAAAGCCCCGATCGCGCAATGAAGGGCAGATAGTGAAGAGGAGCGACATGAAAAACTAGACCGATCCCGTTGGCTAGAAGCGTGTTCAAAAATTTGTCCTCGTCAATTGGACACAATCTGCGGGAATAAGTCTCTTAAATCAATCCAAACGTGTATTCATGCAGGCATAGATCGCTTTGACAGATAGTTCAGCTCTTCTGCTGCTTTTTTGCTTTGTATGGGTTGGACTCGACACGGATGTCCGCTTCCAAGGTAGGTCATCATGATAGTGCCCCCGCAGCGAAGGTCGGCTTCCCGCCCGCTCGACCGACATACCACCCTCGCCAACCTATCGAGCTACAAGCGTTTG
>JAHDFH010000086.1 GCA_020628305.1 Acidimicrobiales bacterium | reverse complement strand
TCACCAACATTTGCCTTGACTTCGCGCTCAATAGCACCAGAAGAGATGGCTATACAACTAGCTGCTGAAGGCATTTTCGTTTGGAACGGTCACATGTACGCTCCGAGACTTATCGAAGCGCTTGGTCTTGACCGAGAAATAGGAGTGCTGCGGATAGGAATTCTCCACTACAACACAGCCCAAGAAATCGAGCGTCTACTGGCTGCACTGCAGGCAATCTGTCGGTGAACTAATCGAAGACGCTTTGCAAAGCTTGAGCTGGGTCTAGGGTGCTGCGAATCGTTCGCCAGTCGTTTAGTTCTTGCGCTGTTGGGACTCGACCAAGGTAGTAATAGTAAGCCTTAATGGCCTCTGTTCTAAATCGGAGTTTGGTAGACAGTTCCTCAGATTGCGCAAAGTAGAGCACTATGTTGCTGCGTTCTAATCTGTTGCCGGCAAGCTCTCCAAGCCAGTACCGCTGGCCTCGAGAGTCTGAGTTGCGATCTAAAATTTCGTTGTAGAGAAACTCAACATACTCAGCATCTGAAACGTTTGAGAATCGGATTGAAAACTCTGTGGATGCTTCAAAGTAGGTTGAGATCTCTGCAATCGTGGAGCCGTTAGCTAGCTGCTGAAGCCAGTAGTTGTAGCCTTTGTCTTCTGGAGCTCTGCCAAAAAAAGTTGCATACAGGCGAATAAGTTGGGCTTCCTCGGAGGAGTGGTCTTGAATGAATGCCACTGGGCTGAAATTTGAAACCAGTCGATCATACGCTGCGTCAATGATAGGCGTGGGGTTGATTTCATCCCAATCATCGTTTCGAACCTCAATATCGTAGATGTCACCATTACCTGTGTTGTTGCCGTTCGGTACGAGAATTTCAAAGTGGATATGAGGGGGAGTGCCTTCAGCATTGCCGGAGTCGCCGTTGTATCCAATGAACTCACCCGCTGAAACCGGGATTTCTGTTCTGATCTCACCAGTTGGTTGAGATATATGCTGGCAGATCTTTGCGGGAAAGACTTGGGTACAGGTGGCCTGGCCGTCGTTTGTCCCGGGTGTGTCATTGTTGAGATGGGTGTAGTAGTAGCGGCGCCCTGAGTTACCTGTGATCTCAATGAAGTTTCCACCCTTAGGCATATTGTTTTTATAGCGTCCCCAGGTTATGTGGCCAGATTCAACAGCAACAACGGGCGTCATTTTCGGACCAAAGAGGTCTACTCCCAAATGGAGTCGGCCCTCGGAGCGAGCAGCTAGCCAAGTGTCCACCCAGTTGTATTGTCCTGCTGCCGACGGGGCAACGGGGAACTCAATACTAATGTTCTGGTTAGCGCTCGAGGTTCCAGTCAACGCTGGCGTCATTAGCGTGCCTGCGAACACCAAAGAAGCAAGCAAACTCAATAGCTTCAGTTTCAATAAAATCACCCGGCTTTAAAGCGCAACAAATAGAACCCAAAGTTTAGTAAAGCTCGGACGACTGTTGATGTTAATAGGTGATGTTTCTCGTTTGCTTGTTCCTATGGGACAAATACCCCCGTCCCTAATGTCCCAGGTAACATGGTCCGGTGACAGATTCGGTTTGGGTTGACAGGGAGAAGGGGCAGAAAGTCGCTTGGCTTGCTCCTGTACCGGAAGCCCGCAAGCAGATGGCACTCAAGATACCGAAGATGACTCGTCGGCGTTATCTTCCACCACTTGGCCGCACAGTTCACGTGGGGGCTCGATTTGGTTACGCAGTCGGGGCGTGGTATTTGCGTGATCGCAAGAAAGATGATTCGACACAACTGCTATCTCGAAGGCTGCGTAAAGCTGCTGAGAAACTTGGCCCTACCTACATCAAACTCGCTCAGATAATTTCAGCCGGCGAAGGTGTATTCCCTAATGCTTTGGTTCAAGAGTGTAAAAAGTGCAGGGATCAGGTTCCGCCAGTTGAGTTTGAACTGGTCAGGCCCATGATTGAAGAAGAACTGGGCAGCACAATCTTTACCAACTTCAGTAAGTTTGAATCCCAACCAATGGCCGCAGCGTCAATCGCTCAAGTTCACGAGGCAGAGCTGGTGAGTGGCGAAACATGCGTAGTCAAAGTACAGCGCCCCGGCATAAAGAAGCTGGTTCAGAAGGATCTGAAAGTAATGAGCTTCATTGCGCCATTACTGATAGGGCGTATTAAAGTTGCGGCACTTGCAAACCCTCCGGTGCTTGTTGAGTTGTTTGCCGAAACTATCTCTGAGGAACTTGATTTTCGTTGTGAGGGGCAGAACATGCTCGACATTGCAGAGACTCTCAAAAAGCTAGAGCGAAATGAGTTTGCTGTCCCTAGACCCCACACTAAGTTAGTCACTGAGAAAGTGCTGGTCATGGAGCGTATGGTGGGCTTTGCTTTCGAGGATCGTAAATCTATCGAAGCCGCAGGAGTAAGCACTAAGCAGGTCATCATGGCACAGTTGCTTGGTTTCTTAGAGGGGGCTTTTCTTGAAGGTGTTTTCCACGGGGATCTTCACTCGGGCAATTTATTAGTCCAACAGGATGGGACCACAGCGCTACTGGATTTTGGCATCACTGGGCGGCTCAGCCAACAGCAGCGAATAGCTTTCCTGAAGCTGCTTATGAGTGCCACCTCCAATAACGTTCACGGCCAAGTTGAAGCTTTGAGAGACCTAGGTGCTCTGCCGCTAGATACAGACATTCAAGCAGTGATAGATGACTTGGGGCTCGAAGCCGAACCGTTTGATCCAACTAAGATGGAAACTGAAGAGATGATGAAAGAAACTCAAAGGCTTGTCTCTTCACTTCTTGCATACGGCGCACGCCTGCCAAAGCCTCTCATGCTCTACATCAAGAACCTTGTCTTTGTTGATGGGGCTATAGCATCGCTTGCGCCGGAGATTGACATGTTCGAAATGGTCACCGACGTAGCTAACCACTTCGCTGCGGCACATATGCAAGAAATCACGGGCCAGCTTGGTATGAAGCCCGAAGATTGGAAACTTGACCTCGACGGCATTAAAGCTGGCTTCTGGGTAGATCCTAAAGAAGTCGATTCTTTGACTTACGCAGAGCTCAGACAGCGTCGAGAGTTGATTAGAAAGAGATTCACTAGATAGGCTCTGAAAGTGGCTGAGCGGAACCACTGCCTTTAATTGAAGAAGCTAGGTTTCTTTAAACTGGCGGTGCTATGACCTCAAGTGTTGTGATCTTTGATAGAAAAACGTCCTTCGGAGAGGCTATATAACCAACTCCTATATCCAGTACAAGCTGAGTGTTTCGTATCAGCCAGTTTGGTCGGCTAGTGTTGCAGTTAGCGACACCTTAGTGAGGTTGAAATGGAAATAGGCATCGATGAAGCACAGCGCAAGAGCATTTCGGAGGGGCTTTCAAGCTTGTTGGCCGACTCATACACCCTGTATTTAAAAACACACAACTATCACTGGAATGTTGAAGGTCCAATGTTCAACACCTTACATTTGATGTTTGAAGAGCAATACACTGAGCTTGCCACAGCAGTAGACAACATTGCCGAGCGCATCCGTGCCCTTGGGTTTCCGGCTCCTGGCAGCTATAAAGAATTTACTGAGCTATCTTCAATTAAAGATGATGAAGATAGGCCCAACGCAACCCAGATGATAGAGCGACTGGTGCAAGGGCAAGAAAGAGTAGTCAAAACTGCACGAGAGATATTCCCAGTTGCTGAAGCAGCGGGTGACCAATCAACTGCAGATCTGCTAACTCAGCGTATGCACCAGCACGAGAAAGCGGCTTGGATGCTGCGAAGCCTGTTGGTCTAGTCTGTGGCCAGATTGCCAACATATGCCATATCTCACGGCGGAGGCCCTTGGCCCTGGATGATGGAGCCTATCTGGGAGCCACTTGCGGCATCATTGTCAGCAATTCCGTCGCAGCTCCCCGAAACACCCAAAGCCGTGCTGATGGTGACAGCACATTGGGAAAAGCGCATGTTCACAGTGCAGCACGCTCAGCAGCCTCCAATGATTTATGACTACGGAGGGTTTCCACCTGAGACTTATGAGGTGCAGTACTCAGCGCCTGGGCAAGTCGAAGTAGCAAACGAAGTGCTCAAACTTTTAGCTGAGGCGGGTATTGAATCCCAGGGTGATCCTGAAAGAGGATTCGATCATGGTACTTTCGTCCCCGCTGCTGTCATGTACCCGGATGCAGACATGCCGATTGTGCAGTTGTCTATCCTTAGAACCTTTGACCCTGAAGCTCACATAGCTGCCGGAAGGGCACTAGCTCCACTTAGAGACCAAGGTGTCCTAATTGTTGGAAGTGGGCTGCCCAGTTTTCACGATCTATCGAATCTGGGTCCCGGCTCAGCGGAACCATCAAGGGCGTTCGATGCTTGGCTCACAGAAGTAATGACAACGGAAGTTGGGGAGCGGCGTAGTGACCTCTTAAAGAATTGGGACAAGGCGCCGCTGGGTCGTCAGGCTCATCCTAGGGAAGATCACTTTATGCCTTTGCTCGTGGCTGTTGGCGCAGCGGAAGGAGAAGCTGCGTCTATTCACTATCACGAAGAGGAGTTTGCTGGCTTTACTGCTTCAACTGGTTATTGCGTTGGTTAGCCGGTTCTGAAACGACGGGTCAAGCTTTGGCTGATCTGTAGCCTTCACTCTTTCTTGGTCTCTAAGATCAACTGTCATCCCAGAGAGCTCGGCTGGCTCCCTATCTTGCATGATTGACAGCCAAAGAGGTCTTAGTACAGCCGAAAAAACAGCGTCTAGCCTCCGATCGGGGTTGCTAGACATGACAGAACTTACCGTCATTCCAGAAATGGTTCAAAAGAAATACCAGTTCAGTCATTTGGCTCTAGATGCTAGGAACGCAGCCGAAGTAATCGCAAAGCCCATCGGTTTACCTCAAAGGCATATTCCATCTGCGGAAGTGCCTCTGGCGCAGATGGGCTGGATGATTGCATTCGTAATCTCAAATACGCCAAGGTCGGAGTCTTCATTGACAGAAGCAATTACCCTCTCTCCCAGAACTGAGTCATCCTCGAAACCAGTGACGTCCCAAATGATTTCAGTGATGCCAGGAACTGCGCTTACAGGTTCGCCAACTTGGCTTAGTTTAATGTCTCCGAAGTCTTGGTACTCATCTGCAACTACCTGAGCTAGCAGCTCGAGGTCGGTTGCGTTTAACCCAATAAGCTCAGCTGTCGGGGTAGCTGCTGGAGCCAGATTTTCTTCGTTGATCTCGACCTGTTCGGAAACAACTTCAGCTCCGGATGAACAAGCTCCCACTATCATGAAGAGTGCAAAAGCGGGCAATGTCTTGGTGTAGTTCATCGACCCACAATAGCTTTGACATCTTTATCTGAGGCGACTTTAGGTGACTAGATAGGTTTTTATGACACCTCCGCTATGATGAGAGGCTGTTAAAGACACTTTGTTGTGTTGATATTTAGTCCTCTTTTCAGCCCAACAAGTTACAAGTATTTAGACAAGCGAGAAAAAATAGTGGCAGTTCGACTACGTCTCATGAGAATGGGAAAAAAGAAGCAACCTACCTACCGTATTGTGGCAGCAGACAAGAAAGCTCCCCGTGACGGCAAGTTCATTGAGATTGTAGGAACTTACGATCCGCGTGAAGAGCCTTCTGTTGTAAACATCACACAGTCAAAGGCTGTGCGTTGGCTTAGCAATGGAGCGCAACCTTCTGACCGTGTTCAGAAGCTCCTTGAAATGAGTGGAGCCTGGGATGCTTTCAAGAGCGGTACCACTGTTGAAGATCTTGAAGCCAAAGAAGAAGCTGCTCGTGAAGCAGGAGAGTCAACTTGGAACATTACTGGTGAGTTCAAAGCTGCTCCGACCGCTAAAGAAAGAATCTCTAAGAAAGCTGCTGAGGCAGCTAAGGAAGCTGAAGAAGCAGCCGCTCAAGCAGCTGAAGAGGCTGCGAATGCTAAGGCTTCAGAAGATGAAGCTCCAACTGAGGAGCCAGCTAGCGATGAAGCTCCGGCTGAAGACTCTGAAACTGAGGAGTCTTAATGAGCTCGCCAGCACCTACAGCTGAGTCTGTTCTAACTCATCTCTGTAAATCTGTCGTCACAGAGCCAGAATCAGTATCTATTGATGTTGTTGAAGATGGTGAACTAGTTCGTATGAACGTTTCGGTCGCTCCAGATGACATGGGTCGAATCATTGGCCGCCGTGGCCGTGTTGCTAGCGCTATCAGAACTGTTGTTAACGCAGCTGCGTCTAAAGATGGTGTCAGTGCTAAAGTCGAATTCGTCGAGTAAGACTGCATGGAAGGGTTAGTCGAGATTGGCTACCTCAGCAAACCTCACGGACTCAGAGGTGAGATTGAAGCAGTCTTAACGACTAACCTGATCGAGCAGCGAACAGCTGCTCCTCAGACTTACCTAACCGAATCAGGAGATTCTCTTGAACTGACAGCTTCCCGTCCCAAGGGGGACAGGTGGCTGTTCTCATTTTCAGGTGTTTCATCCAGGGAGCAAGCCGACGGTTTACGAAACCTAAAGCTGTTCGCTGAGCCTCTAGAAGGTTTTATGACACATGACCTAATTGGGCTTGAAGTCGTCGATCAGTACGGCGTCAACCATGGTTCAGTCAGTAGTATTGTTGCTAACCCGGCTGGTGATCTCTTGGAGCTCTCCTCTGGCAGGCTTGTGCCTATGGTATTCTTCGTTGAAGTTAGTAGCAAGCAGGCAGTCGTGAACGTTCCAGCCGGGTT
>JAHDFH010000085.1 GCA_020628305.1 Acidimicrobiales bacterium | reverse complement strand
TCGCAGACATGGAAATCGAGGCACAGCCTCGACCCCCAAAAATACGAGGGGTCCTGAACAAAGGATCAAAAGCCATGTACAACGAAAAAGACAAACAAACCTATCAACGCCAACTAGACCTGTTGGAAGATAAAGAACCCTACGCTGTCGGGCTAGCTAGAGAAATCATCGATAACGAGTCCTACAACGGATGGGTGAATAGAGAGACGTGCGTCGTAGCTCTGCATCTGTCATCTGATGAGGATTTGTACCGTCAAACACTCGCCAGAATCGACGACACGGAAACCATCGGCGAAGCAGCGGTGACTATCGAGCGGTGGGTGAAAGAAAAACACAGCATCTTGCATCACGAGCCGCCGAATCGGATCACACAGCCCTGGCTAAACCTACTAGCTGACGCAGGGTCACTATGGCGTGTCGACTGGCAACAAGTCGCAGCACATTTCGAAGAATGATGGCCAGCCTGGACGGCAATAACATGTCGGTTTCAGTTCTTGCCGTCCAGGTTCTGGCGGAGTTGTCGAGCAGCGATTCTTGGTAGCGGCTACGGATTTGGCCTAACATCGTCACTATCCGCCGTTTCTAAACTCTAGTAGGTTCCAGTGGCTGCCAAGTCTAAACCTTTCTCGTTGTATCTTCTAAAGAAAGGATCGAAAATCGATAGGTCGGCTTTGAAGATACCTGACAAGAGTTTCCTCAAACAGCTACCTGGAGCTGTCGAGCTTCAATTTCCCCATTCGGCTTGGATTATCCGAAATAAGAAAAGTACGCCGAGTTGGGCCAAACACCTGACAGACTATTTCGACCTCGGAAACTTGAACAATCAGTCAAGTTCGTTCGTTCTCCTTTTCGAGGCAGCCGATCGAGTTTGGGCTTTGTGTTACGGAGGCGGTCATCATCTGATAGGTACAGACGTGACAGAGCCAGGTTTCGGATTGAAGGTAGTTGCGAACACGATCGCTGTCAACAAAATACGCAGCGCCGACACTAGAACAAACGACGGTGCTGGCCGAGCGACCCGTGCGCAACTAGCGGCAGGTGGTTCAACATTCGAACTAGGGTTAGCATTCGACGAAGAACACGTCCGTCATCTAGCCGGGATCGTGACACCGGATGACTCCGGTGAGCAGTGGGTCAAAAATCTTGCTGGTGCCGACTCGCTAAAAATCAACGCCGAGTGGAACCTCACACAGCTTGGGAACGAAGCCGAGAAACTACTTGAGAAGTTCGAATCCGACGACTACAAAACCACGTTCCCATTCATCGGCAAATTCGAACCACTCTCAGGTAGAAACCCGATCGTCAATGACCTCAACGGCAAGCTCATTGAACGTATCGAACGGCGAGAATCCACAAAAGTTTCGGTAGCCGCTCCTACCATATTCGACGAAAACGACCTCGACTGCTTCCACATCTACCTCGGCAAGGAAGACGACAAGTTCGACCTGTCACTCAATGGTCTATACGAGTGGATAGACCAACAGGATAAGTCAGTTGATTACTTGCTGGAAAACGTTTACGTGGCTGGTGTTAACGGCGACGGAAACATTCTCGGGAAAAGAGGCAAACTGCGCCGCTATATTACCGCCGAAATTGAACACAACAGTTCGACTTATGCTTTGATAGTTGGGCAGTGGTACCAACTTGACAATGGCTACGTCAACCAAGTCAACAAAGAAGTAGCAGCTCTCGCCACTTCAAGCATCACGGCGCTACCTGCATGGAACAAAGATGAAGACGAAGGAGAATACAACGAACGCATCGGGGAAACAAAGGATTGGATAAAGCTCGACAAACAAAATATCTATCATGGAGGGCCGAGCCAACGCAACGAAGCAGCCGACCTAGTAGCAGTAGACGGTACAGCCTTCGTTCACGTCAAAAAAATGGTCAGCTCGGCAACGCTAAGTCACCTGTGGGGACAAGGAGCTGTATCGGCCACGCTGTACAGCCTCGATGGAAAATACCGGAAAAAAGTTCAAGCGAAAATAGCTGGTCTTCCCGATGAAATGAGCCAAATAAAAACTGTGTATGCAGTGGCGAACGACCGAGATGGGAAGATTGAAGACGAACTATTTTTCTTCTCCAAAGTCAACCTACTCAACCATTGTAAAACACTGCAACTCATCGGCTGCAAAACAGAACTCATCAAAATAAAGACTGTGTAGCTCGTTGATGTGTCGGCGGGGAAGTCGAGTTGCGCAAACTTTTGGGTTCACCGACTGACCAGGCAACACTAGAAATCTGCATCGGATCGTTCCAAAACCTCACCCACGATTCTACTGGTCAGCTCTTTATGAAAGGTGGCGCAGCGACCAGGTCGAGTGGTGCCTAAGATGTGCACGATGCCGAAGCATGACTTGTCTTACAAGTGTTGGTTCGATCACCATCCCCCATTTTGAGCTAACGATCTGCAAAAATAAACCAGGCTGTGAGGTTCCCACTATGTTCGATGGCCTATCGGGGAGAAAATTGTGATCATTTCTAGTCGTTCGCTTGCGATCTTTTTTACGTTCGCTTTTGTTGCTAGCGTATTCACTACTGTTGATCGAGCAGCTGCGCAGTCAAGCAATGATGACCCGTGTGATGTTGATGCGCCGAACGCAATTGTCGGCACTGAAGGTAAAGATCAACTGAACGGCACGAACGGTGCTGATGTCATTATTGGTTTGGGAGGTGACGATGTCATCAACGGCAAAGATGGGGATGACATTGTGTGTGCTGGAGGTGGAGACGACAAAGTTAATGGTCAGAAAGGTGATGATGTCATCTACGGGGGTGATGGCAACGACCGTATCAATAGTCACGATGGCGATGACCTAGTTGATGGAGGCCCAGGGGATGACAATTTAGCGGGTGGTGGCGGGAATGACAATATTGATGGCCAAGATGGCGTTGACATTGTTGATGGTGGGAACGGGACGGACGTGTGTGATGACGCTGAACGTCACACTAAATGCGAGACAGTCACGGATAATGGCCCTCCTAGTACAGATCCTGTGAACTCAGACGATCTCGTTTTGTTCGAAAGTGATGATGTGAGAATCACATATCGACAATCAGGAAATGCGTCTGGCAAAGTGCAAGCCACTGTCACGATCGAAAATCTTAGCAACGACACCATCCAAGACTGGACCCTAATTTTAAGTACCGATATCGCATTTCAAGCTTCTGGCGGCGCTGGCGCAGTGGGGAACGAGGGCGACAAATTACTAGTACAGCCTAATGGGTCTGGACCTATACGTGAGATCGCTGGTCAAGATCAGGTTACGGTGGATCTCGCTGCGGATGCTGAATCGAGCAGTGTTTTGCCGCCTGCATATGCTCTTCTGTTGGAAGGAGGCATGTCTTTAACCGATGATGGTGACAACGATGGAGTGCCAGACTATATCGAGGTTGATTCTGGGCTCGACACGTCGAACGGTGATAGCGACAACGATGGGCTTTCTGACGCTCTTGAATTTATGGTTCGTTTCGACCCATCAGCACAAGACTCAGATTCAAACGGTATAGCTGACGGTGATGAAGATTCAGACGGGGATAATCTCACTAATCTTGAAGAAGACCAGATTGGTACTGCGCTTTTAAGCCCTGACACCGACAGAGATCAGCTAGACGACGGAACCGAAGTGGATAACGGAACCGATCCGCTTAACCCAGATACTGACGGTGACGGAGTTAGTGATGGTCTTGAAATTCAAAATGGATCGGATCCTAAGGTTGCAGATTCTGCCTTTAACGTTACACAGGTCGGCCCTTCTGGACACGCTACGCAGCCGTCGGTAACCATCGATGGGCTGAGTGCGTCGCAAGTATCAAGTTTCTCAATTGCTCGGCTACCAGCAAACCGACCCTTCGTAAACCAAGACACGCCAGGATTGATCGACCAGCCATACGAGTTTATACTTGACGGGGAGTTTGATACGGCTCAAGTCTCCTTCAGCTACGACCCAGCACTGAACTCACCGACTTTCGATCCTGCTATTTACAAATTTGATGAAGAAACTCAAGTGTTGAGAGAGCTTCCGAATCAAACGGTTGATGGTGACACCGTGGCGGCTGAGATAACTAGCTTCTCTGAGTATGTTCTTCTTGATCGGTTTGAATTTAATAAAGTATGGCTATTCAAATTTCTGGAAGACACCAACGGTGGTGACACCTTTGACAAGCTCGATATAGCGTTCGTTATAGACAGCTCTGGCAGCATGACCTCAACTGACCCCAATGATTTGAGACTTGATGTAACCAAAGATTTCGTTCAAAGGTTAAGCTCAAACTCACGGGGAGGGATCGTTGATTTCGACTCGTCCTACACAATTCTGTCAGGGCTGACATCAGACAAACAACAGCTTATTGACGCAGTAGACGGAATCAATTCCAGCGGAGGAACCTCAATCAGTTCTGCCGTGACTGGCGCGCTTCAACTGTTTGCGCCTGAATCAGACCCAGATACTCAGCGAGTAGTTGTCTTGCTGACCGATGGTCGAGGTTCATATGCCGAGAGTCTAACTGATCAGGCGGCTCTTGCTAACATAACGATTTACACAGTGGGGCTTGGTCAAGGAGTCGACCAAGCGCTTCTTACCTCGATTGCTGAAGGGACAGGAGGTAAGTACTACCCAGCTTCACAAGCTGAAGAGCTGTCGGAAGTGTTCGAGTCGATCTCTGATGCCTCTGACCTGCAGCAAGACTCCGACAACGATGGACTGTCTGACTACTACGAAAAAGAGATTCAAGCTGGTCGCCTCCGTATCGGCACCGGTAGAACTATCGGTCAAATTGATCCGTTTGACCCTGACTCTGATAACGATGGCCTATTAGACGGAGAGGAGCTTTCAATCGTCTCCTTCGAACTAAACGAAACAGAGCGTCGAGTCTACGGATTCTTAAAATCCGATCCTCTTAAAGTGGACACAGACGATGACGGAAAAGATGACTCAACTGACGATTTCCCGCTTGTCTATAACCCCTCAGATATGGAGATACACCAATCAGCTAACCGAGAAGGTCGACGTAAAGAGCCAGACCGTAACAATTTCCAAGTACCGCCGAGCCAGCTGGTAGCAGATGACTTGACCTTCAATGACTACACACGTGGCGAGCTTGCCGACGTGTACGGCGAGGTTCTGGCTGCTTCAGCGAAACTGACACCTGAGTGGCTTATCTGGTGGGAACTCGACAAAATATTTGATGTCGGAAGGTTCGGAGCTAATGAGGCACATCAACAAGTAGTAACTGATCTACGAAACCAATTCCGCAATGGCAACGGTGGCCAACCCTCCACCCCGGTTACCGTAGCCGACAACTATGACCCCGCAAAGTTTGATTTCTACCGAGGCCGCTTGAATGAAACAGCTGGCCAATCTGATGAGATGCAGGCATACCTGAATACAGCTACATCAACTATCGTAAGCTCCATTAAATCTAATAGAGGAGACCTCGAACATCTAACTTTGGAAGACGACCTTAGTCAGAACTACCTGTACAAAGAGTTCGAGAATTCGATACGTTACCCGAGGTTTGATTTCTCGGTTAGGGATCCAAACGAGAGAGCTCTCTCAATTGCGATACACGCATTCCATGGGTTTGCCATCGAAATAAAAGACTACAAATTAGATGGTAATAGCTTCTCCGGAACACTAGTTTTCAGATCATATGACCACTTCGGGCTCGATCCCGACGACGAAATCGTCTACCCTGGCTTCGTGGATTGGTTCACACTTCAACACTACGACAGATTCGAAGGTAAGTATGTTCCGCCGCTAGCGATTGTCGAGCAAGAAGTTCCCATCACGGGCGCTTTATAGACTGGTTCATGTTGCATCGCTGGCGTCTTGGATTTGTCACTCTTTTTCTGTTGGTTGTTACCCTTACAGGGTGCGCAATCAGCGATCCTCGCAACGCTGCACGACACCCTGAAATAAAGCAAGAGTTCACGGATAGTAGCGCATCATTCGAAGCCGCCATCGAAACTATGGAGCAGCTGAGAAACGACTACCCAAAAGCCGATCTAATAAAGTGGAGGCGAGAAGAAGCCTGTATCTTCTTCCTTCCTACTGGAGAAGAAGAGTGCAGTGAAGTCGCGTCAGAAGCAGAAACCACATTTCTAGAAATTAGGAATCTTTCTCATATCAGGTTTCAGGCAAAAGATGAAGACCGAATATTTTTTGTGATTGACGCTGCAGACCCACCAGAGAGCTACATCATGTTCTCTTCATCAGATGCCGATTCGGAGGAATACGCTGAAGAGAGAGGGTTTAGCTCTTATGAAGATCTAGGTGGCGGTTGGAACCTGTTGGGGGCAATTCAGTCTTTAGAGGCACACGAGTCTCAGTGGATTTCAACCCTCGCCAGCGATTCCTAAGCATAGAAGAAAGTCAAACGTTAGGCATTTGGTGCTCCTAGGTTTTAGCTCGCAGCTCAATTTGGAAAGTCCACCAAAACGCACACAGGATTCCCTGAAACCACCAAGAACCAGACAAACCACATGACACGGTAGAGACCGTATCTCCAGGCCACGGCGTTCTAGGACGAACCACGCAACACTAGAAATTTGTATCGGTTCGTTCTTAAGCCCCTCGGGAAAATTCTTCGACAGCGACCTTAGACAACTCACTTTACATTGCTCAAAAGAAACCACATCGCCAACTGTCCTCATCTACAGTGTTAGCAGTTGATAGTGCTGCAATTGGAATCCGG
>JAHDFH010000084.1 GCA_020628305.1 Acidimicrobiales bacterium | reverse complement strand
TGGCAACGATTGAAGAGATCAAGGACAACGATTACAACCTGAATATTCCTCGTTATGTCGACACCTTTGAAGAGGAGGAAGAGATTGATTTGATGGCTGTTCGCAAGGAGCGGTTGGCTTTGCAGAAGGAGCTGGATAGGTTGGAAGTGGAGATGGCGGGGTATTTAGAGGAGCTGGGTTATGGTTCCTGATGGATGGAAAAAAACGTCATTTGAAGAACACATTGATTTGTTAAGTGGACAAGCGTTCAAAAGTGCCCAATACACCAAGGAACCCAAAGATATACGATTGCTACGCGGAGACAATATCGAACCATCATCATTGAGATGGAAAGATGCGAAAAGATGGCCAATCGATGACATTGAAACCTACAAGAAATACGAGCTCAAAGAAGGCGATTTAGTAATAGCAATGGATCGTACATGGGTATCCGCTGGGCTTAAGGTTGCCGAGGTCAAAAGTCACGATGTTCCCTGCCTACTCGTACAACGAGTTGCGCGTGTAAGGGCGCGGAAAACTATCCTTCAATGTTTACTCATTCAATACTTTACTAGCCATCACTTTCATCAGTATGTAATGTCCGTACAGACTGAAACAGCCGTTCCACATATAAGTGCAAAACAGATAAAAGACTTTCCTTTAACACTCCCAACCCTCCCAGAACAACGCAAAATCGCCAAAATTCTACAGACCTGGGATCGCGCTATAGCCACCACTGAGAAACTGATCGACGCCAGCAAGCAGCAGAAAAAAGCACTGATGCAGCAGTTGTTGACGGGGAAGAAGCGGTTTGCGGGGTTTGAAGGGGAGTGGGAGGAAGTAAAGCTTTCGACACTCTGCGATATAAGACGTGGCGCTTCCCCAAGACCAATTGCAGATCGAAAGTGGTTTGCTGAACACGGTAGAGGCTGGATTCGAATCGCTGACGTGACTGCACAAAAAGGACAGCACCTTCTATTTACTAAACAGCATCTATCGGAGCTAGGGATTAACAACAGCGTTTGTGTTGACCCTGGCGATCTGATTATGTCAATTTGCGGAACTATTGGGGTTCCAAAATTCATCGGAATCAAAGCGTGTATACACGATGGTTTCGTTGTATTTCGCAAGCCGCACAAGCGTCTATGCTTGAACTTTCTTTATCACTACTTACTGTTTATTGCGAACCGGCTCACCGCAGATGGTCAGCCAGGGACTCAAAAAAACTTGAACACCGGGATAGTTGGAAATATCAAATATCCATCGATTTCCTGCACGGAACAGCTAAAAATAGCGGAGACACTAACAAGTGCAGACTTCGAAATCGATCGACTAACGATAAGACTTGCCCACCTAAAACAAGAAAAAAAAGCACTAATGCAGCAACTGCTAACAGGCAAACGACGGGTAAAAATCGATGACTAAACCCGCTCCCTACTGTGCCACACGCTGATGACCTCCACTACCGACACACCACCCACCGGAGAATTCATCCTGTTCCAAAGCCAAGACGGCCATGTGCGTGTGGAATGTCGTTTTGAGTCAGACACTCTCTGGTTATCGCAGGCATCGATAGCCCAACTCTACAGCGTCACACCACAATCCATCACTCAACACATCCGATCGATTTACGAGGAAGACGAACTAGAGCCAGCCGCAACTTGTAAGCAATACTTACAAGTTCAAACTGAAGGAAAAAGGCAAGTAAAACGGCAAGTTAGCCACTACAGCCTGCCCGTCATCCTCGCCGTAGGCTACCGAGTCCGCTCACCACGCGGAACACAATTTCGACGCTGGGCAACCCAAACACTGCAGGAATACCTAATCAAAGGATTCGTCATGGACGACGAGCGGCTGAAAAACCCACCTGTGGGCCAATCAGCCGTGCCCGACTATTTTGATGAAATGCTGGAACGCATTCGCGACATACGCGCCAGCGAACGTCGTGTGTACTTGAGAGTAAAAGACATCTTTACTTTGGCGGCTGATTACACGCCTGCGGATAAGGATACGGCTAAGTTCTTTCAGATCATCCAGAACAAACTGCATTTCGCCAGCACCGGGTTAACCGCCGCCGATCTTATCGCTCAACGGGTGGATGCTAACAAGCCCAACGTGGGGCTGACCAGTTTTAAAAATGAAGCGGTTCGTAAAACGGATGTAACCATCGCCAAGAATTATCTAAACGAAACAGAAATTGCTGCGTTGAATCGCATTGTAACCATGTGGCTGGACTTTGCTGAGGATCAGGCCTTACGACGCAAGCAAGTGTTTCTAAAGGACTGGCAAACCAAACTCGCTGATTTCCTGCGCTTCAATGATCGAGATGTACTCCAGAATGCAGGTACGCTGTCGAAGAAAGCGGCTGATGAAAAAGCGAAAAACGAGTTTGATCGCTACGCCGAAGAACGCCGGCGCCTCAATGAAGCCGAAGGTGAGAGGCACAACATAGCAGCGCTGCGTGCACTGCTCGACGAGAATAATAATGACTAGCCCCATCGCCAATTTCAACGAAGAGCACAGCGCTAAGATCCCTGCGCTCGCACTGCTGACACATTTGGGCTATCAGTTCCTATCCCCTGTTGAATGCATGGAGCTACGCGGTAATCGCTCTACCGTGATATTACCTTCCGTACTGCGCTCTGTACTGGAAAAAAAGACCTTCCCTTTCATGGGTAAGGACTGCCCTCTCTCAGCAGCAGCCATTGACAAAATCGTGCACCAGCTAGCCAACCCTGCAATGAACGAAGGGCTGAAGGCAGCAAACGAAAAACTGTACAACGCGCTGACGTTCGGTGTTGGCGTTACCGAATTTGTCGATGGCAAAAAAGCCACCCCCACCATACACATCATCGACTGGGTATCCCCACACGAAAACCGCTTTCACTTTACCGAAGAGATGGAAGTGGAAAACGCACAGGGCACCGGCAAACGAATTCCTGACATCGTCTGTTTTGTTAACGGCTTACCCTGGGTGGTTATTGAAGCTAAGCGGCCCAGCTCATCAAATAGTGGTAAACCCACGGTGGCAGAAGGTATCTCGCAGAACATCCGCAATCAGAAAGTGGATGAAATACCGCACCTTTTCGCCTACAGCCAATTGCTGCTCTCCATCAATGGCCATGGCGGCCGGTATGGCACTTGTGGCACCAGAGACACGTTCTGGGCTAAGTGGAAAGAAGAAGAAATAGACGAGGCTGAGTTCCTTCGCTTGAAAAACCACGCAATGAGCATGGATCAGCTTGCGGCTTTGTTCAATCACCGGCCCAACCATACACGACAAGAGTATGAAGCACTCATCGCCGGTGGCCAGCGCATAGTCACTGATCAGGACCGTTTGATCGTCTCGCTGCTGCGTCCCGATCGACTATTGGATATGACTCGCCTGTTCACACTGTTTGATAAGAAAGTGGGCCGAATTGTCGCCCGGTATCAACAGGTGTTTGGCATCAAAGCTTTACTCGAACGCATCACGTCCTTCGATGAAAACGGTGCGCGCAACGGTGGCGTCATCTGGCACACGACGGGCTCCGGCAAATCATTCACTATGGTATTTCTATCCAAAGCCCTGATCTGGTTGTCAGAGCTAACCCAATGCCGCGTAGTCGTCGTGACCGACCGTGTTGATTTAGAAAAACAACTGGCAAGAAACTTTGTATCGGGCGGAGCCGTGCTGGAGAAAGAAAAAAACGAAGCCATGGCCACGACCGGCAAACGACTGGCTGAGCAGATTGGCAAAGGCAATGAGCGAATCATCTTCTCCATCATCAACAAGTTCGGCACCGCCATTAACCAGAGCGCTTGTTACAACGACAGCCCCGACATACTGGTGTTAATAGACGAGGGCCACCGCAGCCAGAGCGGTGAAAACAACATTCGCATGAAGCAAGTGCTGCCACGAGCCGCTTTTATCGCATTCACAGGAACACCCTTACTCAAAGACGATAAAACCGAAAACAAGTTTGGCCGTATTGTCCATTCCTACACCATGCAGCAGGCCGTGCAGGACGGAACCGTCACCCCCCTGCTCTACGAAGAGCGTATCCCTGAACTCAACACCAATGACGACGCCATTGACGCCTGGTTTGATCGCATCACTGACGAACTGTCTGCCGAACAGCGCACCGATCTGAAACGCAAATTTTCTAGCAAAGGGCAAATCTATCAGGTCGAAGGCAGGCTGGAACTGATTGCCCACGACATTTCAGACCACTTCCAGAATTTCAAAGAACAGGGCCTGAAAGGTCAGCTGGCCTGCGACTCCAAGGCTTCTGCCATTGCCTACAAACACTTGCTGGATAAGATTGGCAAGGTGACATCGGTTGTGGCGATGTCGCCGCCTGATACACGCGAGGGCCATGATGATGTGGAAACTGAATCCAAAGACAAAGTGCAGAACTGGTGGAAGGAAAATGTAGGCTCGCAGGATGAGAAAAAATATACCGACCACATCATTGCAGACTTCGCCAAAGAGGATGGCCCTGACTTAATGATCGTTGTAGATAAGCTGCTAACCGGTTTTGATGAACCGAGAAATACCGTGCTTTACATCGATAAACCGTTGAAGCAACACAATCTGATTCAAGCAATAGCGCGCGTCAACCGTTTGCACAACAAGAAACAGTTTGGTTATCTAATTGACTACCGAGGCATTCTGAAAGAATTGGATGCAACGATAGAGAAGTACCAGGACCTGGCCGAGCGTACGCAAGAAGGCTTCGACATCGAAGACTTGAAAGGCTTGTACAGCAGCATGGATACCGAATACAAAAAACTGCCCAGGCTCTATGACGAACTCTGGTCTTTGTTTGCATCGGTCAAAAACAAACAAGACGGCCCCGCATTGCGACAGGCACTCAGCCCTCGAATCGAAAGTATCGACGGTCAGTTAACCGACTTGAATCTCAAACCGCGCAACGATTTCTACGATGCACTGACAGCGTTTGCAAACTGTATGAAGGTGGCACTGCAATCAGCAAATTATTTTGACGACAAAAGCTTTGATAGCAAGTGCGAGCATTACAAAAAAACGTTGAAGCAAATGTCCGAACTGCGTCAGCAGGTGCGTGAGGATGCTGAAGAGACCGTTGACTATGATGCGTATGCCGACAGTATTCGCACATTGCTTGACAAGCACATCGGCGGTGTAGCCATCAGCGAATCCGAAGGTGCGTATCTGGTGAGTGGGTTGGGCAAAGAGGCTAACCCTGGCACCATAAGCGATGACGAAGCACGCAATCGTAGTGACAGAATCACCGGCCGCGTGAAACGCAAAATAGAACAGGATCTTGCTGACGACCCCTACGCGCAGGCTTATTTTTCCAAGCTATTGCAGCAGGCTATTGCAGACGCGAAGGACATGTTCGATGCACCCGTTAAACAATACCTGATGTTTGCAGACTTCGAAAGCCAACTCGACGCACGAGAAGTCAGTGGATTACCCAACGAAATGTTTGCCGCACTCGATCCCTCTATAAAGAGACATGTGCAGGCTTACTACGGGTTGTTCCTGTTGCAAATGGGGGAGCCACTAACCCTGAATGAAGAACGATGCTTGGAATACTCGCTACAGATTGATGCGGTGGTACGACGATCTGTAGCCGAATATTCCATCAATCCGCAGGAGATTGAAAACCAGATTAAGCTCGGGCTACTGCCTCTGTTATTCAACGACATTGGATTAGACAACGCACAGGCCATCACTGCCGAGGTAATACAAATCACACGACTGGGGCTTTCTGGATATCAGTAACCATGAGAGCACCTATTGCAGATTCAGACACTGAAGAAACCTACGCCTTTATCTACGGCAATGACCGAGTGCCCTATCGTGTAAAACGTAAAGCCACAGACCATGGCAAACCCAGAAAAGTCAGCATTCAGGTAACCCCTGATTCCCGTGTGATCGTTGAAGCACCGGAAGACGCAAAAGAGAACGATATCCACGATGCGGTCATGAAACGCGCAAAATGGATATACAACAATCTGCAAGCAATAACCGCGCAGCAAAGGCATATACAGCCTCGGCGGTATGTCAGCGGTGAGATGCAGTTTTATCTTGGCCGGCGTTATGTATTGAAAGTAGTCACACACGCGGACAACCCACCACACGTTAAGATGGAGCGTGGGAAGTTACTGGTCAGCTTGCCTCAACGCAATGACGATGTTACAGATCAAGTCAGGAAATTACTGAAGCAGTGGTATCGCGCACGCGCACAGCACATCTTCGCAATGCGATTGGAAAAACTGCTTCCTGAAGCTCGCTGGATTGATGAAACACCAAATTTCCGAATCTTATCTATGGATAAGCAGTGGGGAAGCTGCTCTAAGCAAGGTACCTTAATGCTGAACCCGCACCTGGTTAAAGCACCGAGAGAGTGCATTGACTATGTCATCTTGCATGAGCTGTGTCATATCAGGGAGCACAACCACAGCGAACGTTTTTATCGTTTGTTAACACAACAGATGCCGGGGTGGAGACAGACGAAGCAACGGTTGGACGACATGGCCGAACTGTTACTGAATGAATAGGAACAGACCACTAATACCCCAAAGCCCCCCCATCCTTCCTCGGATCAGACCCACCACTCAACACCCCACTCTCCCAATCGATCTGAATCGCTTGCGACCCACCAATAGGCGTATCAGTACAAACAATCTTATGCCCCATCGCCCGCAGCGCATCCCCTATTTCCTTTTCTAACGCCGCTTCCATATCAACAGAGTGATCTTCTAAATTCACCATGAAACGCGGTA
>JAHDFH010000016.1:27357-37187 GCA_020628305.1 Acidimicrobiales bacterium | reverse complement strand
GGGCGTTCCTTTTCAATAATCTTTGTAAGAATTTCAACTGTGAGAGGCTCGATATATGTAGCATCCGCAAAGTCTGGGTCTGTCATAATCGTCGCCGGGTTCGAGTTGGCAAGAATCACGCGATAGCCTTCTTCTCGCAGCACCTGACAGGCTTGAGTTCCTGAGTAGTCAAACTCGCAGGCTTGCCCAATAACGATTGGTCCCGAGCCAATAACGAGGATTGATTGAATATCTGTTCTCTTAGGCATTGCTCTCCATTAGTTCTTTAAATTCTGAAAATAGGTATTCGCTGTCGCGTGGGCCTGGATTAGCCTCTGGATGGTGTTGCACGCTAAAGGCGCTCCCATCTTTGAGACGTATGCCCTCGCACACATCATCGTTAAGGTTGATATGAGTTACTTCGGCTCTGTCTTTAACTGATTCAGCATCGACGGCGAAGTTATGGTTCTGGGAGGTAATCTCGACCTCACCTGACGAAAGGTTCTTAAGAGGGTGATTTGCGCCATGGTGTCCAAACGGCAACTTTATAATCTTGCCACCTATGGCAAGCGAAAGCAGCTGGTGGCCTAAGCAGATTCCGAAGATTGGGACTTTACCAAGCAACTCTGAGATGGCCTTTATTGCATAGGGAACTTCTGTGGGATCACCGGGACCGTTTGAGAGGAAGACACCGTCTGGGTTCATGTCTAGGACTTGTCCAGATGTTGTGCTTGCCGGAACGACTGTAACTGTTGAGAATTTAGCCAACTGCTCAATAATGCCTCGCTTGATTCCGAAATCGAAAGCAACGACTTTATAGTCCCCAGACCCCACTGTGTAGCTCTGCTCAGTTGTCACTTCAGCAACTAGGTCAATGCCGTTAGTTCCAGGGTCAGCTTTGGCTGCTGCATGAAGTTGTTCCATCGTGAACGCTCCCGGGCCACTGGTTGGACCAAACGCTCCAGACAATGAACCAGCGTCTCTCAAGATGCGGGTCAACTTGCGGGTGTCGATATCGGTTATACAACCGAGGTTACGCTCTTTCAGGAAGTCAATTAAGGAACCTTGTGATTGCCAATTCGAGGGGATCTCAGTTACTTCCCGAGCGATCATCCCTCGCACAGGTGTGATCTCACTCTCAGAAAAGGCTTCGTTCACTCCATAGTTTCCTATGTGTGGGTATGTGAAGGTAACAATTTGCCCAGCATAAGAAGGGTCTGTCAGAACTTCTTGGTAGCCACACATAGCCGTGTGAAACACAACCTCACCAGCTGCTGGGCTCTCCCCCAGGTTCGCTCCTAAGTAACGCCCCTTAAACTCAGTACCGTCAGCCAGTACTAACGCTCCTTCGATTCCGTTCATCGTTGTGCCTCGCAATCTTTAACTACTACTTCACCGTTGCAAATGGTGTGTTTAACTTTGCCCCTTAGCTTCATGCCATGGAACGGCGAGTTGGATGACTTCGAGGCTGATGCTGCTGCGTCTACTGTCCATTCGACTTTAGGGTCGACCACTGAAAGATTAGCCACTGAATCGACCTCAATAGAACAACCGTGCCGATCTGTGATTCCGGCAATCTCAGCTGGTCGCACTGACATGAGTTGAACGATTTGCTCAATGTCCAGGTCAAGCTCTGTGTTGGCCAAGGCAAATGCTGTTTCTAGTCCGATCATTCCCGGAGGTGCTTGGTCAAACGGCATTGCTTTAGAATCTGCAGTGTGGGGAGCATGGTCGGTGGCTATGCAGTCGATAGTTCCATCTGCAAGGCCTACCTTTACTGCAGCCACGTCAGCTGAACCTCGAAGTGGAGGATGGACTTTGAACACCGGATCAAAAGATTCGCATTTTTCATCCGTTAATGTGAAATGGTGTGGGGTTGCTTCGGCGGTCACATTAATGCCTGCTTCTTTTGCTTCTCGAATCAGCTCTACACTTCGCTTTGTTGACACGTGTTGCATGTGTACTGGCATTTGGGTTAGGCGTGAAAGTGCAATATCTCGGGCGACCATAAGTTCTTCTGCTTCCGATGGTTGGCCCGCTAGTCCAAGCTTTGAGGAGACTTCTGACTCGTTCATTACTCCGCCAGCTGAAAGTGCAGACACCTCACAATGTTGAGCGAACACAATGTCTTGATCGCCTGCATCTGAAATACCTTTGGCATATTCCAAAGCGGTCCGCATCAAGGCTGGGTCTTGTACCCCAGTTCCGTCATCGGTGAATACTCGAACGCCGAGGTCATACAATTCACCAACAGGGGCTAGCTCTTCGCCACCCCTACCCACAGTTATGGCCCCAGAGGGAATCACTTCACAAGCGGCATCCTTCCCGAGCGCATAGACCTCATTGATCACCGCAGCTGAATCCATGCAGGGGTTAGTGTTTGGCATAGCCACAACTGCTGTGTATCCCCCGAGGGCGGCTGAACGGGCGCCAGTTTCGATAGTTTCTGCAGCTTCTCCGCCAGGTTGGCGAAGATGTGAATGTAGATCAACAAAGCCTGGGCATACGTAGCAGCCAACCGCATCTATAATCTGATCACCACTCAAATCAGGTCCGACTTCGACAATGCGCCTTGTTTCAGAGTCTATTACTACATCGGCTTCTGCTTTGATTCGTCCGTCTACTACTGTGCCGCCTTTTACTACAATGTGAGTCACGATTTCTCCCCGTTGTTTTGCTTAATGCTTTCGATCTGTGATTCTGATCCAAGCAACTTGAACATGACGGCCATGCGCGCTGGCACGCCTGCAGTTATCTGATCCAGTACGACTGATCTAGGGTCATCGGTAACCTCTTGATCTAGCTCAACGCCTCGGTTGATTGGCCCTGGGTGCATGATTAGGCAATCATCCTTCAAAAGCTTCGATCTCTCAATGGTGAGTCCGTAGCGGTGGCGATACTCACGAAGACTTGGCAGAAGAACCTTGCCTTTGCGTTCCTTCTGAATTCGTACCATGTAGATCACATCTACATCACCGAGTATCTCATCGATACTTGGCACCACTTTGATTCCTGAGGATTCTATGTACGGCGGAATCATTGAATTTGGGCCACAGACCACCACTTCTGCTCCGAGTTTTGTAAAGGCTGCAAGATTAGATCTCGTGACGCGCTGATCCAGATCTCCACAGACTGCAATGCGTTTCCCTTGGAGCGATCCCAGACGGATAGTTATGGTGTAGCAGTCCAGCAATGCCTGTGTTGGGTGCTGATGGGCTCCATCCCCGGCAGATATCACTGAAGCTTCAGTCCAATTCGTAATTAGCTTGGGCACCCCGGCTGATGCATGCCGCACCACAAACATGTCTACGCCCATTGCGTCTATCGACTCGATGGTGTCCTTTAAGGACTCGCCCTTTTGAGTCGATGATGATGACGCTTGGAACGGCATTGTGCCTGCTGAAAGGCTCTTCGCTGCTAAATCAAAGCTGAGCTTTGTGCGAGTTGAGTTCTCGAAAAAGCCCATGACGATACGTTTTCCTCGGAGAGCTGAGACTATGGGCACATCTCGCTTTAGCACTTGAGCAAAGGTGTCAGTAAGGGAAAGAAGTTCGAGAAGATCCTCCCTGGTGAGGTCATCGATTGAAAGATAGTGTTTCATCGCAGCACCTCCCCTAATTCGACTCCTTCAAGAGTTGCGTTCACCGCTTCGCCTCGCCTGGTAGGCAGGTTCTTTCCTACATAGTCTGCTTTGATGGGAAGCTCTCGGTGGCCTCGATCCACCATTACTGCTAATTGGATATTCTGAGGTCGACCAGAGTCCATGATTGCATCCATTGCTGAGCGAATCGTGCGCCCGGTGAAGAGCACGTCGTCGACGATGATGACCTTTTGTCGATTGAGGTCGAAGGTTATGTCGGTCATTGCTTCGGGCAGAATAGGGCGGATGTTAATGTCGTCTCTATAGAGAGCAACATCTAAACAGCCAGTCGGAACAATGGTTTCTTCGATCTTGGCCAGACTTGCAGCAATTGCTTCAGCAAATTCCACTCCGCCAGTCTGAAGACCAACAAGGCACAGATCGTCTAGGCCGTCGTTGCGTTCGACAATCTCATGAGCTATCCGTTTAATAGCCCGAGCTACGGCCTGTGAATCCATCACCTCCGTATGGGCATTAAAAAAGCCCCCGTAGGGGGGCGTACCAGAACGTTCGCGTTTAGCCATAGGCTTCTCCTTGTCGTCTAGGCCTCTCTGGACCTAATTTACGAGCTCCTATGAGGGTAGCTGTATCACTACGAAAATACAAGCCGAAACCTTTAGGGAGAGTATCCTAAAGAAGAAACTAAAAGAATGGAACCCATGCAATACACGATTATCGGGCTAGATGGAATAGATTCAGTTAGCTACAACAGTTAGGTCCCCAGATGATTCAGGAACCCACCAAACACTTTGAAGATGAAGACATCACAATCTACAAGGTTGTAGTCGGCCCCATAGACAACAACGTGTTTTATATGCAGTGCCGGCGCACCGGTGAAGCTGTGATGATCGATGCAGCGAACGAGCACGACCTACTCCTCGAGCTTTGTCGGCGCTTTAATGTCCGAACAATACTCGAAACTCACGGCCATTGGGATCATATAGGCGCTGTTGAGGAGGTTCGCAATGCCGGTTATGAGGTTGGAGTGGTTGCAGAAGATGCTGATATGTTGCCAAATTATGACTACTTACTCGAAGATGACACAGTTGTGAAGGTCGGAGAATCTGCGCTGGAGCTCATAACAACGCCTGGACACACCCCTGGATCAATTTGTTTCAAAGTTAGAGATAAACCTCTGCTTTTCTCAGGTGACACTCTCTTTCCTGGAGGACCTGGACGTACAGACTTGCCGGGTGGCGACTTTCAAACTGTCTTAACCTCGATAGACAGCAAAATTCTGACCTTGGAGGCCAATACCGTTGTGATGCCGGGCCACGGCGGTGACACGAGCGTTGCTGCTGAGAGAGTTAACTTTCCGGCGTGGCTCAACCGGGGCTGGTAGATCTCAAAATTTCAAGCGGCCATCCTCACAATGGACTCGAAAAAGTGCTGAACTTCTACCCAAGGTAAATGATCCAGATAGAAGGCTTTATGACCACCGCAGATCAACTTGAATCACAGTTTGGAATTCAAACCACACTTCATGTGGGGCTAACACAAGACGAGCTGTTCGAGGCTTCAATAGCCAACGATACGGACAAGCTAGGCAGACCTAAGTCCTTTGCTACCAAGCTTGGACTTGATGGCCCCCTAGTTTACTACACAGACCCCGACTGCACCGGTCGACCAGTGAACGATACCTATGCAGTAGCACGCGATGAGGTGGTAGACACTGTTTGGTGGAAGGACGGATTTGCCCAGTTCGCTCCGGAAGCTTTCGACCGTCTCTTGGCCGATGCAGTTGAATACATCAACACTCGTGTACCTGAACTTTATGTGACCGATCTATTCTGTGGTTGGGATCCACAATTCACTCAGCCTTACAGATTTGTGGGAGAATACGCAGTCCACGCTTACTTCTGCAACATTATGTTCCCTAAGGAAGTTGTAGATGATGCAAACCGCGAACTAGACGGCTGGACGATGATAAACCTTCCCCATTTTGAAGTGGACCCAGCGGAGTATGGACTCAACTCAAATCGTGGTGTAGTTATGGATATCGCAAACCGGGTTGCTCTTGTATTTGGTCCAGCTGACTATTGCGGAATCAACAAGAAAACAATGTTTACGGTGATGAACTATGTTCTTCCAGCTCAAAATCAGCTCACTATGCATTGCTCTGCCAATGTTGGAAGCAACGGCGATTCAGCTATTCTTTTTGGACTTTCGGGTACGGGTAAGACTACGCTTTCGGCTGATCCAGATCGACTTCTGATCGGCGATGACGAACATGTTTGGTCAGATGTTGGAGTCTCAAACTTTGAAGATGGCTGCTATGCCAAACTCATTGACTTAAACAAGGAAGCGGAACCTGTTATCGCCGCTGCGCTTTCAATGAAGGGAACCCTGATAGAGAACGTTCCCCCACTCGCAGGGAAGCCCCTATCAGAAACAGACCCGCAAGAGCTGAACTTGAGTGACGATTCAATCACTCAGAACACTCGGTTTGCCTATCCTCTTGACTGCAACCCTGGCGTTGCTGATGGAGCGAAAGGCCCACATCCTGAAACCATCGTTCTGCTAACTGCAGATGCCTTCGGCGTTCTGCCCCCAGTTTCGATACTTAGCCCCGAAGAGGTGATGTATCACTTCTGTGTCGGTTTCACCTCCAAACTTGCTGGGACCGAGGTTGGGGTCACTGAGCCTAAGGCAGCTTTCTCTGCTTGTTTTGGCGAGCCATTCATGTCTCAAAAGCCAGCAGTTTACGCTGAGCTTCTGGCTAAACGGATGAAGGAACACAAGACCAGGTGTGTCCTACTCAACACCGGCTGGTCAGGCGGAGCCTACGGAACTGGAGAACGGATGTCACTATCAGTAACACGTCGCCTGTTGAATGCTGCGCTCAACGGAGAGCTAGACACTATAGAAACTACGACTCAAGAACAACTAGGTCTGACAATACCAGTCAAAGTTGACGGAGTGGATTCTGCTATTCTCAACCCTCGAAGCGCTTGGACTGACGAGCAAGCCTACGATAAAGCGGCTGCAGCTTTGCGGAAACTTTTCCAAGATCACTTTGAAGCTTCAGGTTACGCCAAGCTAGGTATAGAGCCAGAGATGTAGCTAGCCAATTATGGTGACGTCGTAGCTAAACCGAGCTGGACCTTGATCGGTACCGACATTATCGATAACCACGTTGTAGATAGCTTCGCTGTTTCGCTCACTTAACTCTGGTTCCCAAACAATTACCGGTGGCGGAACCTGAGCTTGCTGGCTTTGTCTTGCGACAACATCAAGTTCAACAGATTGGCCTTGTGGGTCTGTCATGGTCACCACTGCTTCAGAAAAGTCGGCTGCATTTAGGCTGAATGACCATCGGGGGTACACAAGGTCTTCGGTAATGAAGCCACGAGGCGGCCAAGCAACAAAGCCTTCTTCTTCACGAATGTCATCCCAAGGTTCGAAAACATTGTCATCAAATACCCAGAGCACATTTGATTCAAGCGCAGTCGCTGTTTCAGCACTATGACCAACACCCATTTTACGAGTTGGCGGATGCAGAATCGTGAGCCTGTGGCCAACATCAACATTTCCGACACCAGGGTCCTCAATGTAGCCGTCAATAGCAGCAGCACCAGAGCGCCCAAGATACAAATTACTATTGGCAGCGGCCTCAATACCGAATTCAGAAATGCAGGCATAGGAGTCATCGGGCGTGTGGCTGAGGACACCTTCAGCGCTCATAGTCAAAGCTCCGTGTTGGGCCTTGGCTGAAAAGACAGGCTCTTCGGTCACAAGCGCAGGTACCCCTGCCAGAGCCCGATAGAAGTTAACGCGGTCAATAGCTTGGGATCTCAGTTCGTTTGACGAGTTGCCCGCCTCACACTGGGCATGGCTACCAGACCAATCCATATCGGCAGGGCTAGCTACCTCAGCCGCTTCGATAAAGGCTAAAAGTGCTTCTTGGTCTTGAGTGTCTACCCAGGGATCTGTGTCGGTAAAGGCCAGGATGCTTGGCGCAGCTGGTGTTGAGTTGACTTCGCCAGCTGGACTCCAAAGCGAGACCGTAAGTGTCAATGAAGCGGTAACTACCGCCATTAAGAACCGCTGAGCTTTCACTCATCTTTTATCGGCCTAAACCCACCTTGGATAAGCGGTAATCACTAGGGTCTTTCACCCAAGACTATTGGATCAGATTGGAGAGGACGCCATTAATAAACTTTGCTGAAGAATCTGTCGAATATTCAGATGCCAGGTGGACTGATTCAGAAAGAATGACAGCTTCAGGAGTTTCCCCCAGTGCTTGCTCGGCCAATGCCAAACGCATGATTGCGATGTCCATCATTGGCATTCGCTCAAGCGTCCAACCTTTCGCTGCTTCAGCAATGCGCCCCTTTGCCTCCTCTGCTTGAGCTTGCGCTTCTGTAAGAATGAGCGACGCAAACCCATCGGGCTCTGTAGGCAATGACTTGGTGACGTCTTTGGGTGTGATCTCTCGAACGACCGATTCGTACAAGATCTCAAGCGCCTGACAGCGGGCTTGTCTGCGCCCTAAGTTATCTGTTGACACTGAACGCTAGACCCTTGTCATGTACTCGCCTGTGCGAGTATCTACTTTGATGCGAGTTCCTTGGTCTACAAACAATGGAACCTGCAAGGTCAATCCGGTTTCGAGCGTCGCCGGCTTTCGAGCTCCTGAAACCCGATCTCCTTGGAGCCCAGGCTCGGTTTCTGTTACTTCGAGTTCAACTGATGGGGGAAGTTCAACGCCGATTAGTTCGTCGCCGTACATCATGAGCTTGAGGGTTGTGCCATCAATCATGTAATTCTTCGCATCACCAATTGAAGATTCTTGCACCTCGAGCTGCTCAAAAGTTTCATTGTCCATGAATGAGTATGAACCAGCAGATGAATAGAGAAACTGCATCTCTCGTTTTTCGATGAAAGCGTGAGTTACCTTCTCTGCTGCTCGAAAGGTCTTATCTAAAACGGCTCCCGTTCGCAGGTTTTTGAGGGTGGAGCGCACAAAGGCTCCGCCCTTTCCTGGTTTTACATGCTGAAACTCAGTAATCTGAAAAAGTCCTTCGGAGATCTCAATTGACATTCCGTTCTTAAAATCGTTTGTACTAACAGTAGCCATACAAAACCTCCAATAGCAGCGCTCAAGCCTAGCAACTTCTAACCAGTCTACCTCAGCTACTCACCAGCGGAGCTGCAATGGCTGCTAGCATTAGGCCGTGAAAAACGAACTCAGCTCGGCCGACTACATTTCTCTGATCGACAGCGCAGAAGTCTATTCAACTGCAATTGAAACAGCTCTCGAGCATGCCCCCCTCTTATCCGAGCGTGCTGGCTGCAATATCTTTCTGAAAAGAGAAGATACCCAACCAGTACATTCTTTCAAGATTCGAGGCGCTACGAACAAGATTGCCTCTCTGACAGAAGACGAAATTGCCCAGGGCGTAATCTGTTCCTCAGCCGGAAATCATGCTCAGGGAGTGGCTTTGGCAGCTTCAAGTCGCGGCGGTGTTGCAAAGATCGTTATGCCAAATGATGCTGCCACTATAAAAGTTGCAGCAGTAGAGCGCCTTGGCGGTGAGGTGATCCTCGCTGGCCATGACTACAACGCAGCCCAAGCTCGTGCCTATGAGCTTGCTGCGAGCGAAGGACTTACTTTTGTACATCCTTTTGACGATCCGTACGTTATCGCAGGGCAAGGCACAATCGCACAAGAGATCTGTAGCCAGATAGATACCTTTAGCACGATCTATGTTCCCATAGGAGGAGGGGGCCTGGCAGCTGGAATTGCCGTATTTCTTAAAACACAACATCCCGAAGTGCGAGTCGTTGGCGTAGAACCGGCTGATGCTGCAAGCATGGCAGCGGCGTTCGCTGCCAACGGACCCGTCATGCTAGACCATGTCGGCATCTTTGCTGATGGAGTTGCTGTAAGAGAAGTTGGAGAAGAAACCTACAGACTGTGCGCTGAGCACCTTGATGAAATCATCACGGTGGGCACCGACCAAATATGCGCAGCAATGCAAGCGATCTATGAAGATACTAGAACCGTAGTAGAACCAGCGGGCGCTCTCGCCGTCGCTGGAATTCTCGCCGACGGCAAGCGCCCCTCGGAGAACAAAAACGCAGTCGCCATCGTCTGCGGGGCGAATATGAACTTTGATCGTCTACGCCACGTAGTGGAAAGAGCATCAACGGGACTCGACTCAGAGGGACTTTTTGCTGTGACTATCCCAGAGCAACCCGGCAGCTT
>JAHDFH010000016.1:8791-27347 GCA_020628305.1 Acidimicrobiales bacterium | reverse complement strand
GCACTAAGGGGGTTCAATATTACAGAGTTCAACTATCGCATGGCTGAAAGTAAAAAGGCTCGAATCTTTGTTGGCATTAGCACAGAGCACCGCGACATCGATCGGAGCACAGTGGCAGGTGTTTTGGACAGGGCTGGCTATAAGTTTCTAGACCTCACAGATTCAGAGCTCGCCAAGCTTCACATTCGACACCTTGCCGCAGGTTCGGGCAGCGCCAATGACGAAAAGCTCTACAGATTTAGGTTTCCTGAAAGGCAAGGCGCTTTACACGACTTCTTACTAGCCATTGGTTCTGAGTGGAATATTTCACTCTTCCATTACCGCAACCACGCATCAGATTACGGCCGAGTTCTTGTCGGCATTCAGGTACCGTCGGATACCCAAACAGAACTCGAAGCACACCTAGCAAAGCTTGGCTTTGACTACACCGAGGAGACTGAAGATCCGGCCTATCAGCTATTTCTTGTTTAGGCGACCATCTTTTTCAGGCATTTCATCAGCAGCGCTTCATCTTCAACCACTACTGACTCGATGCCGTTTTCACCATCAAGAACAAAAGTAATACCGCTAAGGGCCTTTTTGTCTGCGCTGAATAGCTGAACAATCTCATCTAGATTAAGCTCAGCAGAGATTGTGGTTTCAAACCCGAATCGCCTAACAGCTTTGTAGTGCTCATTTACTCTTTCTCGAGAAATACGGCCGAGCTCAAAGGCTAGTTCTGCTGCAAAGATGAGACCAGTTGCGACGCTAGAACCATGTTTAACCGTGTAATTTTGGGCAGCTTCTAAAGCGTGACCAAGTGTGTGGCCGTAGTTGAGAATCGCCCTAAGGTCTGCTTCTCTTTCGTCACCGGAGACCACAGCAGCCTTGATTCTTGCACAAGCGGCAATCATCTCGGTCAGAGGAAGAGACGAGAACTCCCCACCCAGATCATCGAAGGAAACTCCGAGGGGCTTCACAGTATCTAACAAAAACTGATATTTAACCAGCTCTCCAAGACCATTGCGGAACTCTTCAGCAGGCAAAGTATCTAAGGTGGCTAGATCACAGATGACCGCATCTGGCTGCCAGTAGGCTCCAACGAGGTTCTTACCTTGTGGAAGATTTACCCCGCATTTTCCCCCGATCGCTGCATCGATCTGAGCGAGCAACGTAGTTGGAACCTGGTAGACAGGGACACCGCGATGATAACTAGCAGCGGTGAAGCCACCGAGATCTGTTATAACACCGCCACCAATTGCCACGATTGCGTCGTTGCGAGTCAAACCCCACTCAGAGAACGCTGAGCAGAGGTTTTGAACCGTTGTGAGTGACTTGGCCGATTCACCCGAATCGACTTCAAATCGCTTGGTAGTAACGCTTGTATTTATAGAAAAATCAATCTCCTCTTGCGAGATTACCGCCAGCTTCGAAGCGCCTGGCTCGGCTAAAGAATCGAAATCAGCCAATAGCCCTCGACCCACATGAATGCTGTAACCTCGCTCTGGCCAAAGCTCCACTTTCTCGGTATAGCGTTTCTGTCCATCTACTTTTGCATCTAAGGTTTGAGCAACCTCAGTCACCAAGGGGGTCAGCTCGTCTACTGGAATTTTAGTTACATCCACGATGGCATCTGCTGCCAAGAAATAATACTTCAGGCGGCTTTTGCGTTGAATCATTAGACTCTCTTGCAATGATTGGCCTTCAAGAAGCGGACGGGAATAGCTTTCTTCCACACGGCGAGCCAGCTCTACAACATCGCAATCCAGCCAGATACAGTAAGCGTCTTGGCGAAGAAGATCCCTGTTCTTTTGCGCCAGCACAGCTCCACCACCGGTCGAAATAACCTCATAGCCGGCTAGTAACGCCGACTCAAGCTGTGCGGTCTCTAGATTTCTAAAGTTTGGTTCGCCACCGTTTGCTATCAACTCTTCTATAGATTTACCTGAAGTTTCGACTAGCTGAGTATCAAGATCACAAAAGGCGGAGCCCAACGCTGCAGCTAACGTTTTGCCTAATGTGGTCTTTCCAGAACCAGATTGGCCGATGAGAACGATTGGCTTTTTCACGACGCCAGTATAACCACTAGAGTTCCAGCAACTAGGAACGGGCCAAAAGGAATTTCGGTTCGCTCACGTCGCAGTATCCACGAGATCAACAGGCCTCCAAACCCTGCCACGCTAGTCGCCAGAAGTATCACATACAGAGAGTAGACAATAGCTTCAGTGACGCCAGGCTGCAGCCAGCCCACTAACAACCCCAAGGTAATTGCTAGCTTCACATCCCCTAGCCCCATACCCTTCGGGTAGATCAGGAATGAAAGAAACAAAATTCCTGATAACACCACCGCCCCAATGGCTGCCACAAACAGACCATTCCAATCAGCGTGTATGAGGCTGAGAACGGTAAACGAAGCCAACACTGACCAATTCATTGGCCAAACAATGATGTTTGGCAGAATATGAAGATCCATGTCGATGGCTGACAGTACAGACAAGAAGAACCCGACGACAAGGTAGATTAGCAGCGCGGCAGGTTCTTCAACGCTAGTGAGCGCCACGAAAGAGGCTAAAAATATAGAAGACGCTAGTAGAGCGAAGTTTGTAGTATTTGAGGCACCACAAACACATGACTTTATGAATCCAAGGCCTGGGATTAGGGCTGCACTTGGAAGTTCAGCAGCACAGGCGCTACATTTCAGCTCGGAACTAAAGCCAAGTCTTTTGGGAGTTCGTTGTACCCAAATTTGTGCGAATGGTGCAAGAACAATACCAAGCAGCACAGCTATTGGTAACGCAATTGTTCCACTCATTGTAGATCCTGTTGAACTTACTCGCTTGAACCAAGGTAGCGCTTAAGAACGCCTCCCCCAGCTTCACCGGTATCGACATCGTCTTCTTCGGTGGCGATGGGCCGTGTCAAACCAGATAGAGATGGCGGAACTTCCATTTCGAAATCATCTGAGCCAAACATGTCTTGAACCGTTGAAGAGACTTCTTCCTCTGCTTCAACGTGTTCCTCTTCAACTGCAAAATAGTCTGCGCTCAGAGCAGCTGGAGCCTCTTCGGCTAGAGCTTCGGGTTCAGAGGTTGCTGCTGGTCGACCGCTTTCAACTGGCTCGCCAATTAGAACTAAAGATCTTTCGGCAAGGCGCTTAATTGAGCGACTCCCTTCAACTTCACCGAGGGCCAAGTCGTCGCACACTCGAGACACCCTACATCCGGCGGCGATAACGTTAAGGACAGCCCACTCAGATCGGTTAATAGTAATCGACTCTTCTGGTAGTTCTGGTGTGGGTGTAACAATGTGGTTCAAGCTGGGAACAACAGCAGCTATCTCCTTCCAATCCTGAAGACGAGCTTCAGCAGCTGCTAGGACCTTATCCATATCTTCAGCACCATCTGAGGCCTCCACAACGGAGGGAGCAAAGGTAAATTCACCAGAGGAAAAACGCAACAACTCGAACATAACATCCTCGGTGGAGTGACCGGCTGCAGAGTTGACGTCAGCTGAAACTATGGCCCCATCTTTAAACAACAGACTTCCTAGGCCTCTATCGCCTGCTACTTCTAGCTTTCCTGTCTTTTGAGTTGCAGCTAATAGACCCAAGACTTCGTCTAAAGCAAAGTTGTCTAATGTACCTTGAAGCATATCGATGCGCCTTTCACCTTTTTCAGCGTTGCTTCATACTTCGGCAATAAAGTCCTCGAATTGAACTAATTGAACCAATTTGAGCTCAAGCTGCCCCTGCAGCTGAATACATGACCTCCAGGGGAGCCGCTTCTTTGGTCCAAATCTCGAAACTAAGTGCGGCCTGGTGGACTAGCATTGGCAACCCACCCAATGTCTTGGAGCCAGCAGCCTCTGCAGCTTCCAGCAATGGTGTTTTGAGGGGGTTATAGACAATATCGACAACTGTTTGAGCCGGTCGCAGCCCACTGGGATCGAATGGAAACTCGCCCTCAGCTACCGTGCCCGCCATTCCAACACTTGTTGTATTGATAATAATGCCATAACTAGGAAGGTCATCTTGGGAAGCAACCCTGGCCATCGAGGCTAGCTGGGCGACACTTTCGGCTTTATCAAGCGATCTATTGACAACCCCGATCGATTGAGCTCCGGCCTCCCCGAGCGCCGCCACAATGGATCTAGCGGCGCCTCCGGCTCCAACCACTGCCACCTCGGCGCCATCGAAACCGACTTTAAAAGCCTTTTCGTAGGCATCAACGAACCCTGGGCCATCGGTCGAGGCTCCTACAAGGCTACCCCCGTCCCAGTAGACGCAGTTACACGACTTTAACTTTGCTGCCTCAGGCGTGAGATTGTCTACAAGGTCCGCTACGGCCTGTTTGTGCGGCATCGTTACATTCATTCCAGCTATGCCAAACTTGCGCATTGCCTCAAGTGCGAGCGCTGTGGAACCATCCTCTACAGTAAGCGCTGTGTAAACATAGTCCAAACCTAGTTCTTGAAGTGCAGCATTGTGGATAGCTGGCGAGCGTGAATGGCTAACAGGATCACCAATGACACAGAGCATCTTGGTTGAACCCGTTATCTGGCTCATCCTGCAGCTGCCTCAGCGGCTCGCCATCTGGCAACTGCTCTGTTGTGCTCATCGAGCGTCACGCTGAAGTAATGCCGACCAGAGAGGTCTTCGTCAAGAACGTAGAACTTCCAATCTCCAACCGCAGGATTGAGTGCTGCCTGCAAAGACTTTGCGCTTATCGTCGATATTGGAGTTGGTGGAATTCGCCCCCTTGTCACAGCACCAGCTCGAGAGCTTGTGTTGTACGGATCACTGGCATCTTCCAACATATCGAAAGTCAACACAAAAGAACCGTCGTCATCAGCCGGCCGATTCGAGTACACAGCAGTGGCATCGATGTCGAGCCACTCTTGATCTCGAAGTCGATTGTGAATCACAGCTGAAATCTTGGCACGATCCTCATCAAGCTTTGCTTCCTTCTCGATCATTGAAGCAATCACCAGCATCTCATAAGGCGTGCGGTCGAACCGATTCTCGGGCTCGCCAGACCCGTAGTTGTTGCGCGATGCTACCTCAACAAGCTTGGCGTGAAGCTTTTCTATGACATCTTCGGCCGATGAGTCTAACGAGATCTCGTACGTGTCTGGGAACAACAGGCCTTCCCAACTATCGATATCATTTGGGCGATACTCAGCAGGAATAGATCCTGACTGGAGTGCTGCCTCGAAATCTGCCTCGGTTACTTCTGGGAGAGCATCCGCTAGGCGTGGAACGAAGTCTGCCAGGGTCTCACCTTCTATTATTGTGACAGTAGTTACATTCGCCGGATTCGGTCCCTCACGAAAAATTTGAAGCGCTTGATCGGCGCTCATATTAGTTTTAAACGTGTAAGTTCCTGCTTGGTATGCATCAAAGGATCTGTAAGTCGCCCAGAACTGAAACAGTACCGGATTTGGGATGACGTCATTGTCTTCCAAAATTGCTGCAATCTGTCCGGGCGTTGAATCAAGAGGGATAACAACCTCAATAGCATCACCAGGCTCACCTGGAGGATCAAGCTGGGATGCAACCCAACTCCTTACGAACAAAAGAACTACCAAGGCTAAGAGGACCAAGATCCCAACAACAATCAAGATTCGTCTTCGTCTTACAGATTGAGGACGAATGGTCACATACTCATCGTCGCTAGATAAGTCGCCAGTTGGATTGACGTTCACGGTTATATCAGACTCTAAGTCTGACTCGGCTTTAAGATCGTGGTAATTCACAACTTAGAAGTCTAGATTAGCAACAAGCATCAGGCGAGGAGTTTCGAAGATATTTACCGCAACTCAATCTTGCTATCGATAAAGCCCTGAAGAATAACCGCTGCGGCCGCTGAATCAATCTTTGACCGGGTTTGCTTTATGCTCTGGTTGGTCTCATGCAGCATGCCCTGAGCTACGCTAGTTGTGAACCGTTCATCGAAGAGTACTACCGGCACCCCCAGTCGCTTACCAAGTTTCTTAACCTCTGCCCGCACCTTTTGCACAGCCGGATTATCGGAGCCGTCCAACGCAGTTGGACAGCCGATGACCAAACCAACTATTTCGTTCTCGAGTGTCAGCTGTTTGAGCTCAGCATGCTCAGCTACCTGATCTCCAACCCTTTTTAGGGTTGCCAAAGGAGTAGCTAAAACTTGTTGGTCATCACAAATGGCAACACCGATACGGCGTTCCCCGAGGTCTACACCAAGCAAGCGACCCTTGATTGGCATGTCAACCAAGAGTCTTCTTAGCCGTTTCTAGGGCTTCGTCAATTCCTTCAGCATCTTTGCCTCCAGCCATTGCAAACTCCTGGCCTTTACCTCCGCCGCCCTTTATTGCTTTGGCCCCTACTGCTATCAGGTCGCCGGCGTTGTAGTCGGCTCCTGGTTTCACTGCAGCTACAAGAGCCGCACCCCCACCGCTGGGCGCCCCACCTAGCAGACACACCTCAATCCGGTCGTCTTTCACCAACGTTTTGGCGATGTTTGCTAGATCATCTCTAGCCATACCATCGAGACGTTCAATGAGTCTGCCCTCTTTTGCCCTTTCTGCAAGTTGAGCGGCCCTACCGAGTGCGAGTTCAGACATCGCGCCCGCAAGCTGATCCTTTAGATCTGAGATCTGTTGCTTTTGCCTTTCGATCCCTTGAGCTAATTCGGCGGGAGCAACGTTCATCAACGCAGCTGCAGACGTAACCGTAGAATCGAGATTACGAACAAGTTCGACCACCCCAATCCCCGTAACAGCTTCGATGCGACGCAAGTTTGACCCGATTGATCCTTCAGAAACAATCTTGATGCAGCCAATATCTCCAAGTCCGTTGCGTACGTGAGTCCCACCACAGAACTCAAGGGAAGGACCGGCACTCAGAACTCGCACAGTTTCTCCGTACTTATCGCCGAAGAACGCAATAGCACCACGCTCCTGTGCTTGAGCCTTGGTCATCTCTTCGTGACTTACAACGGGATTGGCCAGTATCTCTGCGTTTACAAGGTCTTCAATGGCATTTAGCTCAGCATCAGTTACAGGTTCAAAATGGCTGAAGTCGAAGCGAAGCCGGTCAGGCCCGACCCAAGAGCCTTGCTGCTTTACATGATCCCCGAGCACTTGCCGCAAACCCCAGTGCAACATGTGTGTTCCAGTGTGGTTCCTACGAATAGCGTCGCGCCTATCAACATCAATTGAAAGGACAACCCTGTCTCCTGCTTTGAAGTCTGCTGATCCAGCTTCGACGACGTGCTTTACTATTTCCGGAGCGGCGTAAACCGTGTCAAGAACTTTTGCCTCAATTACTCCAAGCTTGATCATCCCAGTGTCGCCTATTTGTCCGCCTGACTCCGCATAGAAGGGCGTCTTGTCACAGACGATCGCCATTTTTCCATCGGTTGGCTCAGATGCGTACAACACGGTTGCTTCGACATCAACAAAGAATTCTCGACCCACAAATTCTGTTGTCTGCTGAGCTTCAACCAGCTTTTGGATATCTGCTGCGTCTTGAGCTGTACCGAAATCTTTGCGAGCGCCTTTAGACTTCTCTCGCTGCTGTTGCATTGCTGCATCAAAGCCAGCTCGGTCTAATGTAATGCCCGCTTCTGAAACTACTTCTTCTGTAACTTCAAACGGGAAACCGTATGTATCGTGCAATGTGAAAGCTACTGCGCCGTCAAGCTGTCCGCCAGCAGGCACTTCAGAAAGATGTTCTGCGAGGATCTTAGAACCCGTGGCCAGAGTCTCTCTAAACTGAACTTCTTCTCTTTCAACAACCGAGACAACGAGCTCATGTGACTCGACTAGTTCTGGGTAGTCGGGACCCATGATCTTCACAACAGCGTCCACTAGCGATGGAGTAACTGTATCTTCTACACCAAGGAGATAGGCAAAGCGAATCGCTCTACGCATTATTCTGCGCAGAACATAGCCTCGATCTTCATTCGATGGGAACACACCATCTGAGATGAGGAAGGTCATGGTTCGGGAGTGCTCTGCCAACACACGGAGCGCTAGATCAGCAGATTCGCTAGCGCCAAGTTTGTAGCCAGTTACTTGCTCGGCGGCCTCTATAAGAAGCGCCATCTCATCGATTTCAAAGACCGTTGCTTTGTTTTGCAATACAGCCAAGATTCTCTCTAAGCCTGCGCCAGTATCGATCGAAGGCTTGGGCAGTGGATGTGAGTCGCCGTTCTCATCCGTTTCGAACTGCATGAAGACAAGGTTCCAGATTTCTACGAAACGGTCTTCTCCCCCATGAGCGGGCCCGCCATCATCACCATACTCAACGCCCTTATCCCAAAAGATCTCAGAACAAGGACCGTTGGGACCAGTGTCGGCCATTCGCCACCAGTTGTCTTCATCAAGTCTCTGGATACGCTCTCGAGGTACTCCCACTTTCTCATGCCAGATATCGGCAGCCTCGTCGTCAGACAAATGTACTGTCACCCACAGTCGTTCTGGATCCAGGTTGAGGTGCTGGGTGACAAACTCCCATGCGAATGGGATAGCGTCCTCTTTGAAGTAGTCTCCAAAACTAAAGTTGCCCATCATTTCGAAGAACGTCAAATGCCGACTGGTACGGCCCACCTCGTCTAAGTCGTTGTGTTTGCCTCCTGCACGCACACACTTCTGAACTGTAACTGCTCGCTGCGAACTAGGAATCTCGTTGCCCAAAAAATATGGCTTAAACGGGACCATCCCGGAGTTCACGAACAGTAAGGAATCGTCATGCGGAATCAGACTGGCTGATTCGATCCGCTCATGTCCCAGTCCTTCGAAATAGTTTTGGAAAACGCGTCTAAGTTCATTAGCTTTCATTGCTTCCAGGCTACAACGCAATTACTGTGTTGCTAACACAAATAGCGCTCTATTGCTGTACTTGCGACTGACCTTCGGCTTCAACGGGAACTTCTCGCCGAGATGCTATTCGATCTCGCTGTTGCTGCAGACGACGTTTGAAAACGTGAGGCTCATCTGCCCCTGTAGCTGCACTAGCAACTCGTTTGATGCTTCGACCGGCGATGATGGCAGAGCCAGTGGCTGCTTTGACTCGTGGCGGCAAGGACTCGACTGCCGAGGCCACTGAAGGTGGCAGTTTCTCTTGCAACTCATCTGCAGCTCGCTGAGCTGACTTTGATGCTTTGCTTTTCAAAAACTTGCGCAATAGCACACTGAATAGCGTCCAACGCAACAAACGAAAGAATCTGCGCTTCAAAAAACCCATGCGGATAGCCTCTTTATTGATCCTTTTAGATCCTAGAGCGCTTTGCCTTAAAAAGTTACACGAAATCCCGATAGATTGAAGTTGAACTAAACAGGGCGAATTTAGTAATGGATTTCCAAATTATTGCGGTGACAGTGAGAGA
Source organism: Acidimicrobiales bacterium (assembly GCA_020628305.1). Classification (GTDB taxonomy): domain Bacteria; phylum Actinomycetota; class Acidimicrobiia; order Acidimicrobiales; family SZUA-35; genus JAHDDW01. Next base: position 18,000 of record JAHDFH010000016.1, on the reverse strand, counting down.
TGTTCTGTTCTTTGGCGGAGGCACACTTTGGATTGCTTTGTCAATCATTGTTATCTCTACAACTTTCTTCACAGCTACGACACAAGAAGACTCCGTCGACACTGACTTAGAAGCTGTTGACCTAACCGACGACGATATCTTTCTGCTCGAAGACACAACATTGGTACCAAAGCGGCCTGGCAAGTCGACCCAAATGGCCGGATTTAGAAAGCATGAGTCGCCTTTGGATAACCTACTTGCCAATCTTGATCTGCCAGCAGGACTCATGCAAGTTGAAGAATCAATCAATGGGCACCAGCGATTGTTTGTTTCTGAAGGCCCAGCCGAGGCACTCGTCATAGGGTCCACATTTGCCGATGAACTCGAGAGAATTGGTTTTGAAATCCAAGCCACTAGCCACTCGCAAGCCCTTGCAATATCTGAGGCAGGCAACCTTGGCTTGGCGATATACCCTACAGCTTCTGAAGTTGAAGGAAACTCCACAAGCCTGGATGGAATAGCTAAAGATGCAGTCGTTGTAGAAATTTGGCTTGAAGAACAATCAGATCCTCTTGCTCGTGCGCTGATTGATGCATACGTCTAAGTTGTCTTCGGCAACTCTTTAACTCCAAGCTCTTCAAGCACATCAGCTGAAATTGGGCCGGGGGCATTAGTCATAGGATCAGCTCCTGATGAGGGTTTGGGGAATGCGATTACCTCACGGATATTCTCTTCACCAGCCAAGATAGCTGCTAGACGGTCAATCCCGTAGGCAAACCCGCCGTGAGGTGGTGTTCCGTATCGGAAAGGGTTAAGGAAGAAGCCAAACTTTGCTTCGACCTCTTCATCAGAAATCCCTAAGAGTTTGAACACACGCTTCTGTAACTCTGGGTCGTGGATACGAATACTTCCGGATCCGAGCTCCCAACCGTTAAGAACCAGATCATATGCCCAGGCGCGAACCTCCATTGGGTCGGTTTCAAGTTTCGGAATGTCTTCAGGGTGCGGATGGCAGAAAGGGTGATGACCGGGGATGGGATTGCCGTTGTCATCTTGCCCAACGAATAGTGGAAAGTCCACTACCCAAAGGTACTCGAATGGCCCTTGTGAAACTGGTGGACGTCCAAGGCTATTACGCAGCTCTCCAAGAACCGTGCATGTTGTATGCCAGCTGTCAGCGACGATAAGGATTAGGTCCCCGGCAGCGGCTCCAAAAGCTTTGATTATGGAGGCAATTTCTGCGTCAGACAAAAACTTGGCTACCGGTGAGTCGACGCTCGACTCATCATTAACTTTAAGCCAAACAAGACCCTTGGCCCCAAATGATTTAGCTTGATCTGTGAGACTATCAAGCTTGTTGCGACCGTAGCTTTCGGCTGCCCCGCTGGCGCAAATTCCCTTGATCGATTCGGAACTTGCGAAGGCTTTAAACTCGGTGTCAGAGAAGATGCCTGTGAGCTCCTGAAGCTTCATGTCAAAGCGTATATCAGGCTTGTCGGTCCCGTAGTCGTTCATGGCTTCGTGCCAAGTAATTCGCTTTACCTCGTCTGGTCGGATTCCAGTTACCGCCTCTGCAGCATCTAGCACTGTTGTTTCAGCAGCTTGTAAAACATCGTCCACTTCAACGAAGCTCATTTCCATATCAAGCTGGGTGAACTCATATTGACGATCGGCCCGCAAGTCCTCATCTCGAAGACATCGAGCAATCTGGAAGTAGCGGTCCATTCCTCCAACCATCAACAACTGCTTGTAAAGCTGGGGCGACTGAGGAAGAGCATAGAAGTTGCCGGGTTGCATGCGGGACGGCACTAGAAACTCTCTAGCTCCTTCAGGTGTTGAAGGCATCAGCATTGGGGTCTCTACCTCGACAAAGTCTTGCTCAACCATGGCGCTGCGAATTGCAGCGTTGACTTGGGACCTAACTCGCAAGTTTTTCTGCATGGCGGAACGGCGAATATCTAGATAGCGGTATTTAAGCCGAACGGTCTCATCGACGTCCTTGGCACGATCATCTAAAGGAAACGGAGGAGGTTCTGCAGCTGAGAGAACTTCCACATCAGTGTCAGTGATTTCGACCTGCCCTGTTGTTAGATCAGCGTTGACGGTGCCCTCAGGCCTTTTTGCAACAGTTCCGGTAATCTTTACAACGTATTCGGAGCGGACATCAACTTGGTTGTCTACGACGCATTGGACGAGGCCCGAATGATCCCGCAGGTCAACGAATGCTAGGTCTGCCCCATGTTCTCGACGACGGTTAACCCAGCCGCACAGAACTACTTGTCTTCCGATGTCCTCAGCGGTCAACTTACCGCACAAATCACTTCTTAGCATGGCGCTCTATCCTAGCAAGCCACACCCCATGAGAGGCTCAAGCTAGCCTTTTCGGCGCATCTATTCGTCCTTGTAGCCCTGAACAACGCGTGAGACGTCATATACTCCGTCAACAGCTCGTATATTACGGATGACAGATTCGAGCTGCTTCACATCTGACACCTGAAGCTCGAAAATCATCTTTGCTATTCGGTCGTCCTCCAGGTTCGATGAACTTGAGATGATGTACACGTTTAGATCGGCAAGCAATCTTGACAGATCGGCTAGAAGATCAGCCCTAGAGTAGGCCTTTAGTGCAAGTGAAACCACAAATCCTTCCGTAGAAGAGGTGGCATTCCACTCAACGTCGATAAGGCGATCACGTTGATCTGTTGCGAGCGAGATAGCATTTGCACAGTCAGTTCTGTGAATTGACACGCCCCTTCCGCGAGTAACGAAGCCCATTATTTGATCACCTGGCACAGGTTTACAGCATCGAGATAACCTGACCAAAACATCATCGAGACCTTCGACGCTGATACCAGAAACACCTCGATCGAACACCTTTAAAGGTTCGCTCTTGGGTCGATCTCTGGTCGGTTGAGCCTCTGGATCCCTAAGCAGTCGAACAGCAATTGATTCAGCCGATACTTGGTTCGCCGCAATCGCTGCAAAGAGTGCATCAGCATCAGCGAAGTCCATTTCCGCTGCAAGCTCATCGACTGCGGTTCTTAGGCCACCGATTTGTGCTTTCGTCTGACCTTCTCTCTTCAACGCTGCTCTAAGTTTGTTCTCCCCTGAAGCGATAGCATCTGCGCGATGTTCTCTAGAGAACCATTGCTTTATCTTTGAAGCAGCTCTATGAGAAGAAACCGAGTTCAACCAGTCCCTTGAGGGCCCAGCGTCTTGACCTTTTGATGTGAAGATTTCAACCGTCACTCCAGATTTCAAAGGTTCAGAGAGAGAAACCAGACGACCGTCGACTTTAGCCCCCACACACGTGTGACCAACATCAGTGTGAATAGAGTATGCAAAATCGATCGGCGTTGAACCCGCTGGCAAACTCTTCACGTCTCCTGCTGGAGTGAAAACAAAAACTTCATCTGTGTCTAGGTCCAGCTTCAAGTTAGCGAGAAACTCTTCCGGGTCCGTGATGTCTTTTTCCCAATCAACTAAACGGGCTAACCAGGGGAGCTCTACTGATTCATCGGAGGTACCTTTAGATTTATAGCGATAGTGCGCCGCTGCACCAGACTCGGCCCTCTCGTGCATCTCATGGGTTCTAATCTGAATCTCTAGAGGCTTTCCCTGCGGACCAATCACAGTGGTGTGAAGCGACTGGTAGAGATTGAATTTAGGCATGGCAATATAGTCTTTAAAGCGGCCTTGGACCGGTTTCCAATTCGAGTGAAGCGATCCTAGGGCGGCGTAACAGTCATGGACGGTTTCAACCACAATTCGAATGCCGATAAGGTCGTAAATGTCGTTGAATTCTTTGTCCTTGTTGATCATCTTTGCGTAGATAGAGTACAGATGCTTCTCTCGACCCACTACGTCAGCAGCTATGTTTAGATCTCTAAGCCTTGCATCAATTAGCTCGAGTACTTGAGTTAAGTAGAAATCTCGCTCAGGCGCTCTTTTAGAGACAAGGTGCTCTATCTCTGCATACCAGCGAGGGTGGAGTGCTGCAAAGCTCAGATCCTCTAGCTGCATCTTTACATACTGCATTCCCAGGCGGTTTGCTAAAGGGGCGTAAAGCTCCAAAGTTTCATGAGCAATCCTGGCTCGTTTCTGATCGGGCAGAGTTGCTAGAGTTCGCATATTGTGAAGCCGGTCACAGAGCTTCACAATTAGGACTCGTAAATCTTTAGACATTGCCACAATCATTTTTCTGAAGGTGGCTGATTGTTGTGCCAGTTTTGAATCGAAATTGATTCGATCGAGTTTGGTAACACCATCTACAATTTGCGCAACGTCGGTTCCAAAATCCTTCTCAATATCATCTAGCTTGAGATCGGTATCTTCAACAGCATCGTGCAATAGCGCCGCAGCGATCGAGAAATGATCCAGCCCGAGGCTTGCCACGACTCCTGCTACTGCAAGGGGGTGCGTAATGTACGGCTCCCCCGAGGTACGTCTCTGTCCTCTATGAGCTTTGTCTGCCACCCGATAGGCTCTTGTAATCAGCTCGGCTTTGTCTTTATGGTCAGCCCCGCGAAAGCGCACCAACAATGGCTCGACTGCAGTTGAGTCGGTTCTGCGCTTACGCCGCCAAGGCAAAGCTCTCTCAACTGTTACCATCTACCTGCCCTGTTTCGACTTCTTTCGAGCCCTCGGCGCTATCGTGCCCGTTCCCTTATCAGATCGGGCGCTTGTGCCCTTCCTTTGAGCCCTTTTTTCTTGCAACTCTTGGGCCTGGCGTTCTGAAGGCATTACTTGGTTGAGCCAAACAAGAATAGGTGCGGCGAAGAAGATCGAAGAGTAGGTTCCAAGAAGAAGGCCGATAAACAATGCCAGCGCAAAACTAGAGATGCTTGGAGCGTTTAGAAAATATGCACCGATTATCAACATTGAAAGCACTGGCAAAACGGTGGTGATAGTGGTGTTGATGGAGCGCATTATGACTTGGTTCATGGAGTACGACACAGTTTTGGAGTAGTCAGAGGTACTGAGTAAGGGGTTCGCCTCGTTCTCTTTGATCTTGTCAAAAACTACAACTGTGTCATAGAGGGAGTAACCCAGGATGGTAAGCAGCGCAATAACGGTTGCGGGACTAACTTCAAAGCCAGTCAAAGAGTAAATTCCAGCTGTGATCAACAAGTCATGAACTACCGCACTTAGTGCTGCAGCTGCCATCTTCCACTCCAAGGACCAGGCTAAATATATGGCAACAGCAATAAAGAAAAATATCAAGGCCCTGATTGCACTGCCAGTGATTTGATCGCCCCAAGTTGGTCCGACTGTGTCCTCGTTAATGTCATCGGCTGAAATATCTAGAAACTCAGCAATATTTTCTCTCACGGCTGGAATGTTCTCGACGTCAGTACCAACCTGAACTGTTATTTCAACTCTCTCACCTGAGCGATCAAATACATCTTGTACGCGCGCATCAACTAATTGAGCGTCAGCTTCTTTGATTGATTCGGCTGTAACGCCTTCAACGTCTGGAATTTGCCAGATTGTTCCACCTTCAAAGTCAATACTGGGATTCAGTTGCTTCACTGCTAGAGAGCCAATCGAAAGCACCACCAACAGTGCAGAGAACGCAAGCGTCACTTTCCACTTTGGCCTGAAGTCTATGTCAGCTCTGCCAGCGAAAATGTCTCTAACGATATTCATCGGGTTGCTCCATTCTCAACAACGGCAGGCTTTGGCATACCGAGTAATCTTGGGTTCTTTTTGACGAATCCAGTTCTGGCTATGGCCACCAATGCTGGACGCATGAAGAACATAGAGATAGCGAGATCAAGTACAGTTGCCAGCCCCAGATAAAAAGCGAACCCTCGAACTGCTCCGACTGCAACAAAGTACAACAGAACCGCAGCTATCAAGGAGACAACGTCGGCCTTTATAATAGTGGAGATAGAAGTTTGATAGGCACGCTCTGAGGCGGTCGCTGCCTTCGTGCCGCTGGTGAAGGCTTCTTTGACATTCTCGAAGTAAACGATGTTTGAGTCAGTCGAGACGCCGATCGCCACGATCAGTCCTACCACTCCCGAGAGGCTCAAGGCAAGTCCGTAGGTCTCACCAAACCAAGAAACCACTGTCCAAAGAATCATGGCCGAGAGTCCAAGGCCTGCAATCGCCACCAAACCTGCGAGGCGGTAGTAAGCAAGCAGGTAAAGTGCCACTAAAGTAAGGCCAATGATGCCTGAAAAGAGACCGGCTCTAAGAACATCGTCGCCAATTGCCGCCGACACAGTTCGAGTTTCTTGTGCAACCAGCTCAATGGGTAGCGCACCAAAGTTGAGGGCCTCGGCTACATTGCGGGCAGACTCTTCGTTAAAGGTTCCTGAAATTACAATTTGATCACGGTCAAAGCTTTCGGCATTGATGGTGGGGGCAGAAATAATGGTGTGATCAAGCACTGCTGCTAGACGCCCGCGCCCTCCCCCCGTTGAAGGGCAGATCGACGGGTCAGCATTAAAGCATGCCCGTGCCGCTGCGTTGAACTGATCGATACCTTCTTCTCCTGGCTTGAATGTTGGAGCGACGATCCAAGTTGAACCCGAAAGTTGATCCAGAGTTGCTGTGGCAGACTCAAGTGCATCTCCAGTGAAAAGTGTGGGACCTAAACACACCAAGCCGCCGAAATCTGGAAGAACGATGAAGTCATCTGCCTCTATTTCATCGACCGGAGTCACTTCTGTCCCACAATTAGCGGCGAGACCACTCAGCTGAGCCTGGGCTTGCACTTCGATATCGTCGTTGGATTGAGACTCATCCTCTAGATTCTCTGGTTCTGTTTCCTCTAGCGATCCATCTGCACCTTCTTCAGAAGTTGACCCCTCTTGTTCAGAATCTGCCACGGCAGTTGTGGCTGTCTCTTCCTCGACCTGAAAAACTACGGGCAGAATCGAGGGGGCCAAGGAAACTTCTTCCTCGCTGTCCACATCTTCTGATTCATTAGGTTCTTGCGCTGCAGGTTCGGCTTCAAGTTCGACTTCGCTACTTTGCAATAGGTCTTCGAGTTCTTCTGGGCTCAGTGACGCAAGAGGATTTCCAAGGTCTGCCACAACAGGTCTGAATCGCAACTCGGCAGTCTGACTCAATCGGTCTAGCGCATCTTGTTGATCTTCAACCACACCGGGTAGTGCTGCAACAATGTTTTGACCTTGGGCTGAGATCTCCGGTTCGGCGACGCCGATCTGGTCGATACGTTCGCGCAAGATTGCAACGGTTTGATCTAGCTGGGCATCACTAACTTCTTCTGTTGGTTGAAGCACCACAGAGACGCCACCTTGCAAATCAAGCCCCAGAAGAGGTTGGTTGTTATTCGCAAGTGTCCAGGCAAGACCACCAACAGCGAAGAGAATAACTGTCAGCATGGAGTAAATATATTTCTTCTGCATAGAAGTTATATATGCTAGCCGTTTTGGGACATCACTGTCTGGATAGCGGCCTTTGAAACTTTCATTTCTGTTCCCTCAGCAACTTCCAACCAAATGACGTTGGTGTCGACTGAAGCGACGAATCCGTGAATTCCAGAGTGCAGAACGACTTCGTCTCCCTCCACAAGTGAATCTTCAAGGTCTTGCTGTTGTTTGGTGCGCCTCTGGTTCATGATAAGAATCGCTAAAAGCGCTGCCATCATAAGTAGGAATGGAAAAATTTCACTTAAGGTCACTGAAATCGCCTCCAATGCAATAAAAACAGTGGCTTTTGCCCTAATCTACCAGTTTTATGGGCAGAACTACTAAAGATAAACATTGGGGTAGTCGACTCACCTTCTATGGCCCAAGTTATAAAGTCGCGTATTTTCGGTGCCCAGAACGTTGCGTTCCGAATATTAGTAGTGCTTGCAGTGATTGCAGCAACAATGACACCCGTGAGCGCAGCACCCACTGCCAACATTCCACAAAGCTTTCCAAGTGCTGGCGGTACACAGATTGGCGGTCTGATCTATCAGGACTTTAACGCCAACGGTCAAATGGATTCGCAAGAGCCTGGATTCACGACAGTCAACGATGACGACACTATTACAGTCGAGGCGTACGACTTAAACGGCAACCTTGCCGGTTCTACAATAACCAACCCTGACGGCACATTTGTCATCACAGGATTAAACTCAGCGCATCGTTACAGATTAGAAGTAGTTGGGCTGCCTTCTTACATCGAACCAGGTGCAGCACACTTCACCGGCGGATCGGATTCAAACACCACCTTTGCAAGTCCGGGAACAAATGATGTTCTCATTGCGGTAAGTGATCCAAGTGATTTTTGCCAGAGCATTGATCAAACCGAACTTGGTGTTCCATGTTTTGTTCAAGGTAATCCAGATCTTGGCGGATCAATTAACGGCCTTCCGTCTTTCCACGTCGTCGACGAACAACTTAGCTCAATTCAAACCTCACCTGGAATCGTAAACGACATTGGCTCAGTTTGGGGCGTTGCTTATGATCCATATGTTGACCGCTACTACTCTGCTGCTTTCTTGAAGCGTCACTCAGCTTGGGGTGATGGCGGATCCGGTGCAATCTATTCGATTAACCCAGCCGGTGGCACATCGATTCTTTACGATGACAACACAATGAGCATGATGAGCAACGCTGCTCGTAACTTGGTTGCCAATGGCGCTGACTTCTCAGTCGACCAGTACGGACAAGATGAGTTTGGACGTCACGGCTACGGCGATATCGATATCGACCTTGAAACCCGACTCCTTTATGCAGTTGACCTTGAACGGCGCGTAGTAAAGGTCATTGACGTTGACCCAGCCAATGGAACATACGGCACCCAAGTAGACACAATTACAATCTCAGCACCTAGCTGTTCATCTGGCCAGGACTGGATGCCATTTGCTCTAACAATCAAAGATGGGGTTCTATATGTTGGTACTACTTGTAACGGCCCAACAAACGTAGCCGTTTCAGAGCTCACCTCAACAGTTCAGACATACAGCCTCGCTACGGGTGCTTTTACTGGTAACTTCTACTCTTATAACTATGACTACCCTCGCGACTCTTGGGATGGTTATACCCCAGGAGCTCCTAACTGGCAAGTCTTCTTAAGAAATGGCTCTCAGCCCTTTTACATTGTCTCTCCAATTTTGATGGATATTCAGTTCGACAACGACCAGGCGCTAATTCTTGGTGTCGGCGATATTTTCTCGTATGCTGCGCCTAACTCAGCTTCTGGTCGTTTCGACAAAATCAACGATGGTGATGTAATCAGAGTTTGCTACGACTACTCAACTGGCA
>JAHDFH010000016.1:0-8781 GCA_020628305.1 Acidimicrobiales bacterium | reverse complement strand
AACCCTGATCCAAATACTAACCCTGGTATCAACCCCGCAGATAACGAGTTCTACACTGGTGACGGCGATGACACCACGTACCACAATGAGCGCGCTCTTGGTGGTTTGGAGCAAATAGCGGGCCGCGATAATCTTCACACAGCAGCTTTCGACGCTGAGCTAGGCACCTTCTGGACAGGCGGTATCATTTCTCTGAGCAACAACAATGGTCTTCAGGTTGGAAATGGCTTAAACATCTACGAGTTCGATGACAACTATTTCGGCAAGTCTGCAGGTATCGGCGATCTCGAATCTAACTGTATGAATGCTCCAGTTGAGATTGGTAACCGAGTTTGGTTCGATGTCAATGGCAACGGCCGCCAAGATCCTTGGGTTGACCTTAACGGCAACGGCGTTTACGACGGGCCTTCCGAAGATGAAGCTGGCATTAACGGCATCACCGTAAATCTTTATGACGACAGCAGCACTCTTGTCGCCACGGCGGTAACAGATACAGACGGCAACTATGTGTTCCGTGGCCACACCTACGATACTGCCGGAGCCCATACTTCTACTGCTCCAGATCCAACAGCTGGTGATTCCACTGGTATTGTCCCTGGTGGTGTGCTGAACAACCACGACTACACCGTTGCTATTGACACCACTACAGGCATTAATGGCGAGACCGCAAACACAATCGACACCTCAGGTGCAAACAACATTCTCACGCTGCCTGATGGAACCGATGTAAGCCTCACCATCACGAATGCTTTCGGTACTGCCAAGTCGGGCCAAGACAATACTGGCGACTTTACAGGCACTGGGCACGATAACCAGTACGACAAGTCTGATAACGACGCTACCGAGAAGTCAAATGGTTTCGAAATACCAATAACTCACTTCAACAAGGATGGATCAACTACTAGCGGAACTGGCTCTGTTGGTGAGAATGATCACACTTATGATTTTGGTTTCACGGTTAGCCCTGAGACTTATGATTTGGCTCTTGTTAAGACGTTGGCTTTGGGTCAGTCTTCTAGTGTTTCTGTTGGTGATTTTGTCGATTTCACTATTACTGTGACTAATCAAGGCGATGTCACTTCAGGCAACTACACAATCACCGATTATCTGCCTGCTGGTTATACGTTTTCTACTACTGGCAATCCTGGTTGGTCAACTAGCGGATCGAATCTTGTTTATACCTCGACTACTGATATTGCTGTTGGCGGTTCTGAGCAGATTAACCTTCGCCTTCGGGTCACTACGGATGCTTCTGTTTTGGATGGTGATGCTGAGGCGTTGTGGAACTGGGCTGAGATTTCGGCTGATTCTGGCGATGATGCCGATTCGGTTCCTAACGCTAATCAGGGTGATGATTCGCAGCCTGCTAGTCCGGGTGCTGCAACGGATGATGTGATTGATAATACTTCGGGTGATGAGGATGATCATGACGTTGCTGCGGTGACTGTTGACACGACTTATGACCTTGCGTTGCGTAAGACTTTGGCTTCTGGCCAGTCGGCAGCAGTTGCTTTAGGAGACTCAGTTGATTTCACAATCACAGTGGTCAACCAAGGTGCTATCCCCGCTGGCAATTACACGATCACTGATTACCTTCCTGCTGGTTACACCTTCTCAACCACAGGCAATCCTGGCTGGTCTACAAGCGGCGGCAACCTTGTCTACACCTCAACCACCAACCTCGCCGCTGGTGACTCAGAACAGATTAACCTGACTCTGACCGTTACCAACGACGCATCTGTTTTGGATGGTGATGCTGAGGCGTTGTGGAACTGGGCTGAGATTTCGGCAGACTCAGGCAGCGACGTTGATTCGACTCCTAACGCTAACCAAGGAGATGATTCACAGCCTGCTAACCCTGGTGCTGCAACAGACAACGTGATTGATAACACTTCTGGTGATGAGGATGATCATGATGTTGCTGCGGTGACTGTTGACACTACTTATGACCTAGCTCTGATTAAGACACTAGCTACTGGTCAGGCTTCTGAGGTTGCTTTGGGAGCGGATGTTGATTTCACAATCACCGTTACTAACCAGGGCTCTATTGATTCAGGCAACTACACCGTTACTGACTACATGCCTGTTGGCTATGTCTTTAACTCAGTTGACAATCCAGGTTGGACAGACAATCTAGACGGCACACTCTCATACACCTCAACTGCAAACCTCGCTTCAGGCGATTCAGAAGACATAGCTTTGACTTTGCAGGTTACTGGTAATGCTTCGACAATTGATTCCAGTGCTACGTCGCTTGTTAACTGGGCTGAGATCTCGGCGGATTCTGGTGCTGATGTTGACTCAGCACCTAACGCTATCCAGTCTGATGATAACCAGCCTGCTAATCCGGGTGATCCTACCGATGATGTAACCGACAACACTTCTGGTGATGAGGATGATCACGATCCCGCAGAAGTAACTGTCAACACAACCTATGACTTAGCCTTGATCAAAACCTTGGCAACTGGTCAGGCTTCAGCTGTAACCCTCGGTGACACTGTCAACTTCACAATCACAGTAACCAACCAGGGCGGTCTTGCTTCTGGTAGCTACACGATTACTGATTATCTTCCTGCTGGTTATACGTTCTCAACCACCGGAAACCCAGGTTGGTCAACTAGTGGTGCAAACCTTGTTTACACCTCAACCACAAACCTAGCACCTGGCGAGTCGGAAGATATCAGCCTAGCTCTTGTCGTGGTTAACGATGCATCGATCCTTGATGGTGACGCAACAGCTCTTCACAACTGGGCAGAAATCTCAGCCGACTCGGCCAACAGTCTTTACAGCACAACAGATACTGACTCAACTCCTAACGCAAATCAAGGAGACGACAATCAACCTGCTAATCCAGGAGATCCAACCGATGACGAGGTAAACAATGCTTCTGGTGATGAAGACGACCACGACATCGCAACAGTCACAGTTGACACTACCTATGACCTTGCACTAGCCAAGACTCTCGCTTCTGGCCAGTCTTCAACTGTTGGTCCAGGTGCTGATGTTGATTTCACAATCACAGTCACCAACCAGGGTGCCATCCCTTCAGGGAACTACACAGTGACTGACTACATGCCAGCAGGATATGTCTTCAACGCAGTTGACAACCCAGGCTGGACTACGAGTGGAGGTAACCTTGTTTACACTTCAACTACCAACCTCGCTCCGGGTGATACAGAGAACATCGCCTTGACTCTTGAGGTGACAACCACGTTATCTATTCTCGATAGTGATGCTGAAGCGTTGTGGAACTGGGCTGAAATCTCAACTGACTCAGGTGCTGATGTTGACTCTACGCCGAACGCCATTCAGGGTGACGATTCTCAGCCTGCTGCTCCGGGTGATGCTACAGATGACGAGGTTAATAATGCTTCTGGTGATGAGGACGACCACGACGTAGCTGCTGTCATTGTTGACACTACATATGACCTCGCACTTATCGAGAACGTGACAGCTTCCGGCCAGAACCTCGACACCGTCGACGTTGGCGATGAAACCACATGGCTATACACGGTAACTAACCAAGGTTCACTCACAGCAAACAACATCGAAGTGACTGTTTATATTGGTGAGGGTCTTGAGTTCTCTACGTCTAATACTGCTTGGACCGACAATCTGGACGGCACCGCAAGCTACACCATTACCACCGCTTTGGCTGCTGGTGATTCTGTTGATCTGCCAAACCTCTTATTGGATGTCTCTACTGATGCAGCTGAGATTGCGACAATTATTGCTAATGGTGGCGTGATTGATCAGTTGGCTGAGATTTCAGATGACGACGCTGACACCACCTGGAGCACAACCGATATCGACTCAACACCAAACACCAACCCTGCAGACGATAACCAACCAGCAAACCCAGAAGACGCAACCGACGATGTTGTTGATAACACTGCTGGTGACGAAGACGATCACGACATCGCTGGTTTGGTTGTTAATGTTGAATACGACCTTGCACTCATCAAGACACTTGCTTCTGGTCAGGCTTCAACAGTCGGTCCAGGAGCTGACGTTGACTTTGTTATCACAGTCACCAACCAAGGCGACCTCGACTCAGGCAACTACACCGTAACCGACTATGTCCCAGCAGGGTATGTGTTTAACGCTGGAGATAATACCGGCTGGACAGATAATCTAGACGGAACTTTGTCTTACACCTCAACCACCAACCTTGGTGCTGGCGATTCGGAAGACATAGCCCTCACCTTAGAAGTGACGTCTGACCTTTCGATTCTTGATGGTGACGCTACTGCATTGTGGAACTGGGCTGAAATCTCAGACGATTCAGCAGACACGCTTTATGGCTCTACCGATGTGGACTCTACGCCTAACGCTACCCAAGGGGACGATAGCCAGCCTGCTGCTCCAGGTGATGCTACCGATGATGTAATCGATAACACCTCTGGTGACGAGGATGATCACGACGTCGCTGCTGTCACTGTTGATACAACTTATGACCTTGCGCTAGTAAAGACTTTGGCTTCTGGACAAGCCTCGGCTGTGGCACCGGGTGCTGATGTTGATTTCACAATCACAGTCACTAACCAGGGCGCTCTTGACTCGGGCAACTACACAATCACTGACTATGTCCCAGCTGGCTATGTGTTCAACTCAACTGACAACACTGGCTGGGTCGATAATCTAGACGGTACCCTGTCTTACACCTCAACCACAAACCTTGCAGCTGGTGATACCGAAAACATCGGCTTGACATTAGAGGTTGTCATGGATGTTTCGATTCTTGATGGTGACGCTACAGCGCTTTGGAACTGGGCAGAAATCTCAGACGACGACGCTGACACGCTCTACAACACTACAGATACCGACTCAACGCCAAATGATGACCAAGGCGATGACTCACAACCTGCAGCACCAGGAGATGCAACAGACGACGTAACAGACAACACATCAGGTGATGAAGACGACCACGACGTAGCAGCCGTAACCGTCGACACAACCTATGATCTTGCGCTCATCGAGAACGTGACAGCTGCCGGGCAGAACCTCGACACGGTCGATGTTGGTGATGAAACAACTTGGCTGTACACAGTCACTAACCAAGGTGCTCTTACGGCCAATGACGTTACGGTAACGGTCTATATCGGCGAGGGTCTCGAGTTCTCTACGTCTAATACTGCTTGGACTGATAACCTGGACGGCACAGCGAGCTACACAATCACCACCGCTCTAAATGCTGGCGATTCTGTCGACTTACCAAACCTCTTATTAGATGTCTCAACCGACGCTTCAGAGATTGCGACAATTATTGCTAATGGTGGTGTGATTGATCAGTTGGCTGAGATTTCCAATGATGACGCTGATAGCACGTATAACACAACTGATGTGGACTCAACTCCTAACGCTATTGCTAGTGACGATGTTCAGCCCGCCAACCCAGAAGATGCTACCGACGATGTTGTTGACAATACTTCTGGGGATGAAGATGACCACGACATCGCTGGTCTGATTGTTAATGTTGAATACGATCTTGCCCTAATCAAGACACTCGCTACAGGCCAGGCTTCAATCGTTGGTCCGGGTGCTGATGTTGATTTCACAATCACCGTCACCAACCAAGGCGACCTGAACTCGGGCAACTACACAATCACTGACTATGTCCCAGCTGGCTATGTATTCAATGCTGGAGATAATACCGGCTGGACAGACAACCTAGACGGCACACTCTCATACACTTCAACGACAAACCTCACTCCGGGTGATACGGAAGACATCGCTTTAACACTGCAGGTGACGATGGATCTTGGTGCTATTGATGCTGATCCTAACTCTATGGTCAACTGGGCTGAGATTTCAGACGATTCAGCAGACACTCTTTATGGCACCACCGATGCAGATTCGACTCCTAATGCTGTGCAGGGTGATGATAACCAGCCAGCTAACCCAGGCGACCCAACAGATGATGTGACTGATAACACCGATGGTGATGAAGATGACCATGATCTTGCTGCGGTTGAGATTGACACCACATATGACCTCGCGTTGATCGAGAATGTTACTTCTGCTGGTCAGAACTTGGATGCTGTAGATGTCGGTGATGAGACCACTTGGCTATATACGGTCACTAACCAGGGCGCTTTGATTGCTAACAACATTACTGTGACTGTTTATATAGCTGACGAGCTTGAGTTCTCAACCTCCAACACCGAATGGGTAGACAATCTAGACGGCACAGCGAGCTACACCATCACGACTGCGTTGGCTGCCGGTGATTCTGTAGACCTACCGAATCTGTTGCTTGATGTGACAACTGATGCTGCTGCTATTACTGCACTTATTGACAATGGAAGTGTCATCTATCAGTTGGCTGAGATTTCAGACGATGACGCGGACACTACATACAACACTACAGATATTGACTCGACACCTAACACTGATCCAGCAGACGACAACCAGCCGGCAGCACCTGGTGATGCAACTGATGATGTTGTTGATAACACAGCAGGCGATGAGGACGATCATGACATTGCTGGTTTGACAGTTGATACGACTTATGACCTTGCACTTATCAAGACACTCGCTACCGGTCAAGCTTCTGATGTTGCTCCGGGTGCTGACGTTGATTTCACTGGCGACTACACCGTAACCGACTATGTCCCAGCAGGCTATGTGTTTAACGCTGCCGATAACACTGGCTGGGTAGATAACCTAGACGGAACCCTGTCTTACACCTCAACAACCAACCTTGTTTCTGGCGACTCTGAAGATATTGCCCTCACCTTGCAGGTGACAATGGATCTATCAGCTATCGATGCTGATGCTAACTCGCTTGTGAACTGGGCTGAAATCTCAGACGACTCAGCCGACACACTTTATGGCACAACAGATACTGACTCAACACCAAATGATATTCAGAGTGATGACTCAGCCCCAGCAGCACCCGGTGGCCCAACAGATGATGTTACCGATAACACCGATGGCGACGAAGACGACCACGACCCGGCAGAGGTCACAGTCGACACAACCTATGACCTCGCACTCATTGAGAACGTAACGGCTCCTGGACAAAACCTGGACGCTGTTGAACTTGGCGATGAAACCTCTTGGTTCTACACAGCCACTAACCAAGGTGCTGTTATTGCTAACAATATTGAGGTTATGGTTCATATCGGAACTGGTCTTGAGTTCTCTGCTGACAATTCTGCTTGGACAGACAATCTAGATGGCACAGCATCATATGTGATCACTACAGCTTTGGCTGGCGGCGATTCGGTTGATCTCCCAGTGTTGCTGTTGGATGTTTCTACAGATCCTGTTCTTATCACCGCTCTAATTGATAATGGAAGTGTTATTTACCAGTTGGCTGAGATTTCAGATGACGATGCTGACACAACATACAACACAACCGACATCGACTCAACACCAAACACCGACCCTGCAGACGATAACCAGCCTGCAGCGCCTGGTGATGCAACTGATGATGTTGTTGATAACACCGCAGGCGATGAAGACGATCATGACATTGCTGGTCTAACTGTTGATACTCGTTTCGATCTAGCGTTAACAAAGACTTTGGCTACAGGCCAAGCGACAGATGTTGCACCGGGTGCTGATGTTGACTTTGTGATCACTGTCACCAACCAGGGTGCTCTTGACTCAGGCAACTACACCGTAACCGACTATGTCCCTGCTGGTTATGTCTTCAACTCAAGCGACAACCCAGGTTGGATTGACAACCTAGACGGCACTGTGTCTTACACTTCGACAACTAACTTGGTTCCTGGCCAGGTTGAAGATATCGCTCTCACTTTGCAGGTGACAATGGACGTATCAATCCTTGATGCCGACGCTGAAGCTTTGTGGAACTGGGCTGAAATCTCAAACGACTCAGCAGACACTTTGTATGGCACAACAGACGAAGACTCAACACCAAACGCTGTGCAGGGCGATGACTCAGCTCCGGCAGCCCCTGGTGATGCCACAGATGATGTGACTGATAACACTGATGGTGATGAAGACGACCACGACGTCGCTTCGGTTGTTGTAGATACCACGTACGATCTCGCACTAGTTGAGAACGTGACGGCACCAGGCCAGAACCTTGACGCTGTTGTTCCAGGTGATGAAACCTCCTGGTTCTATACAGTAACTAATCAAGGTGCTTTGACTGCCAACAACATTACTACCACAGTTTACATTGGTGAGGGGCTTGAATTCTCTACCAGCAACAGCGAGTGGACAGACAATCTAGATGGCACAGCATCGTTTGTGATCACTGAAGAGCTGGTTTCAGGTGAAAGTGTTGATCTCCCGGTACTGCTACTCGATGTTTCTATCGATCCAGCGCAGATTCAGACAATTCTTGCTAACGGTGAAGTGATTAATCAGCTAGTTGAAATTTCAGATGATGACGCTGACACCACATACAACACCGCAGATATCGATTCTGTACCTAACCTTGACCCAGCAGACGACAGCCAACCAGCAGCTCCCGAAGCAGCAACAGATGACATCATCGATAACACCGATGGCGACGAAGACGACCACGACATCGCAGGCCTCACCGTTGATGTGACATATGACCTGGCATTAGTTGAGAACGTGACCGAATACGGCACGAACCTAGATGATGTGGAACCAGGCGATGAAACCACATGGCTATACACAGTGTTCAACCAAGGAACTCTCATCAGCTACACCTCAACTGTGACAGTGCAGATAGCTGACGCATTGGAGTTCTCTGCGAACAACACCGACTGGGTAGACAACCTAGACGGCACAGCAAGCTACACCCTTGTTGATGCAATCAACCCCGGCGAAAGC
>JAHDFH010000083.1 GCA_020628305.1 Acidimicrobiales bacterium | reverse complement strand
ATCGCCTACATCACCCAACAAGAACTGAAAGACCGACTATGAGCCTGCAACGAACAATCACCCGAATCACTTCTGGCGTGTTCCGATGGTTCTTCCCCACCGTCGACCACACCATCCGAACCGTGACCCTACTCGCAATCACCCACACCATCTTCTGAAAGGAAATACTATGATCGACTCGAACCAACCCGATCTGGATCGGCTGACTTATACCGTCGCCGAAGCCGCCCAACTCCTCGGCATCAGCAAAACTACCGCCTATGAATGCACCAAAACCGGCGAAATCAAATCTATAACCCTCGGACGCCGAATCATTATCCCTCGCCAGGCAATCCGAGAACTGCTGACAGAAACAAGCAGCAATGCTAGAAAAGATCTTTGAATTCGTTGTAGCCTTTTCCTAGATACTTGTTGAGGATCCAGGCACGATTTTCCTCCGCTTGAGGATCTGTCTCGATGTTGTGTGAGACGATTTCTAGTACTCCTTCTTTCCACGACCCGAACTCCCATTGATCAGTCGAACGCTCCAGAAGCAAACGCAATAATCTAAGGGAAGCCGCTGGGTTCTCGTTTGCTTGATCTGCGAGTTTATGTACGACTTCATTACTCGTTGGAGGGAGCGCTATCTCGCAAGATTCGAGAACGCTTGCCAAAGTGCTTTGTTCCCACTCTTTACTGAGTTTGCTCGCTACGAACGTGTCAGTAAAGGCTAGGAGTTCTTTTTGGTGTGATCCGATGTCCTCAAGCGCAGTTTCAATTCGCTTGTTCCACAGTTCTTGGGTATTTCTGACGATTTCATCCGGAAGGTCTTCAGTCGCTCTTAAACACCGACCAAGATGTGTCATCGTTTCTGCTGCCAAGCCGTCGTCAGCATTCAGGAAAAACGATTCAATTAATGAGTCAGTATCGAGACCACGTATCGCGAAGATTACTAGGTGTTGACCTAGGCGAGTGTTTGCTTGGTCCCAAGTTGGTGTTGTGATTTCTCGATTCAGGTTCTCGACAGCTGATCGATAAACTCGATGAACTGCTGTGAATACATCGGAGTACGGTTTGTGTTGTCTCAGGTATGCATTCCACGCAAACTCCAACTGCTCTGGTTTATCCTCAGGAAAAAGTCTTCCGAGATTATCAGAAACCCATTCCGGCGAAAGATGAACCAATCTAGGGAGCTGGTTTCCAACGACAGCATACGCTGGCTCTAAACGCCCCTGCCCTTCTAAGGCGACAACCAGCGTTGACAATGCTTCTTCTATCACCTCCAGGTCCGGGACCTTTTCGAACTTTGATCTGACGGCGTCGTTTATGATCGCGTTGAGAGCTACGCCTTGAGTTGTGTTGATGACCGGCATCAGCGGGTCATGATGTAAATATAGATCTTCGTCTGTTCGGATCTGATCTTTGCTGAGCGCTCGAAGCTGCTCGACAGCTGCTCGACGATCGGCGTCTTGGATAGGGGAATTAGGTGTGCTTACGCCAGCCCCCAGCAGCGAGGCGACGCTCTGTCTAAGCAAAGATCTTTCCAACGTCGTTGCTTCATCAATCGTTGGACCAAGTTTTTGTGTCTGCTCTATAATCACATCCGATAGACGTAAAACCTCCGGCCAAGCAATCGCCTGGCCGTCACGCAACCCTGCGACCAGACCGTCGTATAAGTTGCGAACATAGACCCAATCGAGATTTTCGAACTGTGCACATTCACTAGAAATTTCTTTCGCCTTCTGCTCCACTAGTTGTCGGAGTACCGCAGCGAAGCCCTCAACCGTCACCTGTGTAAGACCTCGCTGTTCTGGCTCAGGTTCCCATGTACGCAACGTTTCGACGATTCCGCTGGTCGGCATTTCTAGTAAATCTTCCAACTCAAAAGGAGACTCATCGGCAGCGACGTAGACCCCTCCCCGATCGGACTCATTAGATTCCACGCTGTCGTGAAGAGCTTCAAGTTGTTCGAACTCTTTTCTATGATCGCCAGACAGATGGTCTTTGATGCAGTCGAGCCACCACCGTTTGTAAGATCCTTCCAAGTCGCCAGCTTCCGCTACGTGTTCCTGGATCAGCATCAGAAACTGTTCTTGAATATCTTCAGATACATCTGCGAATCGTCGTTGTAGAAGATCACGGAATTCCGATCGAAGTTCTTCCCTTAGATTCTCAGGATCGACTAACACTCCCTCGACAAGATCAATTCCACCTTTGCTGCGAGCTAGCACGTGCAGCGCTATCCGGTTATGAACCTGAGACCGTTCGCGAAGGTATCCAAAAACATCCTGGAGGCGCTTTTCGTCCTGTGCTGCTACCTGCAGAGCTACCGATGCTAGTCCAGTGATCAAAGTATTGATGGCGCTAACCTGATGTGGAACGTAGCCGGAGTCGTCGTCTTGACTATCTGCGATAGCTAAAAGCCAGGCGTGCGAGTATTTACTGTAACTCGGCTCCATCGTTGATTGCTGGTCTTCGATGAGGGAGACTAGGCATCGGAATATTAGCCAATCTGTTGCAACATCAGGGTCGGCGATGACAGTCTCTAAAAGTTTGTGATACGGATGTTGAGCAATCTCATCCCTCACCATCCCACTGTTGCGTTTCGCTATTGGCCATCCCAATATAACCTTAAGCGCCGAGCAAGCTTGAGCCTTTGCGCCGCTCTTGAAGAGATGAAGAACCGCTTCAGCAGCTTGGTCGAAGAAAAAGTCGGGGAATGGTGAACCGATAAGATCAAATACTTTCCTAGCAATGTCCTTTTCGATCAGATCGCCAGGAAGGTGGCAAAAGATCTGAAGCGAGATACGCACAACGATCGGGTTTTCAACCTCTGAAACGGACGACCAGATCTTGGCTACCTCCGATGGCAGTACTTCTACCATTTTGAGCAGATATTCACCTTCTGGCCATTGAGGCATTCCGTCGCCGGACATCGATGGCGGTTTTGCGAAATACCCTTCTTCAGATAACGGTTTTAGCCAGCTCGGATCATCCAAACTTCTGAAGAAGTAGCGTTTCTTACTAGCGTGTAGGAAGAACCGCTTGAGCTCCTTAACTTCCTTTTCTGGTGGCGAATGTAGGATCTCATCGAGTTCCTGAACGCTGGCGTAAAAAGGCTGCGATAGGACTACGAGTATCTTTTCCAAAAGATGGAAAGACGCAACGCACTGTTCAAGAGCGTCATCAGGTAGCTGGCCAGGACGTAAATGGGCGAGCTTATGATGGTCCTTTGTGGCTGCTAGCCAATGCTCAACAGAGTTTGCGGCAGGAGGCCCCTCGCCAAGCTCCTGAAACATCTGTATAGCTTTCTCCCTTATAGTCGAACGAACTTGGGCGTCTTCTTTTAGAAGCGCTAATACCGAATCCAGGAACCTCTGCACTTCACTCTTGGACTCGGATTCCCCGTTCTGCCATTCGTCCCAGCTTTCGCGAATAGTCTTTACTAGAGGTTGATATTCGAGCCGAGAAGAATCGATACTGTCGACCAGGATCGGCGGAAGCTGATTGCCGATTTCCCGCATAGCATGACTTATGAAATGGACTGCACCTGGGAAGTTCTCGTTAGTAACCATATGAGCTGCGCCAAGGTACACCGGGGCGAGAGGCGGGGCGCTACGTTCCATCCAAGCATGAAGCGCCAACTGGTCCTTCCTCAAAATTTTCGAAACATCAAGATTTCCGAATTGAGCAGAAGGTTCCGAATCTCGCATGCTCTCACACTAGACGACTTACAACAACCAGAAGTAAATATTAGCTTTCGCTATTCTCCAGACCATCTTATGGAATCGACACAAAGATGAGTCATCATACTTGTACCCTGACTAGACGTATGCCTCTTAAGATTGATCGCTTAGCTGTCCGTTTGAGCTTGAGAGACTTCGCTAGGTTGACGACGTTCACTTGTACTCATCGCCCCGAAGAGCACGCTCGACAACTAGCCAACCAGACCTGAACTCAATTCCGGTTGGCACCAAACCTGGTGCTTCCACAAGTCATCCGTTTAATAAGCCCTTCACCATTAGCGATGGAATAGCGGGAAATTCTCTCTTGATCGCTTCGCCAAAATCTTCTTTACAACTAAGGCTCTCCTTAACCAAGGAGAACGCTGCACCGACAATCTCGCTACAACGGGTCTTAATTACGCACTCCAATGTTTCAACTGGACATTCACCACCCACGGCTTCAACCAAGACATCGATACTCAAGGAGCGGGCCTTACAAGAACCTAAACCTGACAAATCTTTGAGAATTGGAGCGCCTATCAGTTCCCCCAACATGACCAGACTTCGCCCGATAAAAGAGGGGTGGTGACGAGTATCAAAATGCTGACTGAACAGCTCGTGTTGATAGGCGCCCAGTTCACCTTCACCAGAAGCTGCCCTGTAGATCTCTTTACATAAATGGTACATCGCCATTTGAGTTACTCCAGCCTCGATCAATCTCGGAGCGTGTGAAGAATCAACTTGTCTGACTAAGAGGTACCTGTTTTGGTTTCTCTTTTCGCCACCAGAGTGGTCGAGGACGTGCTTTTGGACTTGAAGCGAATCGATCCGGTCTTCCATAAGCAGACCAACGTAGTGGAGACCACGAACCCAGTGACGCAAAGGAGCACGTAATGCCGAGCCATGCTGCCCAAGTTGAGCCAACATTGAGATGGTCGTACCAACGTCACCTGCATCGTAGTCAAAAGTGCCGAACCCTTGGCAAGTCCAAATTTGCGGGTATAACGCTCCCAGCACAGCTCGTGCACGAATATTGGTCATCGATTCTTTGAAGTCATGACTGACATCGATGGCTTGTGACTGACCAGGGGCAGCGAAATTCACTAGTTCTGAGAAAGGGTCCTGTACAACTAGACGACCATCCGCTCGCAAGACAGCCAGCAAAACCGGCATTGATGCCTCACTCCAATAACGACTATGATCCCCGACGCTGACCTTCCCACCTGAGGACCGGGTGTAAGACGGGCCTGCCTTTACCTGGAAAGCAAGAAGATGAGGAGATACCGCCTCGCTTCCTTCGGCACCTCGAATTCTCCGCGCAGCAATTAGATCGATTCCTCTGTCTGGCAGACCTCCCCTTGAAACTTCGAAACCACCTTCTCTCAATGCTCGCCGAACAGCGTCTTCGCCGTCAAACTCAGTCTCACTATGACCGCTTTTAGGGAATCCCAAATAACCTTCCACTGTCCTACTCCAAACTGACCTAGGCATCTCCTTCGACATCTCCGATCGAGGTATGAGCCCCAAATCTCAGTTTGCTAAGTTAGACAAGTGTCGATAGCCCAGGACAACAGTACTAATTATTCTGTTTTCGTGACATCGCAAGCTCTGAATTCTTGCGCCCCTTTCGATCTTCTGGGCCGCCTGACCTATTTCGTTTCTTTCGTTTTGTGGTACAGTTGTTTGTAAGGAGTGTGCTGCGATGTCTTCTGTGATTGCTCGTGAACAAACGGTTTTACCACCCAAATTACCTCTAGAAGGCCTGTCTGCGTTGATGCAACAGCCCGGCGCTGCCCTGGTCGCACCTAACGGAGACCAACTAGAACTACCCGTTGAAGTGTTCAATGTTTTGCGTGCCGTGGTCTTAGCGATGGAAGCAGGCCAGGCGGTTACTGTCGCACCAGTCCACCAACGTTTAACAACACAAGAAGCAGCCGACCTCATCGGCGTAACTCGCCCAACGTTCGTCAAGTACCTTGAACAGGGCCGCATACCTTACGATCAGCCGGGTCGTCATCGTCGAGTACTGTTGGCCGATGTTTTAGCGTTCAAAAAAGAACGATCATCACAGCGGCGAGAAGCGCTAGACGAAATGGTCGCGATAGCGGACGAAGCAGGCATGTACGACGAAGACGACTTCCCGACCAAGACACGTTAGAAAGCTGTTGTGCCATTCACCGTCGTTCTCGACACCTGCGTTCTGTACCCAGCCAACCTGCGAGACACCCTCCTACGCCTAGCCGAACGGGGCCTATTCCAGCCGCTCTGGTCAGAAGACATTCTTGAAGAACTCCAACGAAACTTAGTCAAGAAGTTCCCAGCCGAAAGCATTGACCGACTGCTCGAAGCTATGGAAAGCGCTTTCACCGAATCAAAGGTCACGGGCTATGAATCGATCATCGATTCGCTTACATGCGACCCGAAAGACCGCCACGTCTTAGCAGCCGCAGTCCGAGCAGACGCATCGGCGATCATCACGTTCAACCAGAAAGACTTCCCGCTACCAAGCCTCGAACCGTTCCAAATCGAAACCATCAACCCCGACGATTTCCTACTCGACCAACTCGACCTCGCCCCACACGCCGTCCTAGATGAGCTACAACAACAAGCCGCCGCCAATCGGCGACACCCCAAGACGCTACAAGACCTCCTCGACGCGTTAGCCAAAGCAGGCGCACCTAAATTCGCCGACAGAATACGCCGCCTCTGACCAACAACTTGGAGCCCACAATGCCTACCATCCCACAACCCAACATCGACAACCTCGACCCAGGCAGCTACCATCAAACCGAGATCCAGCACCACAAGATTCGAAGCGCTACGCACGCTGATCACTCAACAATCGCCGATCGAATCAACGAGCTAGAAGCCACCCAAACAAGTCGCTTAAAAAAACTCACACAAAAACACACGTAATTGGTGAGTTTCGGCGGAAAACACGAAACCCGACGAACCAACAGCCGGACTTTCCCCTGTTCAACGGACTGTGCGGCACTCGCCGATCTGCAGACAGGGCACTTTTAATCCGTTGGTCGTGAGTTCGAATCTCACCGGGGGCACAATCAAAACC
>JAHDFH010000082.1 GCA_020628305.1 Acidimicrobiales bacterium | reverse complement strand
CCCAGTGAAATCCTACGCAGTTTTCGCGCACTGCTTTACCTGCTCTAAGGATTTAAAGGCAGTCAAATCGATCGCTACTTCGCTAAACATGGAGGGGATTGCAGTGTTTCGGTTCGACTTTACCGGACTTGGATCCAGCGAGGGGGAGTTCGCAAACACTAACTTCTCTTCCAACGTTGCAGATCTTAACGCTGCTATCGACTTTGTAAACGAGAACCACGGCAACGTTGAGTTATTGATCGGCCACTCCTTAGGTGGCGCTGCTGTGCTATCTGCCGCAGCACGACTCTCTTCGATCAAGGCGGTAGCAACAATTGGCGCTCCCGCTGAGGCCACACATGTTGCACACCTGTTTGAGGAATCTTTAGCTGAGATAGAAACAGTTGGCGAAGCGGAAGCCACTATTGGAGGGCGAAAGTTTAGGGTGCAGAAACAGTTTGTTGAAGATCTTAACGAACACACTGTCAAACAATGTGTTGCTGAGCTAGATGCAGCTTTGTTAGTGATGCACTCACCAATCGACAACACGGTAGGGGTGGAGAACGCTAAGCTAATCTTCGATTCAGCGAAACATCCAAAGAGTTTTGTTTCTCTCGATACAGCTGATCATTTGCTAACTAACCCAGCCGACTCGACATACGCCGCCACAGTAATTGCAGCATGGGCTTCGCAGTACCTTAGCCCTGTTGAAGAGTTGCAGCCTTATGAAGGTGTTTGCGTCACTGAAACCGGCAACGGCAAGTTCCAAAACGTAGTTCAGAGCGGCTCCTTCTGTTACCTGGCTGATGAACCTGAAAGTGTTGGGGGACTCGACTCCGGACCCAGCCCTTATCAGTTTCTTTCAACAGCGCTAGCGGCCTGTACCTCAATGACTTTGCGGATGTATTCAGATTTCAGGAAACACAACTTTGGAAATATCTCGGTGCAGGTGAACCATTCTAAGGTACATGCCAAGGATTGCGAGGAGTGTAGCCAAGAAGTACAAACAGGAGGCGGCAAGATAGATCGCTTCGAACGAGTTATATCGATAGAAAATTTGCCGCCAGACATGGAAGAAAAAGTTAAAGAGATCGCCGACAAGTGCCCCGTCCATAAAACTCTAGAAGCGTCCTCTGCCGTAGTCACCGTTGTCGAGAGCTAGCGCGGCATTAGGGACGGGGTCACTTGCCGCGCATGCTGCTAGTCGATGAGAACGTTTGGCTCCCTTGACGATTGGCTCGTGTCTCGCAAATCGAGCACCTGAGGGAAACGGCTCTGTCTCCATTTGTTTCGCAAGTCTTTTCCAACTCTCTGAAAAGGTACTTCAATCAAATAGTAGGTTGCCGTTGAAATAGTCAACGTAACACCAACCCAGATTGCTAAGGTCAGCACGGGCTGAGCGTCTATCGGTGGTACTACATGGATCGCAATTGCATGAATTAGGTAAACCGAATAGCTGATGTTGCCAAGCCATTGCAGCGGTTTGGGAAACTCAACACGTTGCAGAAAGTATGCTCCGCCAAAAACAGCGTGGGCTGCTGCAAGAGTCCACAAATCTGCTGATCTGGTTAGCGGATTGCTCCACCATTGAAACTGCATGAACGAAATTGCAAACGCAAACACGGACAAAGCTATTGGAACAGAAACTGGGTAAGCGCCTCGATACGCTCCGTGATAGGCCCAGCCAACCCCGATGGTGGCAAAGAGCAGCAGCGAGAACCATAAATCTCTGGGCTGGTTGAGAGTCAGCCCAATCGTTGCAAAAAGCAAAGCTGCACCAATGACCTTCTGAGATGTTGAACGAAGCTTGGGCCACAGTAGCACTAGCCCAGCAGCTACAAGCGCCGAAGGTACTACAGCAGATTTGACAATACTTTGAGGCGAAAGCACGTAGGTGGGATGTATCAGCAAGCCAACGCTAAGGCTTCCAAACAAAACTAAAAGGGTGGTCTTGACTGCTGCGTGCTTAGTGCCTTTGAAACCAGTCAGGATTGCAATTGAGATGAAAAGGTAGAAGACAAACTCATAGGCAAGACTCCAAGCCGCTCCAACTAATTGTGGAGTAGCAAGAAACTCTTGCACCATTGTGAAATTTGCAATCAGATTCTGTGGTTCCTGGCTCGCAAAATCGGAAGATACTGGATAGCTGCCTAGCTTGAAGAAGAAGTATGCGGCGATAATAACAGCCCAGTAGAGAGGAAAGAGCCGGAATAAGCGGCCGATCCAAAAACTAATAACATCGTTCTCTCTCCGGATCGACATTGGGATGACAAACCCCGAGATCATGAAGAAAACGGCTACGCCCCAAGCCCCTGGTCGAAAGACCTCATGAGACCAGTCAAAGTAGGCTGGCCAGATGATTTCGGCTGAGTGCTGTAGAAGTACCGTCACAGCTGCTACGCCGCGTAGAGCATCAAGATACGTCAGACGGCGAGGTGTACTAGCATTCACTGGCACAACTATAGTTTGCTAGCTCTAACAGTGCAGCTCTATTTAGCTTTGTTCACAAGACAGAATGTTCGTGTAGTGATTGCCGTCGTACCAGGCGGTTGACATATTGTCTTGGTTAGCCAAAATGTGGTGACTTGATGGGTCGATGATTGCTTTGGCATTGAGGTCTTGGATGACGCCGGTTTCATCCCAACAGCCCATTAGCCCAGCCGATGACATCCTGAATGCGATCTGGCCGCCGCTGCCGTCGGTCTTATGAGTCATGGTCGAAATATTGTCAGCTTCAAAGACGTTCTTGGCGGAATTGCTGGGTCCGTTGTACCAGGCATTGGCATATGCTGCCATCTCATTATCGTCTGCGAACTTGCCTACTCCAAGCCAGTGAAGGTTGTTGAGATACATAGCAACATACTGAGCGTAAGCATCGCTGCGCAGCCCTCCGGAAGAAGTGTATTGATTTAGCCAGAAGTCAATCGAACCATCTGAGTTTCTAGTAATTGTCTTGTCCCACCAAAGCTGTCGACGCTCTGAAGCATCGAGAAAGTCTTGGTAAGTTCCAGAATCAATTGCTGATACTGGCTTGGCTCCCACCTCTTGGAAGTATCTTCCCATTACTTCATATTGGTAGATCGACATCAGATAAGGGTGCCCGAAGTGATGCGCCGGATACTGGTGAGAAATATCGTCAAACTGATTAAATCGTTTCTGTCCGGTATTGCCGTCGACGTATTCTGGCCCCGCCCAGCGTGCAATGTCTGGAGCGTTGTTAGAGCCATTTCCATCAACACCGATACCGCCATCCCAATTCACAGCGTTCTGTAAACCTAGTGAAGCTGGGGGAGTGTACTGATTGTCAGTTCCATAAGTGGAGCGGTATAACCACTTTGGGACGAGATTTGTGTCAAGGTAACTAAACCAGAAATCAGCAGCCTCGGCATACTTTGGGTCAACATCGCGGTTTTGATGGAGCACCCACGCCCAGTGCGAAATGTTTGCCGCCATCATCTGCTCATCGAGCCAATTGGTGTCATCCATGTTGTGTTTGCCATCAACTGCATCGCCTTTACCACGGGCGCTGTACTCGTAATAGACGTACCCTCTGCCATCATGGTCTTTCAAGTTTAGTTTCGCAGCGTCCGTCCATTTGAGCAGTTCATCGAGAGCATTGCGATCACCAGTGGTGCGCACAATTTCAGTCACACTCCCCAAGAACTGGCCCGCATTTCGTGCTAGCGCATATGTCCCGTTTCTATCCGAGTTGTTCAGGTCAGCGCGTGCGAACAGATCTTGTGGGGGGTCCTGCCAAAAGTCGGAGAGGTGGTTTGAATGCGCATCCCACCAGTCGTAATAGGCTGCCTCCGCAGCTACGGTTTCAAGCACTGCTCTAGGGTTATCAACAATTCGGTAGTTGGCGGGCGTAAAGTCTGCTGAACTCGCTGAAGGCTTAAGGATGTCTTCGGGAACCGCGACTTCTCCTGAGCTAATGGTCGTAGCCGATCCCATTCGTTGATCAGAAGCTTGTTCTGGGGCAGAATCAAGGGTTTCCTCGGATGCCATGATCGAATCAGTCGAAGAGCATGCGCCAATTAAAAGCATGAATCCACACGCAATAATTGAGGGTCTAAATCGCAAGCTTCGCCACTTTCTAATCGCCTAACATCCACTGTACAACAGTGTCGAGCGCATTTCGAATAGCCCAAAGGTCCGAAGGTGGCGGGACCTTTGTATTTCATGGGTCTGTGAGGAGCGTACATAATCCCGCTAGACTGGCAGACACATAACTGGGAGGTATTGGTATGCAATACGAAACACAGACTCAGTCACCTGTCGTGACACAACCGCTAGAGGTTAGATCAGAGTTTCTAACTAGGGTTTATCAGCACCTTGCTTTGGCAGTAGCTGCATTTATAGGCTTTGAATATTTGTTCTTCGTGACGGGTATTGCTGAAAGACTGTTTGACTTCATAACCGCTTCGGGTGGTGTTGCTTGGTTATTGATACTCGGTGGGTTTATGATCGTCAGTTGGCTGGTTTCTAGATCTGCCCATAATCTCGACAATCCTGGTATGCAATATGCTGCATTGTTTGGCATGTCTGCTGCCGAAGCCCTGATCTTCGCTCCGATGCTGTACTTTGCCTTCAACTCGCAAGGAAATGGGAGCTCGACGGTAATAAACGCGGCAATCATTACGATCGTCGGGTTTGGCGCTCTCAGTGCAGTTGCGTTGTTCACCAAGAAAGATCTCTCTTTCTTGCGGCCGATAGTTACATGGGGTTTTGTGGCAGCCATCGGGTTGATAGCTGCTGCTTTAATATTCGGATTCAACCTCGGAACCATTTTCTCGGTTGCGATGGTTGCCCTAGCTGGTGGAGCGATTCTTTATCAGACTCAGAACATCTATAGGGAGTATCCATCTTGGGCTTACGTTGGTGCAGCCGTAAGTTTGTTTGGTTCGCTAATGACTATGTTCTGGTACGTGCTTAGCATTCTGCTCGACCGATGAAAGCGCCTGCGAGTATTGATGGCTTTAGAGTCTCAGCCCAGGACGGGAGCGTCTTTGACAGCTCCGAAGCTTTAGCTAAAGGTCCTCTAGTCATCTTCTTCTACCCCAAAGCTTCATCGCCAGTCTGTACTTTGCAGAGTTGTGCGTTCCGGGATGCAAGTACAGAATTTGCACACCTCGGAGCAGCAGTGGTTGGGGTTTCTAATGATAAAGCGGATGCCCAAAATCGCTTTGACACCAAGCATACGCTCGGTATGCCGCTGTTGGCAGACACCGAAGGCTTGGTGGCTAAGCAATTTGGGGTTAAACGCAAGTTTGGCTTGCCGCCAAAGCGAGCGAGCTTTGTTGTTGGCCAAGATCGAAGGATTCTAGGGGAGTTCTATTCAGAACTTGACGGACCTGGACATTCAGAATGGGCTCTCGAGTTTCTTAAAAACCTTCAAAAGTAGGCCCTTTGAACCAAGTTAGCGACTTGTTTACCTAGCTGTTTTAGCGGGATTCGTCATTTTGTGATTGGTAAATGGCTCCGAATTGAGATACTCTTTTACTAACTGGCGGAAAGACGAAACAAATGCAGCCTTATCTTATTGGCATATTTATCGGCGTGGTGCTTGGATGTATCGGACTTTGGTTCATCGATCGCTCACATCAGGCGACGCTTAAGAAGCTTCAAGACTCTCGCGCTAAGTTAGAGCGTCAACGGACTCAGGCGGTGAACGATCTGTTCGCGTTGCGCAACGAGGTTGAATCCGGGGGAGCAACATCAGTTAGTCGAGCTCCATCCCAGGACCCTAAAGTTGCTGCCGAAATCGCAAGTCTCAAAAATCTTGTTGTTAGAGCTGACGCCGCATTATCTGTGGCTCGCCGCAAGCGTAATGAGTATGAAGAGGAAATCAGCAGGCTTCGCAAACAAGTCGGTGAAAGTGATGCTGATGTGATAAACCTTCGGGAAGACCGCTCGAAGATCACTTCGTAAGTCTCACAGACTCCAATCAATTTGATCATGTCCCAGCGCCGTCAGCTTGTCGTTGATTCTGCTAAACGGTCGTGATCCCCAAAAGCCTCTATAGGCAGAAAGTGGCGACGGGTGAGCGGATTCTATGACACTGTGCGCTTGACCAATTAGAGATCTTTTCTGGCGAGCGGCTGCTCCCCATAGCACAAAGACCTTAGAGCTCATTTCAGAACCAAGTTCTGAAATGACTCTATCCGTGAATGTTTCCCACCCTTTGCCTTGATGAGCGCCAGGAGTATCTCGTTCTACAGTTAATGTGGTATTAAGCAACAACACTCCTTGTTTCGCCCAGTTGACTAAATCGTTGCTATGGCGATCGATGCCCATATCGGAGTTCAGTTCGGCAAAGATATTTCTAAGTGAAGGTGGAGCCTTGCAGTCGGAGTTCACCGAAAAAGCTAAGCCATTAGCTTGTCCGGGTTGATGGTATGGGTCCTGGCCAAGAACCACGACTTTGACATCAGCCATATCTAGAAGATCAAAACAGCGTAGGACCTCTGATCTGTCGGGATAGACATCAACCTGGCTTCTTCTTGACGTAACAAACCTGTCCAGCTCTTGCCAGTATTCAAGGTTAGATTCATGATCAATGAGCTCTTGCCAAGTGCTGAACTTCACAGGTGAATCTTAGCGGTTATTGCCTCGTCCCGGCTGGTCTTGGGTGGTTGAAGTCGATGTATCTTCAACGGTAGTGGTGGTGGTTGACTCAAGAGTTGTAGAAGGCAGTACGGTCGTGCTTGTAACAGTTGAGTCGGTAGTAGAACTGATTGTAGTTGTTGCGGTGGCAGCGGTGGTCGGGGCAGTAGTTGTGGAAGTAGTTGGTCTGGTTGTAGTTGTAGTAGGG
>JAHDFH010000081.1:4164-6999 GCA_020628305.1 Acidimicrobiales bacterium | reverse complement strand
AAATTTTTGGCGGAGGAGGTGGGATTTGAACCCACGGAACCCTTGCGAGTTCACACGCTTTCCAAGCGTGCCCATTCGGCCGCTCTGGCACTCCTCCCGGGACAGATAACTATATCTCCGGTTAGCGATTCCTAAACCTTCCTCTATGTAGACTGTGGATGAAGCCAGGTGGGATTGTGGGACACGTCAAGCGAGTATTTTCAAAAGAAGATGTCGAGGTGGTACGACTTTGGATCGGTGCTCATTCTGCCCTTACGGTTCTGATTTCGTACTTGCAGGACTATTCCGAGCTTATTGTTGGCATACCTCATGATGCGCTTGATGTTGTTGGGCGATGTAGTGCCGATTCTTTTGACACCTTGGATGCAATAAATAGTGAGCGTAAACGGCAGTGGCTGGTGTTGCCAGTTGGGAAACCTGTAGTTCGACGAAACTTTGGAACGTATCGACACTCTACATACTCAGCCAAAGGGGAGGAGAGTAATAAGCCGCCATCGTTCCCAAAGGCAAGGTTCCCAAACTCACGCAGGCTGCAACGAAAGCACGAACTGTACTCGGCAGCGTGTGAGCTTGATCAGCTAGTGTTCAAGCTGCTCAATGAATGGGGAAAGCTACCTGCGAAAAGCGAGTTACGTCAGTTTCTTTCTTCGAAAGATCTAGCCGTTCCGTTTGAAGCTTTCGTTCCGCAGTTTGAGGGCAAAGGGCTCAAGTTTGTCGAAGTTGTTGAGCTCTGTGAATTCGCATGTGAGCCTTTGGCCACAGATGGCCTTTCCACACTTCGAGTTCCCAAAGTTAATCCGCCACCTAGACGCTAAAGCGGTGCGCTGGAACCTTCTCTGAAAAGTGAGTAGGTGCTGTTGAAACGTAAGGTACAGGAGCGCTTTTGGTCTTGAGTTTCTCTGCCTTAGCCTTACCGCAGCTTGTTATATCTATTGCAACTCGACTACCTGGAATCGAACTTTTGTGAGGTCCCTTAACCAGACGTATAGCTCGTTCTCGGGCAACTCTAAGAATGCTTGATTCGGACATGTCCTCCGATAGCAGTGGATCATGCAGCTCCACCGGGCTCTCATGTCCATGTGGCACTCCAGCTTTCGCCATCATTGCAATAACGCTGTTGAGCTCATCAATACCTGGAACCACAATGTCAGCCGCTTCGTCGAATAGCGCCACATCGCCTACTCCCACGCAGAAGATGCGGACGTCATCGCTTTGATACTTCTCCTGTAGATGGCGCATGAGGACAACGTCATCTGGAGAGTCGCCCGCATAGAAGAATACTTGCGGTCCGTCATGGGCCTCGAGGTGTTTATCAACTAGATGTTCAAACGCATCTACTTTGTCTCGGAACTGTTTGAAGCCGTTCGATGGTCGAATGTTGATGAAGCTGAGCCCTTCAAACCCAACTGTACTTTCGATACCTTCTGAACTTACTTTGTCCGCCAAAGCCTCAAATAGCTCTCCCACTAGGAGCTGCGCCTCGGTTTCTTGCGATATGCCGTGAAAGCACATGCCAAACGGTGAGATCTCCATATAGTTGGCAACTAAGGTTCTGACATCTTCGGTAGTGGGACTATCTAAAGTGTTGAGCTCTTGGTGAATAGCTGAATCAGTTCCGAAGAAGCCAGCCCTGTCTTTGCTATCCCGCCATGCAAGAGTAATTCGCTGCACCATGTCTAGCGGAGCAGCATGCTGAAGGAATACTTCACCCGCTTTTGCAAGTTCACTTGCACCGTCTACCTCATCACCAAAGGTAACTTCAGCTGTGAATGAGCCGTCGGGGTGATTCACATACTTGATTTCGACTTTTCCGAATGCTGCACTGACAATGTCAAACACATGCTGTCCAAAGACTTCGTCTTGGTCATCGGGATTGTCATACGGGTTGATAGCTCCAGACGGAACATCCAAACCTTTGTGCTTTGCGAATAGCGTGATCTTGGCTGGTTTGTTGATGAAGCGATCCATCGCAGACGCTGTGATGAGGGCAAAGAGATCTTTCGAGTTGCGACGTGAGTTTCGAAGCGCCGTGATTGACTCCAGAATGTCTGTCGGGTTGGTTCTCTGCTGATGTGATGCTCTGCTTCGCTTTGAACGGTGACTTGATTTTGCTAGCGAAAGTACGAAACCTTTGGCTGATGGTTTAGCAACCAGAGTTCCATCCTTGTCGGCAAAGAAAGCAAGTCGAGTTTCTTGAGATGCAAGCAGCGTCAAAACATCGGCGATGTTCTCGATCAGCGCAGCCTCTTCAGAAAGGTCAGGTTTGCTGTCGAGCCATTTTTGTAAGCCAATGGGCTTCTTCGTTTTGGGTTCAACCGCCGCACAACGATTTTACAGCATGATTCCTCGAGTGTTTGTGCAGTGCCAGAGAGCTCAAATTCTTGGTGTTTTTTGGCAGAACCCAAGCGTGAGTGTTAGGGTCCTAATTGGGGGAACCACGGAGCGGTAATGGATTTAAACCACAGAGAATTGATACGCCAGCTTGACCTTCTTGGTGTTCGCTGGGTGATGTTAGCCCAATCGCTCGAGACCTACCTTGTGGCACTTGGTTATTCCCCGGAAACCTACCCCGACAAGGCTAAAGAGCGAATAGCGTTCGCCTTAAAGGCTGGAGCAGACGTTCGCTCAAAAAGGGATGACATTGCAGACAGTGATCCAGAGGAAATAAATCACCTAATTCTTAAAGCTTATTTGATGCGTCTTCTTGAAGATATCGGTGACCTAAATTCTCAACTGCCAAAAACAGGGTTGCCGCAGCTCTTTGAGTTTGCCGATGGCTCTGGTCCTGACGCTCCGAGTATTCATCATTTCGGTCTCGACCTAGATGAGTTTCAA
>JAHDFH010000081.1:0-4154 GCA_020628305.1 Acidimicrobiales bacterium | reverse complement strand
AGCCAGCCAGTTGAGGCCAGTAGAAGTAGCAGGTTCGGACATCTACACTCAACGAGCCGAGCGGGTTCACGAAAACTATATGGGCGAGCTCCGCTTCATACTCTTTGTTGGCAAGCATCTGGTCGTGTCGTTTGCTGAATATTCGAAACGCTCTTCAGATCCAGCTGAGCGGCAAGCTCTAGCAGTTCTAGTTGGGCAGCTTGCGGATGCGTTGAAAGGCTACGGCACAGTTGTCAAGCTCACGTCTGAGCAATCTAAGGCGCTCAAAGCGTTTAGGGCTCAGGCAACAACGTTGCTAGCGGGGGATCTTAGTCAGATCATTGAATATGATCTCTACTATCTTCGTTGTTCTGAAGCTGCTGCAAATCAAGCCCTGACAGAGCTTGCCCCTGGAAAAGTAGTGCCATCAGTTGTCAGGATCGTGGACGATGCAGTCGAGACTTATCGGCCGCCAAGTATTCCACAAGCCCAACTCAACCCTCCAAGTCAAGACCATGATCCTAGGCTCAACTAATAATTGGGACCAGGTTGAACGGGTCGTGTTGGCGCCCGATAACGATTGCCAGCTAATATCTAATTCAAAGGTGGTTACGAACGACTGAAAACGAAGAAGCCAAAGAGTTTCACAGGCTTGGCTATTACCTTGGCCTCACTCTCACTGAAATCATCAATCGGCTTGATGATGAAGCAGATGCTGCACACATCGAGGAGCTACGAAGCAGAAGAGAAGGGCTTTGGGAGGCCCATAGCGCAGAAGGCCGCATGATCCAGTACTTAGGCGCTAGCTTGGAGCATTCTTGCCCGTAATTGGGGCGACCAGACAAATACGCTAGAACCGCTACAATAGACGGAGCTTCAGAGGGAGGCATCATGGCGGCCAATTCTTATTCAAGTAGAGGGATCAAAGCTATCGCAAAGCGGTACTGGCACTGGGTACTCGTTCCTATGGCGGTGTCAAGCGTGGCTTTTATCTTGAGTCCCCTCGACGCAACAATAAGGGGCGATTTCATAATCGAACAGTTCACCAAGAACCCAACGGCAATGAGAGCTGGCTTAGCAGCCTTCGGAATCACTCTTGCGATTGAGGGAATCTCTTCGATTCTGGTTCAAGCAGGTTTGCACTTCAATACGCCGTTTTCTCGGTTCGCTCGTCAGGTGGCTATCGATTCCACTCCTTATAAAACAGCGATTCGAAACAAAACTAAAGAGAAGGCAACGAATCAGGAAATCACACCTCAGCGTGGAGTATTCGCTTGGCTCAACTCTGTTATGACTGGTCTCGCAATAGGATCGGGATTTGATCCAGTAATCAATCGCCGAGAGCAAAGCTTGCCAAAGCGTCTCCTGCAAACAGCAACGGTAGTTCTACCTGTTTCACTTGTCATTGGGTTCGCTGGTTGGGTCGGCGGAGGTGGAATTAACTGGTTTCGAGCCAATGACCTTGGTTGGCTCGGTGACGGCATTGTTCAGTGGGTTCCAGACTGGCGTCTCTGGACAGGAATTGTCGCAGTTACTGTGATCGCCCCGGTTACTTGGGGTAACTATTGGAAGCGTTGGGGAATGGTTCAACCCAAAAAAGTTGGTGACGAGACTATCCCAATCACTGCTGCCAGTGTGACTATAGAAGGATGGGTAGCTACTCTGCCAGCGAGAAAAGCTGTCAAAGGTGTTGCAACTAAAGCAGCTGCTACGGTCGCTCCAAAGAACGAGCACGATAAACGTGCGGTGTTCGGCAGGCAGCTACCTGAGATCAAAGCACCAGATGCTGCAATCAAGTTGAATCCCGTTTGGTCGAGTAAACCATTTGATCCCTCTGCACCGCCCAAAGAGGGCAAGCTGAAGCAGCTCATGAAGCGCTAGCCCCACTTCTCTTTGTCGATATCCTCTGTTGGAATGCCAATGCTGAGCAGGGCTTCATCAATGAAATCCACAAAAGCATTTGGACCGCAAACATAAAACATTGGATTCTCTAGGTCTTGGGTAGCTTCTTGGAGATCTTGCGAGGTGAGGCGTCCCTGCGCCTCTGGCCCTCTAGTAATTCTTAGAACAAGATCTACGTCGTCTTGTTCTAGCTCATCTAGAAACCACGCCTTATCCCTGGTTCTCACCGAGTAGATAACTCTTGTCTGTCCACCGTATTGCTTAGCTGCTCGCCACATACCTCTAAAAGGTGCAATACCGGATCCACCGCCAATGAAGACTGTGGGGCGTTGGGCGTTCTCTTCTGTGTATAGAAACTTGCTGCCAATAGGCCCTCGTAGATCAATGACATCACCTTCAGCTATTTCGTCAACTAAGAAAGTAGACATCTTGCCTCCGTCAACCTTCTCGACAGAAATTTGGGGGCGGTCATTAGGCCCAGAAGAGAGCGAGTAGCTACGAACGGTCTTGCTTTCGCCCTCAAGGATACGAACATCAATATGTTGACCTGCCAAAGCACCATCCCAACCCGGAACGTCAAGTTCAAGATGGCGTCCATCGTCTCCTAGAGGAGTAGCTTTGGTGACTGTGGCTTCGCCCCATGGAAATCTAGGCATCTCTTTCTCCTTAACTAAGCGCCGATGAATAGATGTTTGTCTATTACTAACAATCTTAGGGTCTTAATTATTCGACTGCGCGCTATATTATGGGATATACAAGCATCTGGTTTGTCGTGTGATGGCCGGGTCCTGTGCGACGAAAATCCGTGAACCGAGTCAGGGTCGGAAGGCAGCAGCTCTCAACGATATTTTTTGTGCGCCGCAGATCGCCTGGTCATCACTCCAGAGGCCAGATGCTTTGTTGCTTCGCCTCGTCTGTAATCGAAGTCTTGCAAATAGACTCATTATCATGAGTTTCGATTTAGATGTACTAAGAATATTCCTTCACGTTCTGGCCGTGACCGTATGGGTGGGTGGTCAGATCGTAATGGCAGCCATGATGCCTGCTATTAGAGGTATCGAAAGCGGTGATACTCGCAGAGCGTTCCCACAAGCATTTCAAAGGGTGGCTTGGCCAGCTTTTGGCTTAGCGGTTTTCACAGGCATCTGGAACATTCTTGCAATCGACATGGCAGCCCAAACAGACTCGTGGAATATGGCCTTCGGATTCAAGTTTCTGTTAGTCCTAATCTCTGGTGGAGCAGCGTTTTACCACTCACGAACCGCCAACCCAAAGCTTAAAGGGGCAACTGCAGGCATTGCCTTGCTTAGCGCCTTAGTCGCTATGTTTCTTGGGTTTGGAATGACTCACTAACTCGCTGGTGAATGTCACAGCAGCCGAGTAGTATCGGAGCCAGTGACTTATCAATCTTTATACCGCCGCTATAGAAGCCAAACTTTTGCAGAAGTCAAGGGCCAGTCTCACGTAACAGATGCCCTTAAAACCGCCGTTGCTGAGGGTCGGCATGGTCATGCTTACCTTTTTAGTGGCCCTCGAGGAACTGGAAAAACTTCAACCGCTAGAGTGCTGGCGAAGGCGCTGAACTGTGAGAATGTCAGCGATGGGGAGCCATGTAACACTTGCGATAGCTGCGTTGCCATCACCGAAGGCAAATCGTTCGACTTGCACGAGCTAGACGCTGCTAGCAACAATAAGGTTGACGACGTTCGAGATCTAATCTCAAAAGTGCACTTGGGTTCTCCAGGTCGCACCAAGGTTTATATTCTCGACGAGGTTCACATGCTCTCTAGCGGAGCAGAGAACGCCTTGTTAAAAACACTTGAAGAGCCTCCGCCACACGTTGTCTTCGTTCTCGCTACTACAGAGCCCCATAAAGTTGTGGCAACAATCAGGAGCCGTACTCAACACTTCAAGTTTGGGTTACTGCCGGCTGAAGATCTAGAAGCGCATCTCAAGTACGTATCTGAAGATGCAGGGTTTGAACTCACCGATGAGGCGATGGCTCAAGTCATCTCAGAAGGCGGAGGCTCAGCTAGAGATACGCTGTCCGCATTAGATTTGGTGATAGCAGGAGGCGGAATCCAAAGCGCTTCGGAGCACTACCAAGACATTTTGCAGGCCATTGGCGCAGCTGATGGCGCCGCGGTAATTCTCGGAGTGCAGAAAGCTTTAGAAGCTGGTTCAGAACCTCGAGTTATTGGGGAATCTTTGCTCAGTCGTTTGCGTAACGCCTTCTTGTCTCAAATGGGCGTTGAGCTACAACACATTGGTTC
>JAHDFH010000015.1 GCA_020628305.1 Acidimicrobiales bacterium | reverse complement strand
GCCTAGGACGCTGGCTTCTCATGCCAGTAGCACGGGTTCAAATCCCGTACGGGGTGCAAGTAACGTCAACGCCATCACAAGTAGAGCGTCTGCAGCGCTGGCGTCATCCAGAG
This sequence comes from Acidimicrobiales bacterium, assembly GCA_020628305.1. Classification (GTDB taxonomy): domain Bacteria; phylum Actinomycetota; class Acidimicrobiia; order Acidimicrobiales; family SZUA-35; genus JAHDDW01. The sequence goes on along the minus strand of JAHDFH010000015.1, from coordinate 38,106 downwards.
GGGCCTCGATGGCCCCGTAGGATCTCTATTGCGTTCTAGTACGCTCCAGTTAGAAGTTTTAGCTGAACGGATGAATTGCCCTTCTTTAAGACGAAGCCGAACCACGCCTACGCTTCAGCGCAAAGATGCGACTTCAAGAAGTCAACAGTAGCGCTAGTAATCTCCAGCAGAGGTTGTGGTTCGTACTTGTACTCGTGGCTTGCGTCGAATACTCCCAGCTCTGAGCCCTCGCATGCTTCATGAATTGCTCTGACCTCTTCTGCAGGAACAATCTCGTCTCGACTTCCAGAGATTAAGAGCAGTGGACATCTTATTTTAAGAGCAGCTTCAACACTGTTGAACTTAGCCCTATCAATAAAATACTCTGCTGAAAGGTCGATTTCGCCATCTAGTTCGGTTTCCGCTCTTTGGTCTACAAGTTCGGAGTCTGGTATAGGCATAACCCCACTCGGTTGAATTCCGACGCCGGCGAGAAAATCGTGGTTGTGAGATAAAACCTGAAGGGCAACTAGTCCGCCCATGCTATGTCCGACAATTGCGGTTCTTGTTTGGTCGATTGCGAGCTCTGCTTTACACCACTCAAGACTGAATTCAGCTGCTTCAATGTAATTAGAGACTCGGTAATCATCTGCAATTGTCCCTTCTGACTGTCTATTTCCAGGAGCGTCAAAACGAAGTGATGACATTCCAGATTTAGCAAGTTCATTTGCGAGACTCGACAGGTGAGCTTCTTCTTTCCAGCCGGTATGTCCGTGTAAAATTACGACCAAAGGAGCGTTCTCGTTCGCTTCGGGTTGCTGGACAATAGCATCTAGGGCAAGGCGGAAGGGAATGGTTAGCTTCGTCTTTGTCACGAATCAATAGTAGCTGTAGAGGAAAGAGTTGTGGCCTTCCATCGCTTGAGCGGACACCAGATGTAGCTCACTAGATTATGTTTACACTCGGAATTGAGTTAGTCATCCAGAGGGCCTGCAAAGAGCCCCGTGGGATTTCGATTGCAACTTGGCGCACAAGTTAAAGGTCCTAGCCGAATCTCGATAGGAGGTCGGAAACGATGACTCAACTGCAAGCGTCGCGTTTTAGCACGTCCCTAGTGGGACGTTTGCTAGAATCATCTCACCATGCCGCCAGGATTATCTATAGAGAAAGAGCTTTGGGCCGAAGGCCATGACGTTGTTGTAGGTATCGACGAAGTTGGCAGGGGAGCATGGGCAGGGCCGCTTACGCTTGGAGCAGCTGTAATTCCAAAAGATCGTCGAGTGTATGGCGTCCGGGATTCTAAACAACTTACTGAAAAGCGCCGTGAAGAGCTGTTCGATCGAATAACAGATTGGTGTGAGTACTACGCAATTGGTCAAGCAAGTAACGACGAGTGCGATCAGTTAGGCATGAGCGAAGCTCAGCGGCTGGCTGCAAGAAGGGCGTTAGCTTCGCTTGGGGTCGCTCCGGATGCGGTCTTAATCGACGGTAAGTGGAACTTCGTTGTGCATCCCAAAGTAACGATGATTGTTAAAGGTGATCAAAAGTCCCTATCGATAGCAACAGCATCGATCATTGCAAAAGTGACTAGAGATCGCCAAATGCGCCAAGCTCATGTTGAGTATCCAGATTTCAACTTCGAATCTAACAAAGGTTATCCAAGCCCAATTCATCGGGAAGTGCTCGCAAGCTTAGGTGCCACTAGCCTGCACAGGCGTTCATGGGCGTTTATGGACAAAATCAATCAGGTGGAAGAAAACAAACTGCCCGTTTAAGGAAGTCCACGAAGCCTGACCACTTAAAGGCCCTAAGTAAAGAGTATGGCCTTGCCATGATTTCACCCTAAAGGCTATCCTGAAGGGAAGCAATTCGCTTTCGGAGCAGAGCCAGTAGACTGAACTATGGCGAGAAAGTCACCCGGCGATCTATCTATTGTCACATATAAAGCTCCAGTTCACAGGCAGGTTGGGGCTCCTCAGTATCCAGATCGGGTGAGTGACGTTCCAGACTATTGGCTTTGGCTGCTTACTGCTCCGAGACTGTTGGATGCTATTGAGCTAGCCAGCTACACCGATAAAGAGATGGTTGCAAGAAAGTTTGATGAATTCTTCTCTCTTATGAGTGGTTGTTTCAAAGATGCAAGTGAGATTTTGAAGAACCCGGACAATATTAGGGTAGGGTCGGAGCAGCGAAAGCTGAAACCTCATGAGATCGTCAAACTGAGGGAGTACATCGAGCTTGGTAACCCCAGGTCTGGTGCAAGTAAACCCAATGAGTCACAGATGAGACATATTGGCCAGGTAAATAAGGCTAAAGAAGCCGCTGAGTCTTCCGAAACAGGGCGCCTCATAGAAGATCTATATGATCAGCACCCTGAGTGGAAAAAGAAGTTGAAAACAGGACTCCCAGCCTTGGATGGGAAGAAAAGCGCAGCACAAGACCTTATGATGGCGGTGGCTTTAGGGTTGGTGCCACACAACAAGAGATGGGAGGCTTTGTATGCTGCGGAAAGAGTCCTAGGTAGGTCCAGATATCAGAGTTACCTCATGAGTTTGCGAGGCTCATTGCCTGAAGCTATGCGGCAGAACCTTGACCTTGAACCACAAAGGGCCACCTCTCCTAGCTTCAGGCGTCCTGTCTATAGACGTAGACTTTAAAGCGGCTCTACAGGGTCGGCTTGCTCAGAAAGCCGCTATAGTTGAGAGCTGAAATATTCCTTACGCCCGAGACCTCAGGTCGTTGGCTTTGCCAGCGTAATTCCTAAGTAGGCGATCTTTTTCTGATTCGGTTACTTCAAGCCCAGCTTGTCAGTTACTTGAAGATGAGTTGATCGGCGCATGGTGATCAACTCCGAACTACTAGTAATTGAAAGGGGGTGCAATGGAAAATCCAAGACCAGAAAAAGTCGCCGCAGTAACGGAAGTGAAAGATCGTTTTGAATCTGCACGTTCTGTTTATGTGACCGAGTATCGAGGTATGACAGTCGATCAGCTTTCACAGCTACGTCGTTCACTTCGTGAAGCCGGTGGTTACTACAAGGTTTACAAGAACACTCTTGTACGTCGTGCAGTATCAGATGCAGGCATCGAATTAGATGAGCAGCTTCTAGGTCCAACAGCTTTGACCTTTACAGAGACAAAGCCTGACGGAACTCTCGGTGACGTAGTCACAGTGGCAAAGACTTTGCGTGACTTTGGAAAGGACAATCCAAACCTAGTAATCAAAGGTGGTTACTACGAAGGAAACGTTCTTGATGCTGACAGCGTAAAGCAGCTTGCAGATATCGAACCTCGTGAGGTTCTTCTCGCCAAGTTTGCTGGATTGCTACAGGCGCCAATGTCGAAGTTTGCTGGCCTTATGCAAGCTCTACCAAGAGACTTTGCTTACGGACTCCAAGCACTTATCGAAAAGGGCGGAGCTCCCGGAGCTCCAGAATCTGCACCAGCTGAAGAGGCTTCTGATGAAGCACCAGCAGCTGAAGCGGAGGTAACAGAAGTAGAGACTCCTGCAGCAGAAGCTGAAGAGTCTGAAACAACAAACGAAACTGAAGCAGCAGAAGCTGTTGAAACTTCAGCTGAAGAAGCTGAAACAAATTCCGATGAAGGGGAAGAATAAAAATGGCAACATTAACAAAAGATGATGTATTAGAAGCAATTGCGAACATGAGCGTTCTCGAGCTTTCTGAACTCCTTAAAGAGTTCGAAGAGAAGTTCGATGTAACTGCAGCAGCTCCCGTAGCTGTAGCAGCAGCTGGTGGAGCAGCAGCCGGTGGCGAAGCAGCTGAGGAGAAGTCAGACTTTGACGTAGTTCTCACTTCAGCTGGTGACAAGAAGATCGGTGTTATCAAGGTAGTTCGTGAGCTCACCTCACTTGGTCTTAAAGAGGCTAAGGACTTGGTTGAGAAGACTCCAGCTAACGTTCTTGAAGGCGCTTCAAAAGAAGATGCTGAAGCTGCAAAGGCCAAGATCGAAGAAGCCGGCGGTTCTGTAGAACTTAAGTAAGCTCTTTGCTTCTTTCAATAACTATCAAGGTGCCTCTGATCGTATGGTCAGGGGCACCTTTGCGTTTTAACGCTTAGCCTTAGACTAGAGGGGAGCGTGTAAACTTCTGGAGGCGGCAATTTATGATTACTACGCAAAACGTCAATCTACGTAACGTGAGTGGTTTGCTTAGATTGAGAGGCAGAGAGTCTCTCTTCGACGGGTTTTCACACGCAAACTTGTGTTCTGATCATAGTGGAGACCTTCAGATTTCTATTGCTGGAAAATCTATAGATGAGATTATCTATCGCATCGTCATGGCCTTCTATCAATCTGGCCGGGCCTTGCCTCTTGGGAATCTCACTGAGTCAGCTAAAGTTCTTCAAATTGTCCAAGAACAGAGTGAGATCTTTGGTGAAGCTGAAGAAGCTACTCGGGTTCTAGGTCATTACGGTGAACTGCATGAAGCTTACAGAGAAGAATCGAATCGTCGTAAAGTTATAGAACTTGAAAAGTCCAGGGAACGTATGCACGACCTCATCAATGAAGGATTTAGTTCTCTTGTTGGAATCGAGGATGTCAGAGCTGTTGTCGAAGATTTCGCAGCCATGCATTTTTTCAACCAAGTTCGTCAGGTGCAAGGCAAGAAACCTATTCCACAAACAAAGCATCTTGTGATGGTTGGAAACCCAGGAACGGGTAAAACTTCGGTAGCTAGAATTATTGCAAGGCTGTACCACGAAATCGGTATTACGACGAGCTCGGCAATAACGGAAGTTTCTCGGTCTGATCTTATCGGCGATCACATAGGGGCAACCGAGAAAAAGTGTAAAGCTATCTTTCAAGAGGCTCAGGGCGGGGTTCTTTTCATCGACGAGGCATACTCCCTAGCTGTTCCTAACGGAACTTTGGGTACAGTCGACTACGGGAAAAGAGTAATAGATCAGCTTGTCGTGGAGGCCGAGAATAAGCGGTTGGGCTTAACAATTATTCTTGCTGGATACCCACTTGAGATGCAGAGTTTCCTAGAAACAAACCCTGGCCTCCGCAGTCGATTTCCAATCACGATCAACTTTGCTGACTACGGTAAGGAAGCGTTGGAAGCTATTCTGTTTTCGATGCTTGAAGAGGTCGATCTAGAAGCTGACTTTGTAGCAGCTGACGGGGTTGAAGATTTCAGACAAGAACTGGCGAAGGCTCAAAGGTTGCCAAGTTTCGGAAACGCAAGATGGGTTCGGAACTATGTTGAGAGCGTTACCAGAGATCGAGCCCGAGTAGCATTCCGTCTAAGTACAGACCTTTCAACAGATCTTGGAACACAACCCAGCCATAGGCGAGTGCTGTGATCAAAAAAGAATCACTGCTGGAAGAAATGCGTCACTACTCATGCGACATCGAAGAGGCTGCAGCTGACTATTTGATCACAAAGGTAGGCGTAGGGCCAGGTCCTAATCTCATCGAGCTTTCGAGAATGTTGATTCAGTCGCATGCACGGAGAGTATTTGAACAATCAGTCGCTGATTCTTTAGTTGGAGTAATTACTCTAGACGATTGCATTGCTTGCCTGGGGCGGTTGGATAACCTCAAGTAAAATAGCTAACGTTCTTGAGGGCGCTTCAAAGGATTATGCTGAAGCTGCAAAGGCCAAGATCGAAGAAGCCGGCGGTTCTGTAGAACTTAAGTAAGCTCTTTGCTTCTTTCAATTAATTATTTAGGTGCCTCTGATCGTTTGGTTAGGGGCACCTTTGCGTTAGTGCGACATGCGTCTGACGTTTAAAGCCCGGTTCTTTTCCCATGGGTGACACAAGGCTTATCGTCCAAGAGCACTGAAATAACCTAGCGGACCTACTGTCTAGGCTTCGATCTCTCTTATCTAAAGAGGTTGAGCTCCGAGGCTTTTCATAGCATTGCGTTTTGCTTATACCGATACATCAGTCGGATAAGGTAATCAGGGCTACCAAAATTACTGACCGGGAAGCTTTCATAGTCACTCAAGATAGCTTGGTTAGCTGCGTGAGCTTCATTCATGTAAAACTTGTAGAACCCAATAACTCTGGCCCTTTTCGGATGCTTTACCAATCGAAAGTTTCCGATCTCACCCCAAGCAAACCGTTTTTCTTCCTGCATGTTAACGATGAGATGAGTTGGAGTGAACAGAACATAGCCCCTATCTTTCTTGAGTAACGGAGCGAGATCAGCTACGAAAAGCATAGCAATAACTCCAGCTGCCATGATCAGAAAGGCATATGCGAGCTCCTTGGGAGTTGGATTATCGATCGCAACGGTTGCACCGCCTATGACGAAACCAACCGCTGATATCGACGACACTGCAAGCGGGAAAATCATCCGCCATTTAGGAAGCTTGAAGGTGATCACGTCCAGCGTTGTAACTTTGTTCGGGTGTCTCTTCACAGGCTATGCGATTGAGTTGACCTGGCCCCCACGTTGTGGCGCCGTTGCTGAAGGTAGAACTTCAGTATTACCTGGTTCCTTAAGTCCGAAATGCTGAACGAAGTCTTGCAGAGTGAGAACGTCTTCTCTTGCTGGGGCATTCCACTTCTCTGCGAGCTTGACTTGGGCATTGATATCACCCTTTTCTCTGGTGACACCGGCAAACCATACGACTTTGTCACCGGATACCTGGCCAATTAAGCGGTACTCATTAGAGTTCCCATTTACTCGCATAATGGCGAATGTGTCCTTCAGTTTTTGATGTGTCCTCAAACGAATGATGTTCCCGCTAGCTCGGGCCTTGGTAGCAATATTGTTCAATAGTGGGATGATCTGTTGTCTATCTTCACTATCTAGAGCCCCAATCAGGTCCCTTGAAAATTGATGTTCGGCTATACGCATGGCCGCCCCTTTCGCCAAACATAAAGTTATCACGGCTTTAGATGTGGAATCATTCGCCCTCTATGAAAGCTTCAACGGCCCATGGCCTAACAAGCCTGCCGACCTGACTCAATTAGCTGTGTTTGGTAAACTGAAGGTTGTGATTAACGGCGGACAGTTTGAAATTGTAGATGATTCTCGTAGCGGTAGTTCTATTGGCCTATTCGCTTTAGGCCTGGTGTTTCTAACACTTTTAACAGGCGTCATCTACTTTGTTGTTCGCAACAACGATGAAACCTCTGTCGAAACTTCAACCGAGGCTGTTCCGGAATCTGTTGAAGTTAGCGATCTTGCGTCAGAGTCAAGCGCAGTTGATGCTGACGATGATGCGGCCACCGTTGGTGAATCTGCAGCAAAGAAAGACCGTTCCGACGGCTTGACTGATTACGATGAAGCAGCGCAAGCTGTTCAGGAATCAACAACAGGTGAAGTCAAGCAAACCACCGAAACGACATCCGTGACTGAAACGACCACGGTCGAAACTACCGCTAAAGGCACAACTACTACCACTCGAAAGAAGCGAGGAAAGAACACTGTGACCTCGCTGCCAGCGAAAGTGGTTTACGAGGTGACAACAAGCACCGCTTCTGTAACGACTCACTCACATGATGATCATGAGGAGAAAGTCACAACCTCAACAATCGCCGGCGTTGTCAAACCAACAAGTTTTGCCAACATCATGACGTTTGGCATGTTTCACACCTCCAGCGATCACACCCACGACGATAGCTTGCTGGGTGGGAGAACCCCAATAACAACGGAGGCTTACGTTTCTTACCTCAGTTTAAGAGACTTTCTAGGCCTAGCTGATGTAGATCTTGAAACCATTGGCAAGTGGGCATTCGCAAATGACTTGACCAACAATGCTGTTCCATATGAACAAGACCTGGATGGGGTCGGGCTTTATGTGGCTATGCAGGCGGCCAAAGTTGGCTGGATGGAAGATGCTAAATTTGACTCACAAGTTGTGGCCGATTTTCAACGAACTGCTCGGCTAGGTAGTGTCGACGAAGTTTTGGCAATAGTGGAGACCTATGGTCGTGACGGGTACGCACATTATTTAGAAGCTAACGATCTTGTCGATGTGTTCGTTAGCACTTTGAAGATGGAGCCACATTACGGTGGTTGGATGCATGCCCGTATGCATGGTGACAGGCCCTTTTATTCAGCAACTGGTGAAGCTGTAGCAACTGCACACGACCTGCACCACTTGACAGTTCTCAGCCATGATCAGACAGAACCGTTTATGAACGACACTTTCGATTGGCCACAGTGGCCCGCCCTAGACGTGCCTGAAGGGGACGTGCTTAACTACTTTCAGTCAATGATTAACTTGGGCGATCCCAACGGAACAGGAATTTAACATCGGTGTTTGTTGCGGTTGTGTGTTAATCGTAGCTTGATCTAGAGCAGCCCCTGCGCTGGTTCTACACTCAAGCAGTGGCTTTACAACAAGGTAAAAAGCTTTTAGCTCTTATCTTCTGTCTGCCCATCGTGACGGTCTCTTCAACCTCGATGGTGGTTTCGTCTACCCCTGAGATAGTTGCTGAGTTTGGGCGAGGCAATGTTGCTCGAAGTCTTATTATTGCCGTTGCATCTTTTGGTGGAATGTTGGCGGCGCCGTTTGTTGGCATTTGGGCCGACAAGTATGGCCGCCGCAAGGTGTTGACTGTATCGTTAGCCATCTTCGGCTTAGCTGGTGTCCTGGGTGCTTTGGCCCCAACTTTCGAAGTGTTTATTGCTTCTCGAGTACTTGTCGGTGCAGGCTCGGCTGGGTTGCTTGGCTTGTCAGTCACATCCATAGCTGATTTCTGGGAAGGGGAAAGTCGGGCAAAGTACATTGGCTACAATTCGGCTGCCCTTTCGCTCGGGCTAATGATTGAACCGCCGATCGGTGGTTGGGTGGCCGATGTGTTTGGCTGGCGTTATGCAGTGGCCATAATGTCAGTTGGTTTAGTTGTGTCGTACCTCATCTGGAATAACTTGCCCGAGGTTGCGACTGACAACTCGAAGACTCTGAAGCAACAGCTTGATCCGGTGAAGGCACTTCTGAAAGAGCCGCTGTTTCTGCTTTCCGGTGCCTACATTTTCATCATTTTTGTTTCAATCTTTGGTGCCCAAGTCGTAGGTCTGCCTGAGATGCTTCGTGAACAGTTCGGAATGTCGGAAGGGGAGAGGTCAATTGTGTTCGCAGTTGGCGGTTTCTCAGCAGCGATTGGCGGCTTCAGTTTAAGTCGTATCAAGAATTGCATCGGTACTAAATACGCAATCTACTTGGCAACTTTTATGTTTGCTTCAGGTAATTTTGTGGCTGGAACAGCTTCGAGCGAAATCTTTGTTTACTTCGCAATGGTTTTGTTTGGTTTCGCTGAAGGTTTCGGAATCTCAATCATCTACAACCTTGTAGCTTCATTGGCCGGAATTCAGGCACGAGCGACAGCGCTAATGGCGATAATTACTGTGGCCCGTCTAGGGCAGGTTACTGGCTCCTTTGGCTTCGGTTGGTTGGCAGACTTTATGACAGAACAATCTCAATTTCTCATCGCTGGTGGTTTGTACTCACTGGCTCTAATAGCGCAGCTTGTGTATGCGCAAACGAGAGCCATGAAATTCTAGGGAATTGTACTAATCGATTCAGCAATCCTCTAGGGACGGTCCTATCCGGCTTTTACCTTTGTTCTCTAGTCCTCTAGGGACGGTCCTATCCGAGTTTGGCTTTTATGTTTTCGTATTTGATAGCCATTGTTTTGTTAATTTGAGAAGTACTTCAGTGTGCGGTACGCCGATTGTACTTTCGAGAATTGATTTCACTCTTCGTCGCTTGGTTGCTTTAGCAGCTGTGCTGAGATGGTCGAACTGTTTGTGGTTTGGGTCTGTTAGGAAACAGAGTTGGGCTACGGTTTTCAGGTGTGGAAGTTCTAGCTGTCTTGTGTGCGAAAGGAAGTCTGCTAGATCAATCAGGAGTTGGGATTCATCGTGCTCATAAAGTTGGTTCTGGGTAGACGAACCTAACAGCAGCCCGTGGCTGTCAACGACGGAGTTTACTAAGTCTTTCGATAGCCATGGTTTGTTTTTGGTGTTGAGGTAGCAGGGAAGGCTTGAGTATGGGTAGTCCGCTAGCTCGGTTTCGTTCACGAAAGTCAGGGGGTTGCGGTGAATGTAGCCGGCCAATGCGTACAAGTATTCATCGGAGTCAACGAGTTTCGACTTGTACCTGTCTTTATAAATCGTGCCATCAGAGCCGTGGGACTTGTTATACCACGTGGCGTATTTTCCACTAATCCAGTGCATAAACTTTGACATCTCAGAGCCACAGTTGCGGAGAAGTAGATGATAGTGGTTTGACATAATGCAATAGCAGTGGACCTCAGTTTCGAACTTACTCGTTGCCTCCTCTAGTAGTCGTTCGAATTTCTTCTTTTCGGGTGGTCCTTCGAAGATGTGTTCTTTGTTTCTGCCTCTATTCATAACGTGGTGAATAGCTCCGTCGAACGTTTCTCGCTTATTTCTCATAGCATGTTAAGCGCTTTGAGTGGTTTGAAGATCACAAACTAAGGCTGAGGATTAGACTTTGGTCTATTTACTGGCTTAAGGTGACGAGTCAATCCGATAGGACTGTCCCTATCGTCCTCATATGCTATCGAGTGAATCGGATAGGACCGTCCCTATCGTCCTCATGACTGAATCCGATAGGACTGTCCCTATCGTCCTTAGCTGGTCGAATGGTCTTGGCTAGGCTCTCTAGCTGTTCGTCAAGACTAACTCCGTGTTCAACCAAGGCTAGTGAAAGTTTGTCTATGCACCCAACCGCATAATCATAAATGCTGCCGCCAGTGAAACGATCAGGTGAGGAGGCGTCAAGCAAGTTTTCAATCGATTCTGGGATTTCTGCAAATGCCGTATCTCCAAAGCCTTGTATCGTAAAGCTAGCCCTAGTTTGGGAGGCGATGGCTGTGAACACTCGATGTGCAGCTTGATGAATGGGTAGTCCACCGGCAACCAGATCTGTGAGCTTTGGTACGTCGTTTGCAAGTCCACCATCAGGTAGGTTGATTTGCGCTTCAAACCCGAGTTCACCCTGGAGAGCGTTAACTTCATCCGTAAGTTGGCAAAAAAGGGCTTCAATAAGTTGTGCAAGTTGCGGAGTCGGGGTTGATCGGCTGAACAAGTCTGTTGCGTTGTGCCCATCGAACGGTTTTTGCATATTGAAGCTGCTCTCTAGCGAAGGATAATCCTTCTTGATGTTACCGGGGTGAAGTGTGGGTAGCCCACTGTGTGTGGCGGAACCACTCCACAGCGACCAGGAGGAGTGAAGGATGCTTTAGGAAACAGCTCGTTGCTTAGTCGAGTCAAAGCACCGAGAAGCTCTGATAAGTTGCACTTCTGATACACCTCGTCGTTTCCTTGTGCGAGTGATTTCAAAACCGTGAGATATTTGACTATATCGATCGGTAGTGGAGGATGGAGCACATCTCGCTTAGATTCCAAGACCACTTTAGCGATGAACATGATGCCAGTCTTGATGGCATCGTCGTCTTGTTTAGTAGGAACGGTCCGGGCAAAGATTTCATCAATCTTGAGGAAAGAATCGTCTGGGGGTCCGTTGATCTCACCATTTTGTACCATCTCTTCAACCTGTAGCTTCATTGCTCGATGTCCTTCTAGTAACAGGTCTTCTAGTTCGTGGTCATCGTCGAAGCGATCACCGATGAGAAATGGTGGGTGAACAGTTCGTTCAGGTAAGAACTCTAATCCATGGAGCAGCCCGATTCGTCTAGTGATGATTCTGGCTAGTTGTTGCAGCGAAGCGTCCAATCGTGTGACAAATTCCTCGACAAGGTCAGGTCCTTTCACTGTGAATTTTCACTTTCTTCTCATTCAACATCTTCTCACAAGCCTTGCTGGAACACTATCCATGGGGAAACAATCCTCTACCTTCCTGCTGTCGTAGCGTCTTGACAGTTGGGCTTTGGCTGATCACATCTGCTCCTTGTGGTGGAGTATTCAACTCTTCTCCGATCTGGTCGATATCAAGTAGGCAGGCGTCGAGGAACCCATTCGATTTCACGGTCTCCAGTCTTTCCCTGAAAGCATGCCATAGCTCGAAAAGCATCTGGCTCGGCTCTGTAGGGTTCCATTTGTCGCTAACAAAATCGAAAGGGTCGAGTAACTCAGCAGGTAAGGAATTTGATTCGATCGCAAGAGATAACCCAGCAGGGGCCAAGGTTGCAACCCTCGCACCCGTCTCTAGTTCTCTGGCTCCTATGAACGGGAGCACTAGATCGATCCAGATTTTTTCGAAAAAAGAGCTCGTCATGTTCTCAGGCAGTGGACGAAGCATTTTGTGGTGATTGCCAAACCTGATTGCTGTTGTCTCTTTCCCAGCTCTGTCACCAAGGTTGCGTAACTGTCGAGAGATGAGTTTCTCAGCAGCAATTGCTGCTGAGTGTGGGGTAGAGGAATTGACACTCGCTTCGCTGGGGCGTTCGCTGAGCATTGAACTAACCAACTGTTCGAAAGGTTCGAATGGGTTACCGTCTTGAGTTGCTACCAAACCCGGAATTAGTTGTTCCTTCAAGTAGAGCCAGCCCAGATCAATCATCACTGTGTAGTTGGGTGTTATTGGTGATTTAGTGCTTCCCAAAATTCTCTTCTCCACCGGTTATTCCGCTCCAAGATTATAGGCAGGAGATGGCCAACTTGGTTGTCCTTGACCTTTATATGAGGGTGCGTTACCATAACTCCCACTCGGTACGGCACCGTCTGGGTAATTAATCCAATAAAACAGTTGGATTACGAAATTTTCATGAATATGCTTGACAAGCCGTGCTTATTGCTGTCTTCGTGTCTCAACTGGTTTGAAATCCGTATTCCGTAATTAGTGCTGCCTTGTCCGTTTTCTTAGCATTGTTTGGTGGTGCCCCTTGCCTGCACGTACAGTAGCCCGTGATCGTTACTCTTTCGGAAAGCTCGATGAGGTTGTTCCTTTGCCGGATCTCATCTCGGTTCAGAAAGACTCATTCCAATGGTTCCTAGATGAGGGACTTTCAGCGGCCTTCAAAGACATCTCTCCGATCACAGATTTCTCCGAGACTCTTCAGCTAGAGCTGGAGTTCGACCCAGAAGACGAAGATCTCAAGCCAGTTCCTAAGTACTCAGTAGAAGAGTGCAAAGAGAAGGACATGACTTACGCCGCACCTATTTTCGTGCGAGCACGGTTCATCAACGCAGCAACTGGTGAAATTAAAGAGCAAACAGTCTTCATGGGGGATTTCCCAATGATGACCGACAACGGAACGTTCGTTATTAACGGAACCGAACGTGTAGTTGTGTCGCAGCTCGTTAGATCACCTGGTGTAATCTTTGAACCAGGTGAGCGTTTCCGACTTCGTAACCTTGCAAAGCATCAGATGGTTAAAGGTACCATTCACCCATACCGCGGTGAGTGGATCGAGTTTGACGTAGAGCAGAAGCCAGGCAAGGATCCAACGGCTGGAGTCCGTGTCGCTCGAAAGCGTCGCATCTCTCTATTTACAATGCTTCGTGCCCTTGGTTATGACGAAGAGAACGCTCCAGGGTTCTTGGATGCTTTCGTTCGTCATTTCGAGTTCCTCGAAGGACAGTGGGAAAAAGACCAAGACATAGCTGTTACGCAGGATGAAGCCGTAATTGAAATCTATAAGCGTGCACGCCCAGGTGAGCCGCCAACCCTCGAAGCTGCACGCTCATACTTGAGATCAGCCTTCTTTGAGAATCGTCGGTACGATCTCTCTCGAGTGGGTCGTTACAAGCTGAACCGTAAGTTGGGTCCAGAAATTGAGAAGCTCAAAGAGCTCTTCCCAATGGTCGACTTTGACACACCAGACAAAGATCAACCAACTCTTTCTCGTTGTGAAGTTCTAGCTTCAGCAACCTATCTTCTTCATCTAATGGTTGCCGAGCCGGGCTACCGACTTGATGACCAGGACCACTTCGCTAACCGTCGTATTCGTTCGGTGGGTGAGTTGATTCAGAACCAGGTGCGCATTGGTCTGTCTCGTATGGAGCGTGTAGTTCGTGAGCGTATGACAACACAAGACGTTGAAGCCATAACTCCACAGACACTCATTAACATCCGTCCAGTTGTGGCCTCCATCAAGGAGTTCTTCGGAACTTCTCAGTTGAGCCAGTTCATGGATCAGGTAAACCCACTTTCTGGTCTGACTCACCGCCGTCGTCTATCTGCCCTTGGGCCAGGTGGTCTGTCTCGTGAGCGTGCCGGTTTCGAGGTTCGAGACGTCCACTTCAGCCACTACGGCAGAATGTGTCCTATTGAGACGCCAGAAGGGCCAAACATTGGCCTTATTGGTTACCTCTCTTCTTATGCTCGAGTTAACGAGTTCGGATTCCTTGAAACCCCGTATCGTAAGGTTGTTAAAGGCAAGGTAACTGACGAAATCGTTTACCTCACGGCAGACGAAGAAGAAGAATACGTAGTAGCGCAGGCGAATGCCAAGCTTAAAGACAATGGTGCTTTCGCAGAAGAAAAGGTGCTTGCACGTCGCTCTCCTCAGGCAGCATCTCTACGTGACTTGAAACTTCAGTTGGAGCGAGATGTCTTCTTCGGTGCAACAACCGAGATTTCTCAGGTGCCCGCTGATGAAGTTCAGATGATGGACGTATCACCGAAGCAGATCGTATCGATTGGAACAGGCTTGATTCCATTCCTCGAGCACGATGATGCTAACCGTGCGTTGATGGGGGCGAACATGCAGCGTCAGGCTGTGCCGCTTCTAACAGCAGAAGCTCCATACATCGGTACTGGCATTGAGCGCCGAGCTGCTATGGACGCAGCGGACACTATTACAGCTACAGAAGCTGGTCGAGTTATTTCCGCTGACTCTCAGCAGATGGTTGTCGAATACAAGAAGTCAGGAAAGAAGGTATTCAACCTTCTCAAGTTCAATCGTTCTAACCAGGACACCTGTATTAATCAGAAGCCACGCATTTTGGAGGGTTACTCTTTCAAAGCTGGTGATGTTCTCGCAGATGGTCCTTCGACCGATAACGGCGAGCTTGCTCTTGGTAAGAACCTTGTCGTAGCGTTTATGCCTTGGGAGGGTTACAACTTTGAGGATGCGATCATCCTTAACGAGCGTCTGGTGCGGGACGATGTTCTCACATCTATCCACATCAAAGAGCACGAAATTGATGCCCGAGACACCAAGTTAGGTGAAGAGGAAATCACACGAGATATTCCAAACCTCTCAGACGATGTGCTAGCTGATCTTGATGAGCGAGGAATTGTTAGAGTGGGTGCCCAGGTTTCACCTGGAGATCTGCTTGTCGGTAAGGTCACACCAAAGGGTGAAACTGAACTGACTCCAGAAGAACGACTGCTCCGTGCGATCTTCGGTGAGAAGGCTCGTGAGGTGCGAGATACCTCGATGAAGGTTCCACACGGTGAAGTTGGAAAAGTTATCGACGTTAAGGTCTTTGATCGTGATGAAGGCGATGAGCTTCCTCCAGGGGTTAACAAACTCGTTCGAGTTTACGTAGCTCAGAAGCGCAAAATCTCAGTTGGTGACAAGCTTGCTGGCCGTCACGGTAACAAGGGTGTTATTTCAAGGATTCTTCCACCAGAAGACATGCCACACTTGGCAGATGGAACTCCGGTTGACGTAATCCTCAACCCGCTTGGTGTGCCGTCTCGTATGAACGTGGGTCAGGTACTAGAATCTCATCTGGGCTATGCAGCTCGTTGGGGTTGGAAGACCAATGACGAACAAGTTGGCGCTTTGCCTGTGAAGGGAACTGAGAGTAAGACTCGTCCATTCACAACGCCTTCTACTCTTGTAGCAACACCAGTGTTTGACGGTGCGAAGTGGGATGAGACGGAACTGTCTGGCGACAAGCCAACAATTCAGAGCATCTTTGAAAACATGAACTCTGACTCAGCTGATGCTGATTCGCAAGAGCGTCAAGTTGGCATCAACGGTAAGGCCCGTCTGTTCGATGGCCGGACCGGACGTCCATATGACAACCCAATTATGGTTGGAATTATGTATATCTTGAAACTGTCTCACTTGGTTGATGACAAGATTCACGCCCGTTCAACTGGCCCATACTCTATGATTACCCAGCAGCCACTTGGTGGTAAAGCTCAGTTCGGTGGCCAGAGGTTTGGTGAGATGGAAGTGTGGGCTCTTGAAGCTTACGGTGCTGCTTACTGCTTGCAGGAGTTGCTAACCATTAAGTCAGATGACGTGCTTGGCCGTGTCAAGGTTTACGAAGCCATCGTTAAGGGTGAGAACATCCCAGAGCCAGGTATTCCTGAATCGTTCAAGGTACTTATTAAAGAGATGCAGGCGCTATGTCTCAACGTTGAGGTTCTTTCCGAGAATGGTGAAGAGATTGAAATGCGTGAGATGGATGATGAGCTCTTCCGCACAGCAGAAGAGCTGGGTATTGACTTGAGCCGCCCAGAACGAGGCTCGGACGAAGAAGATGCTGCCAGGTTCTCTGGTAGCCAGGTTTAGTAGAGACTAGGAAAGAGAGCACAAGCACCATGTTGGATGTAAATGACTTTGATCAACTGAAAATTGGTTTAGCTGCAGCTGATTCAATTCGTACCTGGTCTAACGGCGAGGTTAAGAAACCAGAGACCATCAACTACCGAACCCTAAAGCCTGAGAAAGATGGCCTTTTCTGTGAGAAGATTTTCGGTCCTACCAAGGACTGGGAATGTACTTGTGGAAAGTACAAGCGCGTTCGTTTCAAGGGAATCATCTGTGAGCGTTGTGGGGTAGAGGTAACCAGAAGCAAGGTTCGCCGTGAGCGCATGGGACACATCGAGCTTGCTGCTCCTTGCGTCCACATCTGGTACCTTCGTGGCACCCGTTCTTGGCTTGCTTATCTCCTCATGGGCACTGAGCCACGTGAAGAGTTAAAAGCTAAACAGCTTGAGAAGGTCATTTACTTCGCTGCGTCTCTCGTCACTCACGTTGATGAAGAAAAGCGTGACACAGATCTTCCAAACCTTGAAGCCGACGTCATCGCTGAGCGTGAAGCCATTGACAAGGAGATGGAAGTTCGCCTTGCTGGAATGCACGAAGAGCTCGAAGCCGAGATCGCTCAAATGGAGAAAGATAAGGCTAAGGATTCTGAGGTAAAAGCCCGTCAGAAAGCTTTTGAAAAAGAGCTTGCCTTTGAACGCCAAACATTTGAAGATGAAAAAGACACACTCAATCGAGCATTCGATGAGTTCAAAGATCTGTTCGCTCGCAAGATTGTTGAAGACGAACTTCTTTGGATCGAAATGGTCGACCGTTGGGGTGAGTATTTCGAGGGTGGTATGGGGGCTGCAGCTATTGCAGACCTTGTTGAGCGAATCGATTTTGACTCGGAAGAAGAGCGACTTCGTGAAGCTATCGACCCTCCAGAAGGTGTGAAGCCTCTATCTGAACAGCGTAAAGAGAAAGCCATTAAGCGGCTCAAGATTGTTGCTGCATTCAACCGTCGTAATGAGGATGAAGTCCGAGAGAATGATCCTCGTTCTATGATTCTGGATGTTGTTCCGGTGATTCCACCAGAGCTTCGCCCAATGGTTCAGCTTGACGGTGGACGTTTCGCAACCTCAGATCTTAACGATCTATACCGTCGTGTTATTAACCGTAATAACCGTCTTAAGCGACTTCTTGATCTTGGTGCTCCTGAGATTATCGTCAACAACGAAAAGCGTATGCTTCAGGAAGCTGTCGATGCGTTGTTTGATAACGGTCGACGCGGTCGTCCGGTAACTGGCCCAGGTAACCGACCTCTAAAGTCTCTTTCAGACATGCTCAAGGGTAAGCAAGGCCGTTTCCGTCAGAACCTTCTTGGTAAGCGTGTTGACTACTCTGGTCGATCTGTAATCGTTGTTGGTCCTACTTTGAAGTTCCACCAGTGTGGGCTTCCAAAGTTGATGGCTTTGGAGCTATTCAAGCCATTTGTGATGAAGAAACTTGTTGATCTTGAGCTCGCTCAGAATATCAAGTCAGCTAAACGAATGGTCGAGCGACGAAAGTCACAGGTTTGGGAAGTTCTTGAAGATGTCATTGAGGAGCATCCAGTACTTCTTAACCGGGCGCCAACACTGCACCGTCTTGGTATTCAGGCCTTCGAGCCTGTACTGGTTGAGGGTAAAGCTATTCAGATTCACCCTCTTGTATGTGCTGCGTTTAACGCTGACTTCGATGGTGACCAGATGGCTGTTCACCTTCCACTTTCAGCCGAAGCTCAGGCCGAAGCTCGAGTGTTGATGCTGTCAGCTAATAACGTACTGTCGCCTGCACACGGTCGCCCACTCGTGACACCAACCCAGGACATGGTTATTGGTTGTTTCTACCTTTCTGAAATGGTTGAAAAGACAGACGATTCTGCTCTTCAGTCTTTCCGTGAGCTCTATCAGGTAGAGCGAGCATACGAAGCGGGAGCGGTTGCTCTTCATGAGCCAATTATCTTCCGTCACCCAGATTTGTTAGAGACTCCAGCGAACGGTGAAGCTGCAAAGTACACACCAACTACTGCTGGTCGAGTGATTCTAAATGATGCGTTGCCAGAGGATTTCCCTTACGTCAACCACATCATCAAGAAGCGTGATATTGGACAGATAGTTGAACAGCTAGCAACTGGCTTCCCGAAGGCAGTTGTTGGGGCATCGCTTGATGCGATCAAGAACAAGGCTTTTTCTTATGCGGCCCGTTCAGGGTTGACAGTCTCGGTGGACGACGTTCAAACGCCGCCAGAGAAGAAAGCAATTCTTGACCGTCACGAGATTGAGGCTGAGAAGATTCAGGCGCAGTTCCGTAAGGGAATCATCACCGACGGTGAGCGCCGACAGAAAGAAGTTGAGATCTGGACAGCGGCTACGGACGAAGTTCGTGAAGCAATGGAAGTCAACCTCAAGTCCAAGCAGTTTAACCCGATCGACATGATGGTTGGTTCTGGCGCTCGTGGAAACATGATGCAGGTTCGTCAGATCGCAGGTATGCGTGGTTTGGTAGCTAACCCTCGTGGTGACATGATTCCACGTCCGATCAAGTCGAACTTCCGTGAAGGGCTAACCATGTTGGAGTACTTCATTGCTACTCCGGGTGCTCGTAAAGGTCTTGTTGATACGGCGCTTCGTACAGCTGACTCGGGTTACCTAACTCGTCGTCTTGTTGACGTTGCTCAGGAAGTGATCATCAACGATTCTTCGCCATTTGAAGAGGGCCGCACAGTTCGTGGCCTTGTGTTGGATGATGTAAAGCCTGACGGTTACTACAATAAGAATACAGGCGAAGCTTCTGATGCTTCAGATCCCGACGCTCGTATGATCCGCACCTACCTCGAGACTCGACTTTACAGCCGAATCTTGGCTGATGACGTTGAACTTTCTGATGGCACTGTTTTGACTCGTGGAACAATGGTGCGTGAAGAAGAGATGGAAGCTCTTCGGGATGACCCAAGCATCAATAAGGTAAAGGTTCTTTCACCTTTGACTGATGATTCTCCAGTTGGTATTACAGCAGACTCCTACGGTATGTCTCTTGCTACTGGTGGCGATATTGAAGTTGGTGAAGCCGTAGGTGTAATTGCTGCTCAGTCGATCGGTGAGCCCGGTACTCAGCTAACAATGCGCACCTTCCACACCGGTGGTGTTGCCGGTGGTGCTGATATCGCTGGTGGTCTTCCACGTGTGGTTGAGTTGTTTGAGGCTCGCACACCTAAGGGCGCAGCTACTTTGGCTCGTGTCTCTGGAGTTGTTCGCATCGAAGAGGAAGAGGGTAAGGGCAAGGTCGTTACTGTTGTTACAGATGACGGTACTGAAGACTCCTACACGGTTCCTTTAGCTGCAAGGCTTGAAGTTAAAGATGGTGATGAAATCACTGCTGGTGATGCAATTGTCGATGGTCCTCGTGATCCGAAAGAGCTTCTTGAGATTCGCGGTATTCGTGAAACTCAGCTCTACCTTGTTGCAGAAGTGCAGAAAGTTTATCGAGATCAGGGTGTATCAATCCACGATAAGCACATCGAGTTGATTGTGCGACAGATGACTCGTCGAGTAGCGATTTCTGATCCAGGTGATTCAGAGTTCCTGCCGGGTGAGCGCTGTGACCAGTGGACTTTCGCTGATGCTAACAAGGCGTTGGTTGGCGATAAGAAGCGTCCTGCTGAGGGTCGTCCAGAGCTTATGGGTATTACCAAAGCGTCTTTGGCTACAGATTCTTGGCTGTCAGCTGCTTCGTTCCAGGAAACAACTCGAGTTCTGACTGAGGCCGCTATCGAGGGCAAGTCTGATCCAATGATTGGTCTTAAGGAGAACATCATTATTGGTAAGTTGATTCCTGCTGGTACTGGTCTGCCACGTCATCGTGAGTTAACAACTCACGCTCCTGACTATCAGCCAATGTCTTTCTATTCTTCAGATACCGAAGAGCAGGATCCGGCACAATGGCTTGCGTCGATCGGTGCTGAACAAGCTGAGTCTTTCGCTATGGCCACAGAGGCTACTGGCGAGATAGGCGAGACAATTCCAGACCAAATTGGTTAACGAAGAACCCGATTCAAAGTTTTCTGAGCAATCCTGGGGTGCCATAGGTGTCCCCGGGATCTCAGCAACTAACGGTTCTGTTTCTCCATTTGCTGCTGGCTTGCACTTTTCAAAGTCACCCTTTTTCTTGAATTCACTTCCGCCGTCTTTAGATGTGGCAATTGGTGAACAGTTCAACCTGAAAGCTTCCTATAGATATTCAACTGGCCGAACTAGTACAGCTATCATGCATAAGGGCGGTCCGTTCGATATGGAGGTCCGAGGTTGATGACGGAGATTTCACCATCTGTGGAGCAGAGAAAGCCCAGAACTTGGTTGAGTATCATTGACTGGTTGATCGGGTTCATTAGCCCTCTCTTCCTAGCATTAATGCTTAGCTTCCCTTTAGTGATTATAAGTTCTGACTTGTCATTAGACGATCTCAATGAAGCTCTGTCGGGCTCTTCAGGAAATGGGATTCAGATTCCAATTCAATCAACTCTCCTCTCAGGACTTCTGCAACAGTTACTTGCTGTGGCTGGCGCAATATGGGTAGCTCGAAAAGGGTTTGGTCCTTTCAAAGATTGGAAGTTGGGGGTCAAACTTCAGGATGTTGGTATTGGATTGTTGGCCTTTCCAATAGTTTTCGGGCTTGCGCTTGGTACGCAACAAATCATGCAAGCACTATTGAGTATTGACGATGAGGTTAGTAACACCAATATTCTCTCCGATGCTATGAATTCTGGCTGGATTATCTTGGCAGTGGTACTTGCAGTCGTTGTAGCTCCAATCTCTGAAGAGATAGTGTTTAGAGGAATGACGCTTAGAATCTTTGAAGGTATTGGTGGTCGTCTCTTCAACAATGGCATAGCAGCGAGGCTTCTTGCCGTCGTAGTTTCAACATCAATCTTTGCTCTCTTGCACTCAGCTGATGATCCGTCAATAAATGCTCAGTTGGTGGTCTGGGCAACGATCTTTGTGCTTGGTGCTTGCCTAGCAGTCATGACCTTCTATTTCGACCGCCTGGGCCCTGCAATATTAACCCACGGATATTTCAACCTCTTCGCGGTGATCGGGGTTCTGTTCGTCGACGCGGCATAAGGGACGCGGCAACTTGTCGCGTCCGGTGTTTGGTGCTTCTGATTGCGGTTTGTTTGGCCAACCTTGGGATTTAGGTTGAACTCGATTGCGTTTGGGGGAAGTTTCCGATAGTTGGCTGCTGGATCGGCTTGGCTGTTGATGCGTGCATTCACTAGACGCAATAGGTCTAAAGCCCCACACTGATCTGATTGAAGTTCCATAGTTGCTCTGTCCTGGCTCACGCATTTTTGATACAAATGTAAGTGGAGGCGGACGCATGAACGGCGGCATCAAACTTTCTACATCTTCGATGATCGTGGCGTGTCTAGCGATGTGCGGTATGGCGGCCTTGGCAGTTGCTCTGATCAGAAATAACTCGGGTATTTCAACGGCTGAGGTTCCAGTCGAGCAGCCAGGCGATGCCTTCAATACAACGGTCTCTATCTTTGTTGACGAACCAACCACTCAAACTTCGGATCAAAGTGTTGATCTAACTGCCACAACAATTGCTGAACTCCCAACATCGTCCTCTGTAGACTCAGTCGATCAAACCACTGACCAAACAACGGTCGTTCCGCCGAAAGATTTCACCCCGTCAGACGGTGGCTACCAAAATGCAAATGGTACTTTCTTCACCACTTACGGTGCGCCTGATTATGCAGTTCCATGGATGAACTCAACAACGCTGATTTTCAACCGCAAGCTCCCTGCTGATACTCCAACACTTTCGAACTCCGCAACAATTGCCAATCACATCAACGAGATAATAAGAGGCCAGCGTCTCTATAGCTATGGCAGCGGCTTTGAAGACGATTTCAATGCACCTTACATGTTGCTTGTAGATTCGGAACGTGAGAGTTTTCAGACGGTCGAGTTCTCACCTGAAAGATGCGGTGCCAGTACCTGGTGGAACTGGAAGGACGAACACTTTGAGCCCTATATAAATGGTGCGTATTCTGATATCGGTAAGCAAGGAATTCCTTTGCCGTCAGACTTCAAGATGCAGCCTGGCGATGGTGACTATCATCTAGTGATTTATGATTATCGGAAAGACATCCTGATTGAGTTTTGGCGTGCTCAGACTTCTAACCTCACTGGCAACTCCGGTTTAGAAGTTTGTTGGGGCGGCATCATCAAAAACTTTGGGTCACAGGGTAAAGGAGCGTTCGCGTTCCCTACTGGGGCTGACGCCGCAGGGTTGACAGCGCCAGGCCTAACCATCACGCTCGAGGATGTTAGAAGAGGCGAGATTCGACACGCAATCGGTATATCAACTGAAATGGTCAACGCTGGGGGAGCGTCGTATCCGGCTAACCGAAACGACGGCTACTGCAATAACCCTAGTAAGGGTGAGCGTGGGACAACGGTCGAGAATGCGGTTGGTGGAGCGCAGAACTGTCTCTACGAAGGTCAGTATCTTCGTTTGCCTGCAGATTTTAACGTAGAGGCTATTGCCCATCCGTATGCTCGGATGGTTGCTAAAGCTGCTAGAGATTATGGGATCGTTGTTCACGACGAAGCTGGTTGTTTCTGTTTCCAGGCTGAAAGTGGCTTGGCTGCAACATTTAACGGTTTGGCTTCCGGAAATTTGTGGGCTGAGACTGCCTACAAAGATGCGCAGGAGTGGGACATACTATATGCAATTGACTGGTCACAGCTAGAAGTTATGCCTCCAGATTGGAACAAGCCTTCTGGTTATCAGATCAAGTGCGCAGTCCCACAAGGAACAGCCTTTCGATCAACTCCAAATGCTGGCGACCCTCGTTGCCAAACTCCCGCACAGCCTTACGAAGACGCCCTCTAATCTGGGACATTCGGGACGGGGTAATTTGCCGCGCCTATCGCCTTAGGTGCGCTTTTGGCTGTTTGATGCGTGTTAAAGTCCTCCCATGAGTTGTGTGGAGGGTTGTTTTGTTTAGTCTTTCTAGACTTGGCTGGCAGTTGTTGGCAGCTTTGGCATTAGTGATCGTTGGCGCTGTTGTTGCTGTTGGTTTGCCCGCTGCTCAGGAGCCGTCTGTTGAGGCTGTGATTCTTGTGCAGTCTGATGGTTCTGAGCCGTTGGACGCGACCACTTGGGATGGAACAAACGATGCAGGGACAGACTCATCGTTAAACAACGGCATTGTTAGATCTCAAGATGCGGTAACTTATCGAGTTGAGATAGCTATGAACGACGCTGACGACACCAACGTCAACTTCACCATCGAACTTAACGAGAATGCATACTTTGCGGAGCTACCGTTCTACTGTCTCACCCAGCGATACGAACCAAGCGAGAACCCCATTCCAGATTCGGGAATTATCGATACAGATGGAGACGGACACAACGAAACACTGGTTTGTAACGTCGGACCCATGGAAGAAGGCTCTAAGCGATCTTACTTAGTTGACGCACGAGCGATCGGTTCAAACGGCGACCAGATCGAGGCCTCTATAACAGGAGGCTCAGGCAACAACGTCAATCTAGGAGGTGTCGGCACAACTCAAGGTCTTGGCAGTCCTTCAACTATGATAACCGCAGGGTTCGACGTGAGACTCGACAAGACCGTAGCGTCCCTACCAGATTCTCGGCAGGCAAGTTACACCCCCCGGCTCGTTCAAGCGGCCCAGTCGCCAACCGGCGAAGCTGGCTTTACGCTTACATGGACGCTGAGGTTGATTGGTGATCGGCCAAGTGAAAGACTTCAAGGCAGCGCAGGTTTACAGTCATTTGTGTTTAGGGATTCCTGGGCCGCCACCCACAACGTTCAAGGACTTGTAGCGGACAACATCGTTCTCAAGTCTGGCTCTGGTGGCGATGGATGCTTCAACATGTACCCAGAGCTGGTGCAATCAATCAGCTGTTCTCAACCAGGCGGTCCTGGAACTGACATCTTCATCGAAGTCAATGGTTACAACACCCAGGCCAGCATGATCACCGACCACTGGAGCGACAACTCTGATGAAGCGATGTTTTTTGAGGTGGGAGTCGATTTCTTCATTCCATTGTCAGACATTGATTTAGATACTGCCGCTGGCGAAGCTCTGGAGATCGCTAACACCGCCCAGTTGGAAAGCTGGGGTCCGACGGGCACTGAGTTTTCAACTAACTTGCTTTCAGCAAGTGGAGCTGTAAATCTCAACCCATTAGTTGATTCTAACTCCTTTGTGTTGGCTGAAACGCCACCTGGCCCTATCAGATTTGTTAAGACCTTCAGTGGCTATCTTCAAAGTGGTCGAGCTACTAAATCTGGAAGTACTCTCGCAACGCGAGGCCAGGAGATGCCAGTTTCTTTAAGCATCTACGACAGTACGGTTGAGAGCAACTTGACTCATCGAGGTATTTGCGAAACGATCGATACGGATCTGTTCACCTTTGCCGGATATAGAAATGATGGAAGTCAAGAAGCTGCCTACACAGGTGTCTATGAAGACACCATTATGTGGTGGGTAACGCCGGATACTTTGCCTTTAACCGACTCCTATCGTTACAACGGCGATCCTCCCGATCAGCGCATCGACTATCATGATCTGCCGGGCTACAACCCATCGGTCTATGCCTTCACAGGTTCTGGTTCAACGCCTGAGACCAACAGGTGGGGCTTTTATACAGCTCAAGAAGGTGGGGTAAGAGTTGAGTTTTCTGACGTGCCTTACTCCGTTACTAGTGATGATTCTTGGACCGCCACTTGTGAAGATGACCTAGATGGCGATGGTTCATCAGATTGGGTCTCTGATTACAGCGCTCTTCCGGGTGGAGAGGAATCCGTTGTTCGTGTCAGAGTGCTTTGGGACAGAGACATTGCTGACCTCGGTCAACAGATCGGGAATTCTCAGTTAGACGACTTTCGTATGGTTTTCACTTTCAACGTTCGAGTGAATGAGGTGATCGACACATCAGTCACTGACCTGTTGGCAAACGTGGCATCTCGGACCGAAAATTACATGTCCGCCTCCCCTGGGCAAGGTTGGATTCCACCTCTTGATGAAACGGGAAGCTATCTGATCGACGATGACCCGACTGGTGTTTATTCCTTCAATGCAAGAACTGCGGATAGAACCCGACTAGTTGATGCTTTCTATACAATCTGGATGACGAGATCAGACGACTCTACGTACCTAGTTGACTTCAATGAAGAAACAAGTTACCAAGTAACACCTCGCTTTTATGGAACTTATGCTCCTGGCGCAGTTATAACGATTACTGATGAGCTCGATAACGCTATGGAATTTGCGTCTTCAACTTGCGCTGTTGTTATGCCCACGTGTCTGGAAGTTTATGATGAAGCTACGCACAGTGTGGATTTCGTAATCAGTGATGTAGTTGATAGCTCCGACCTTCAGCCATTTGAGGTTACTGTCACCACTAACTCAGAAGACCCAACCTGGAGTACGACAAGAATCTGGAACTATGTCGAAATAACGTCTGATATTCAATCCATAAATGATGTAGTGGATTCAGCCTGGACCTCTCGTTGGGTATCTAACTCATTCGCAGAATCAAGCGAGTTTGGTGTTTTTGCTAGCGCTGGGTTTGAGGTGGTTGAACCTGGCAATGATTTTGATTTGACTTTTTCTTACGTGAATGGCGGGCGTGACGATTTGGGTCGGGGTCAGTTGATTGGTGTGTTGCCTTTTGAGGGTGATGGTGTGGATGGTTCTGTTGTTGGTGCGTCTCCTGAGCGGTTCAACTCTGAGTTGCGGTTTAATGCGAATACGGAGACGTCAACAGTTGATGTGTCTGGTCGTGCTGGGTTTGTTGGTGTTGTTGGTTCTGGGGCGGGTGAGGTGTTTGAGTACACTACGACGTCAGTGGAGTTGGTGGATCAGCGTCCGTGTGCTCCTTCTAATTGGCCGACTGGGGATAGCTTGGGGTCGGGTAATATGTTGTTGGATGAGATCTGCTCGTTTGGTTTGGTTGATCCTGTAACAGATGTGCCTGATGTTTCGGTTGTGGGTACAGGGGAGACTGTTTGGCTGTCTTCTCCACCTACTGACTTATCGACGGTCACCGGTTTTAGGGCTTTGTTGCCGACTGTTGTTTCGGGTGAGGTTCCTCGGGAGATTACGTTGACGTTGAGTTCTGGGTTGTCTATGGATGGTGATTTGTTCTGCGCCAATGTTGGTTCTAACGCTGCTGTGGTGACTTTGGATGTCGTTAGTAATGATGTTTGTGTTGGTGTGGTTGCTGGCTCTGTAGGAGATTTAGTTTGGTTGGATGCTGATTCTGATGGAGTTTTTGATGAGGGGGAGCGTCCTCTGGTTGGGGTGATTTTGGAGTTGTTGGATGCTGGTGGTGATCCTGTGTTGACTTCGGCTGGCATCCCGGTGACTTCAGTTTCTGATGAATCGGGGCACTATTTGTTTGCTGGTTTGGGTTCTGGCACGTATAGCGTGCGGGTTGATGTGGATTCTTTGCCTGCTGGGCTCGTAGCTTCTTACGATTCTGATGGTGGTTTGGATTTGGCCTCTAGGTTCACTCTTATTGGGCCTAATAGTGATGCAACGTTGTTAGATGTGTCTGATGATGTAGTTCAGGATTTTGGGTTTACTTCTCCGTATGATTTGGCTTTGCAGAAGGTTGCTATTGAATCTGAGACGGCTGTTTATGCTCCGGGGGATTTGGTGAGTTACACGGTTCGGATTTTGAATCAGGGTACTGCAGATGCGTTTGATGTTGAAGTTGTTGACTATGTTCCGGCAGGGCTTGTGTTGGCTGATGAGGGTTGGGTTGAGATTGAGGATGGGGTTGTGGGGTTGGTTGAGCCTATTGTTTCGATTCCGGCGGGGATGATGGTTGAGGTTCCTATCACGTTTGAAATTTCAGCCGACGCTCCAGGTGAGATAACCAATCTTGCTGAGGTTGCGGGTTTCAGAGATGAGGATGGAAACAGAATTATAGATGTTGATTCGCTATCAGATATCTTGTCGGATAATGATGTGGTTGTTGATGATGTGGTTGATGGAACCGGCGGTGATGAGGATGATTCTGATATAGCTGTAATAACTGTGGGCGGAACCGTTGAAACAATTGCTTTTACGGGTGCGTCAACTATATGGTTGGCCGGGTTCGGTTTGCTGGTGCTTGTTTCTGGTGTGCTGCTTCAACGCAGAAAGTTGCTCGGCTAGCCGCGGCATTAGGGACGGGGTAATTTGTCCCACTTGCTGTCTCCGGCCGGCTATCTTGAGTGGCCTTAGCGGCACCGAGAGGTTGCTAGCTGCCTTTAATCGGATTTTGACTGATGTCGTTAGAGATTCCAGCTGGCCGTCGAGGCCAGCCAGAATGACCCTGGCGTCTTCTCGGCTTCCAGAGCTCCAGCCTCACCTTGCGGTCATCCCGGAGCGAAGTGGATTCCGGGATCTCAGTAACTGCAGTTGCTCGTTCTATAACACTTGAACAGCGACCGGGGCGACTGTGATGGAGAGCGGGTGACGTTGTTAAAGCGCTGGTGACTATTGTGGGCTATGGGAGCGAGTTGGTGGAGGGTGTGTTTAGGTGCCTGTTTCTGGAGGTCTGTTTGGAGAAGCCTCAGCAAGCGGGCTAGATACGATACTATGGGCACTACCGGCGAACTTGTGCTGGTCTGGATGAACCAGGTGATCGGGCCCAGCCGGGATTGCTGCTTGGAGGTAAGAGGCGATCCCGAACTCCCCGCACTAAATCACCTAGAGATGGCAGGGGTTCGCGCTTGCCTCTGTCTTGAGACAGAAAGTCTTTTGCCTTTTGAGTTAGTGGGTACACGAAGTCTTCCCCTCGCTCAATTTGGTCAAGATATCCAAAGCGGTGAAATTGGACCGTCATGCGATGAAAGTGAAAGCGTCTGTTTTTCAATCCGATATCTTTGCTGTGAGCTAAAGCTTCAAGTAGGGAAGCTGGGTGATGCTTCGTGGCTTCAAAATTACCATACACTACCAGCACTCTCATACGTCGCAAGTCGTCAGCCAGTGACCAATCAAACAAGTTCTGCTCTTCTTCAGTTGGTTTTGCCATAAATCAATACTAGCTAGAGATCTCTCCGATCCAATTTCTCAGTTAGTCTATGAGTAGTTAGTCGAAGGTTAAAGAGAGGGATACATTGACCGGATCAGACGCAGCAATTGTTGCCAGAGGATTGAGCAAGTTATACGGCGATGTAAAGGCACTGGATAATCTAGATTTAGATGTTCAGCGTGGATCTGTGCTTGGTTTGCTTGGTCCGAACGGCGCAGGAAAGACAACGGCCGTTTCTATTCTCTCAACGTTGGCAGTTGCAGATTCTGGAACAGCTACCATCGATGGTCTAGACCTAGCTACACAGCCAGAACAAATCCGCACCCGACTTGGCTTGTCAGGACAATACGCCGCTGTCGATGAGGTTCTAACAGGCCGTGAAAATCTGAAGATGATTGCTCGCCTATACAGGTTCTCTTCATCTGATGCCAAGAAGCGTGCTGATGAACTATTGGAGCGTTTCGACTTAGTCGAATCAGCAGATCGACCTGCCAAAGGCTATTCAGGAGGTATGCGTCGACGACTCGATCTAGCTGCGTCCATTGTTGCTAGCCCACCCATCTTGTTCCTTGATGAACCAACAACTGGTTTAGATCCACGTAGTCGTATTGAGCTTTGGGGTGTAATCAGAGAACTTGTATCGGGCGGCACAACGCTACTTCTTACAACTCAGTACTTGGAAGAAGCTGATCAGCTTGCAGATGAGATCGTCGTTATCGATAAAGGCAAAGCAATAGCCAAAGGGACTTCAGATGAACTTAAGGCACAGATGGGTGGTTCCAGAGTTGAGATTACGATTGCTGATGAAGCCAACATAGATTCAGCTAAATCGGTAATGGAGAGCCTACCTGGAAGGCAAGGAGACGTTGAAGTTACGCAAAGCTCTCGAACCTTGCTTGCCTCGGTCGATTCAGGAGTTGAATCGCTTGAACAGGTTTTGCAGTCGCTCCGAGCAGCGGGGTTAAGTGTCACAGATGTTGGGCTTCGACGTCCGACTCTGGATGATGTGTTCTTGACCCTAACAGGCGATGCTCCCCAACAAGACTCGGAGGACAAGTAATGAGCACTTTGAAAGACGCTGTGACTGATATTTCTGTAATCGCACATCGCAACATCATAAAGATCTTTAGAGTTCCCGAAGTCCTAGTCTTTGTGCTGATCTCCCCGATTATGTTTGTTCTTTTGTTTGCCTATGTATTTGGCGGGGCTATAGATATCGAAGGCTCGAACTATCGAGAGTTTCTTATCAGCGGCATCTTTGCACAGACCGTTGTTTTCGGAGCTACGTTCACCGGAGCGGGCATCGCTGAAGATATGCAGAAGGGAATCATCGACAGGTTTAGATCTTTACCGATGTCACGATCAGCAGTGCTAGCTGGCCGAACATTCAGCGACGTTATTTATAACATGCTTTCTATATTCATAATGTCGATCACCGGATTGATTGTTGGTTGGAGAATTCGAGGATCATTCCTGGATGCAGTTATTGCATTCGGTCTGCTTCTCGTATTTGCTTATGCCGTCAGCTGGATCATGGCTTTTGTTGCGTTGCTGGTGCCAAGTGTTGACGTAATCAATAACGCATCATTCATTGTCATATTCCCGCTTACATTTATCGCAAACACTTTCGTACCATCCGAAAGTTTGCCGACGGCGCTTCGAGTGTTTGCAGAATGGAACCCGGTTTCTTCTGTAACCCAGGCGTGTCGAGAGCTATTTGGTAATTTGCCTGCTAACTCGCCTGAGCCCGAAGCTTGGTCACTGGCAAACCCTGTCCTGTATACTCTTATATGGTCAGCTGTGATTATCGCCATTTTCGCTCCAATGGCGGTAGCGAAATACTCTAAGCCACGTTGATCGAATCACAAGTTCAACTTTTGGCCCAGATTGTGTACTTATTAGTTGCGAACCACTAATTAGTGGGTAGCCTTATCTAGCCGGCGTAATTGTATGGATTCGCCTGCGCGAGCCCATATTTTTGGGTTCATTGTATTTATCCTCTAGACAACTTTAAGTTCGCACTTAGAAAGGTTCTTGTGCCAACGATGCAGCAATTGGTCCGGAAGGGCCGCAAGTCAAAATTTAGAAAAGAGAAGACCCCAGCTCTTAACGGGTCTCCTCAAAGGCGTGGAGTATGCACCCGTGTGTACACGGCTACACCTAAGAAGCCTAACTCTGCGCTTCGTAAGGTTGCTCGTGTCCGTCTCACCACCGGCATTGAGGTGACCGCATACATTCCCGGCGAAGGGCACAACCTTCAGGAGCACTCAATTGTTCTTGTTCGTGGTGGTCGTGTAAAGGACCTGCCGGGTGTGCGTTACAAGATCGTTCGTGGCTCACTAGATACAGCAAGTGTTAGTGGTCGTAAGCAAGCTAGAAGTCGGTATGGAGCAAAGAAGGATTCTAAGTAATGTCTAGAAAAGGTGCAGCACCAAAACGAGAGCTTAAACCAGATCCGGTTTACAAGTCTCTCTTGGTAACACAGCTAGTAAACAAAGTTCTGCTTTCGGGCAAGAAGACCGTCGCTGAGCGTATCGTTTATGATGCACTCGACGTTGTTGCTGAGAAAACTGGTGGAGATCCAATCGGTACTCTTAAGCGTTCGGTTGATCAGGTAAAGCCACAGCTCGAGGTCCGTTCTCGACGTGTCGGTGGAGCGACTTACCAGGTCCCTGTTGAAGTTCGTCCACGTCGTGCAACTACACTTGCTATTCGATGGTTGGTTGAGTATTCACGAGATCGTCGTGAGAACACAATGTCAGAACGTCTCGCTAATGAACTCCTTGATGCCTCAAATGGTGTTGGAGCATCAGTGAAGCGTCGTGAAGATTTACATAAGATGGCAGAAGCTAACAAAGCGTTTGCTCATTACCGCTGGTAGGAAATTATCTAGATGGCATCTACAGAAGAACTCAAAAAGTACCGCAACATTGGCATTATGGCCCACATTGATGCGGGTAAAACAACAACAACCGAACGTATTCTTTATTACACCGGTAAGAATTACAAGATTGGTGAAGTCCACGATGGTGGTGCAACCATGGACTGGATGGAACAAGAGCAGGAGCGTGGTATCACAATTACCTCTGCTGCCACAACATGTTCTTGGGACGGTCACCGCATCAACATCATCGATACACCAGGGCACGTTGACTTCACCGTAGAAGTAGAACGTTCACTTCGGGTTCTCGATGGTTCCGTCGCAGTTTTTGATGGTGTTGCTGGTGTAGAGCCTCAAACTGAAACAGTTTGGCGTCAAGCTGACCGTTACGGTGTTCCACGTATGTGTTTCGTTAACAAGCTTGACCGTACAGGTGCTGATTTTTTCTTCGTGGTAGACACCATTAAAGAGCGTCTCACTTCTGACATCGCAATCACACAGCTCCCGATTGGTGCTGAAGCAGATTTCCTTGGCGTAGTTGACCTCCTCAAGATGAAGGCCCTTATTTGGACTTCAGAAGACCTTGGTGCCTCATGGGACGAAGTCGATATTCCAGAAGATCTAACTGACAAGGCCGCTGAGTACCGTGAAATGCTTCTTGAGGCAGTTGCTGGAACCGATGAAGAGCTTATGGAGAAGTACATCGAAGGTGAAGAGATTTCTTTAGATGAACTCAAAGCTGCTCTACGTAAAGCGACCATTGCCGGCGAACTTGTCCCTATCCTTTGTGGAACTGCTTTTAAGAACAAAGGTGTCCAGCCTCTTCTCGACGCAGTAGTTGACTACCTTCCTTCGCCAATCGATTTGCCTCCCGTGAAGGGCGTGATGATGAAGTCCGGCGAAGAGGCAGAACGTAAGCCATCTGACGATGAGCCGTTCTCAGCTATTGCTTTTAAGATCATGCGTGCTGACCAGGTCGGCAAGCTAACTTATTTCCGTGTTTATTCAGGAAAGCTCGAAAAGGGTGGGCAGGTTCTTAACACTCGTAGTGGTAACAAAGAGCGCATGGGCCGTCTGTTGGAGATGCACGCTGACAAGCAGGAAGACCGCACTGAAGCCACAACCGGCGACATCATGGCCGCAATTGGCATGAAAGATGCTCGTACTGGTGACACATTGACTGATCCTTCTAATGCGATCATCCTTGAATCTCTCGACTTCCCAGAACCAGTTATTCACGTAGCTGTTGAGCCCAAAACTAAGGCCGACCAGGAGAAGATGGGTAAGGCGCTCACTGAACTTTCTGCAGAGGATCCAACTTTCACCGTTAACTCCGATGCAGAGACTGGGCAGACAATTATTGCTGGTATGGGTGAGCTTCATCTTGAGGTTCTTGTTGACCGTATGCTCCGTGAGTTTAAGGTAGACGCAACTGTTGGTAAACCTCAGGTTGCCTACCGTGAGACAATTCGATCTACCATCGACTCACATACCTACACACACAAGAAGCAGTCTGGTGGTTCTGGTCAGTTCGCAGAAGTGCAGATTAAGCTCGAGCCATCAGGTCCTGGTGGGGGTTACGAGTTTGAGGACAAGATTTCGGGTGGACGTATTCCTAAGGAGTACATCCCATCTGTAGATGCTGGAATTCAGGAAGCTATGACAACTGGTGTATTGGCTGGCTTCTCTACTGTTGATGTGAAGGCAACTTTGCTTGACGGTAAATTCCACGACGTCGACTCTTCGGAGATGGCGTTTAAGATCGCAGGAATCATGGCATTCAAAGAGGCAGCGCGTAAAGCTAAGCCTGTATTGCTTGAGCCTGTGATGGCGGTAGAAGTGGTTACGCCTGAGGATTACATGGGTGATGTCATTGGTGATCTTAACTCTCGAAGAGGCAAGGTCGGTCAGATGGAGTCTCGTGGTATGAACCAGGTTGTTACAGCTGAGGTGCCTTTATCAGAGATGTTTGCTTATTCAAACGATCTCCGTTCAAAGACCCAGGGCCGAGCCACTTACACCATGCAATTTCATAGCTATCAACAAACTCCCGGAAGTGTGCAGGAAGAAATTGTCCAGCGCATCCGGGGCGAGTGAAACAAATAAAACAACCCGTGAACTCTCTCGTTCCGGAATCTGAAAGGAAAAAACCTAATGGGTAAAGAACAGTTTGATAGGTCCAAGCCTCACTTGAACGTGGGAACAATGGGCCACATCGACCACGGTAAGACAACTCTTACCGCCGCAATCTCAAAGACTCTCAGTGGTGATGATGCTACTGCGTTCTCTGACATAGATAAGGCTCCTGAAGAGCGTGAGCGTGGTATTACCATTAACGTCTCTCACATCGAGTACGAAACCGACAACCGTCACTACGCACACGTAGATATGCCAGGTCACGCGGACTACATCAAGAACATGATCACCGGTGCTGCTCAGGTTGACGGCGCGATCCTTGTTGTATCTGCAGCAGACGGACCAATGCCTCAGACACGTGAGCACGTACTGCTTGCACGCCAGGTTGGTGTTCCAGCTATTGTTGTGGCTCTTAACAAGGCTGACATGGTTGACGATGAAGAGCTTCTAGAGCTCGTTGAAATGGAAGCTCGTGATCTTCTCACAGAGTACGAATTCCCAGGAGACGACGTTCCAGTGGTTCATGTTTCAGCTCTTAAAGCACTTGAGGGTGATGCTGATGCGCAAGAGAAGATCAAAGAGCTAATGGCTCAGGTTGACTCTTACATCCCAGAGCCAGAGCGTGACTTCGACAAGCCATTCCTAATGCCAATTGAGGACGTATTCTCAATCACCGGTCGTGGAACTGTAGTAACCGGTAAGGTTGAGCAGGGCATCATCAACATCGGTGACGAAGTTGAAATCGTAGGTATCAAAGACACTCACAAGACCACTTGTACTGGTGTAGAGGCTTTCCGTAAGGACCTTGACCGTGGACAGGCTGGAGACAACATTGGTGCACTTCTACGTGGTGTTGAAAAAGACGACGTACAGCGCGGCCAGGTTCTTGCAGCTCCAGGTTCAATCACACCTCACAAGAAGTTCAAGGCTCAGGTATACGTACTTACCAAGGAAGAGGGTGGACGTCACAAGCCATTCTTCACCAACTACCGTCCACAGTTCTACTTCAGAACAACTGACGTAACTGGTGAGATTAACCTTCCAGACGGCACAGAGATGTGTGTACCTGGTGACAACACCGAAATGACAGTAGAGCTCATTAACCCAATCGCTATGGATGAGGGTCTTCGCTTTGCTATCCGTGAAGGTGGCCGTACCGTAGGTGCTGGTCGAGTAATCGAAATTATCGAATAGGACCATTGTGGCGACTCAACAAAAAATTAGAATCCGACTAAAAGCATACGATCACGAAATTGTTGACCAGTCAACAAAGAAGATCGTTGAAACTGTTGCTCGGACAAACGCTGTATTTCGTGGGCCTATCCCACTTCCAACTGAGATGCACAGATTCTGTGTAATCCGTTCACCTCACAAGGACAAAGACAGCCGTGAGCACTTTGAGATGCGAATCCATAAGCGTCTAATTGACATTATGGAACCAAATCCAAAGACAGTCGATTCATTGCAACGGCTTGAGTTGCCTGCTGGTGTTGACATCGAGCTTAAGATCCAAGAGGTCTAAAGCGTAAGTGTCATCTCGGACTTGTTCCGGGATCTCAAAACCTATATAACTCGAATGGGGTGGCCTCACAAGGGCCGCCTCATTTGGTTTTTGGGCACGCTTTCTGATTACTTGCTAGTGTCGACATATGGCAGAATACGCAAGCACGGCCCCATCACTTTTCGAGGCACCTCTTGACCCACAGGCACGAGCATTAGTTAGACACCAGCTTGCTGGAGGGTCGGGACTGGGCGAAGTTGCGGACATGATAAGACCATTTTTAGACCGACAAGGTCAGGGGCTCCTTGACCTTCACATCAAAGCGGGGCTTTGAGAAACAGTTCATTGCTGTGACAGTTTGGGACAGGCACAAACGTCACATCTGTGTGTCATCTCCAGATGGTTAGTCATTGGTTTATCAAGCCATGATAAGTTCTAGACCATGACTTCACCACAGCCAGGCTGGTATGCCGACCCACAGAACGCAGCAAACGTACGATACTGGGACGGATCCCAGTGGACTGATCAAGTGCAGCCTGCTCAGCAAGCAGCTCCAGCTCCTCAGCCGACACCACAGCCTGTTCAGGCGCAAGGGAGCATTGAGACTGAGCTTTTAACAGACCCTAAGTTTGCTGAGACAAGCGACGATGCGCCGGTGGTAAAACAAAACAGTCGACTACTTAAGGTGAAGCTCGGGCCTGAGTTCTACGCTAAGCAGGGTTCGATGGTTGCGTACCAAGGGCAAGTGGATTTCGCCTATCAGGGTGGCGGCGTAGGCAAGTTTGTCAAGCGTGCTATGACTGGTGAGGGCCAAAGCTTGATGAAGTGTTCCGGCCAAGGCGAAGTCTTTTTAGCAGACCGGGCACATCAGGTTCATATTCTCAACATCACTAACTCGAGCATCACTGTTAACGGCAAGAACGTTCTTGCTTTCAGTCCTTCTTTGAATTGGGACGTCAACCGAATAAAGGGTGGAGCAGCAGGCATGGTTGCAGGTGGTTTGTTTAACACAGTTTTCACTGGATCGGGTTGGCTTGCAATCACCACAGATGGCGATCCTGTTGTGTTGCAGACAGATGCCCCAACTTTTGCAGACGCCGATGCTGCCGTGGCGTGGAGCACAAGTTTGCAAACCTCTTTCAACTCGTCATTCAAAGCCGGCGCTTTGATAGGTCGAGGTTCTGGTGAAGCTATGCAAGTTGGTTTCCAAGGCCAGGGAATTGTGATAGTTCAGCCTTCTGAAGGGCCAGTTTATTCACCAGCTGCAGCTAGATAAAGCATAAATTATCTTTGATCGCCTCAGTGGTCATCCTCCGAGGCTCAATGCCGAGGGAGGATCTCTATCATAGGAAAGATCACAGCGACTGATGTCCGGTAATGAAAGAAGTATCTGAGTTCGTTCCATTTTACGCACCTGTAGGAGCGTGGTAATGTTGACCTATGGCGGATCGTAAGGGCTTAGCGCAGGCCGCTAAATTAGTGCGTCGAACAACTTTAGATAATAAGCCTTCGTTGATTGTTGAAGTTGGTGCCACTATTGATTCACAAGGCTGGTCTCAAGCGGTGGATTCGCTTCTAGACAGACCTCTAAGTTCTCAGCCAATTTACCGCAGCGACCTTGAGTACTACCAGGCATATAAAGAAAGCATCGCTTCCTGGTTTGATTTGGTAGATACCAGCACTAATCCTGTGCAAGAGAAGATGGCGTTCTTCTGGTCAACCATTCTTTGCTGTTCATATTCGGTAACTGGCAAAGCTTTCCATATCTTTCCGCAACACGTTGACATGCTGCGCAGCAACGCACTAGGTAACTATCGAGATCTGCTTCAAGCCTTCGTGATGGACCCTCTACTTATGAGGTATCTTTCTGCACAATCAAACCGTGCCTCGAACCCAAACGAGAACCTTGCCAGAGAACTAATGGAACTCTTTACATTCGGTGTGGGCAACTACTCAGAGCAAGATGTTCGCAACGCAGCTCTTGCAATGTCAGGCTGGCAACTCGACGATAACTCAGTCCCCACATACAACCCTAAGCGTGGCCATACCGGAGCTCTCGAGTTTCTTGGCGAGACTAAAGAGTGGGATGTGGCAAGTATCACCAATAAATTGCTTGATGATCCAAGAACAGCGAAACGCATTTCATCCTTAGTTTGGAAAGAGTTTCTTGGTGAATCTACTCCGGTTCCAGAAAACCTTGGAGATCAGTGGCTACAACAAGGCTATGACATCAAGTGGCTAATTAAGGCAATCCTTAGCTCGCAGCAGTTTGTTGAGAGCAACCATTATGTCCGGCCACGGTCTGGTATGGAGTATTACCTCAACCTTAAGCGGGTGCTTCGATATCCGTCAGAGGATGAGTGGCGGGTTGCTCGACTTGGGCAAAGACCTTGGCATCCGCCAAACGTTGCTGGTTGGCCGGATGCTAGTCAATGGCTTGACGTTGGTTCCATGCTCGGTAGGACAGAACAAGCAACCGCTAATTACTCTGAGCTTGAAGGTGGAAGTACTGCATCTATAGAAGAAGTGCTTGACCGTTGCGGAGTTTATGATGTGAGTGATTCAACCATGCAGGTCCTTAACTCAATCCCAAATCGTCCAGATGTCAATTCTGAGGATCGCATCGTGCAACTGCGTTGGTGGTTGACGATGATGTCGCCGGAGGTGAACCTCACATGACCGATGACAATACTAGGGGCAGCCGCATCACTAGAAGACAGTTCATTGCAGGGCTTGGCGCCACAAGTTTGGTTAGCGCAGCAGCCTTAGCCTATGGGGGGCGCAACTCTGGAGGCTCAGTTGGTAGCTTGCTTGGGTCTGGCAGTTCTTCAGATCAAGCTAAGGCTTCAGCAACCACCCTCCCGAAAGCAGGTGTTGAGTTTCAACTCAACCCAGCTGACTATAAAGATCGCATTCTGGTGCTGATAGAAATGCAAGGTGGCAACGACGGCCCATCTACGTTCGTGCCTTACACTCAAGGTAAGTATTACGATCTTCGTCCAAGACTGTCGATTCCACAAGATCAGGTCATCGTCGTTGATGACACCCTCGGACTTAACCCAAACTTGCAAGCTCTTTCGAAACGCAACTTCGCAGTTGTTGAAGGTGTTGGCAACACCTTGGACAGCCTTTCTCATTTTGACCAGCAGGATC
>JAHDFH010000080.1 GCA_020628305.1 Acidimicrobiales bacterium | reverse complement strand
CCTTCCTTAACTTCCGAGATACCTTCGAGATGATCAATCATCATGCGATAGTCCAATACCGATTGATACGCCTTTACAAGGTGTCGGAATGCAACTACTGGTTGAAAGCATGACCCCTCGACCTGGACCAAGTCAACTGCAGCTGAGGCTCTTCTCCCAGAAAGCATGGATACAGCATTGATAGCTATTGCCAGCTGTCGTTCCGTTCTGATTAGTTCATCGTATGTGACCTGTTCAGCACCAAAGCCTTGAATGTCGATATCCAGGGTCTTGTCGTCTAAAGCTGGTCGGAAGGACAGAATGGGAAAATCAAAGTGACCTCTGAACTGTGAACGGTCACTGGACAAGGAATCGATCCATTCTTCAAGCGCAACTTGTTCGTTCCGAGATAGAACAAGTCTGTCAGCGTGAGCTGATTCAAGGCCTTCTAAGATTCTCTGTAGACCGATCAAAGCGCTAACTGGACTCAGTAAAGGAAACGCTGACCGAACACTTACCATTTAAATCACCACACCTAAACTTCTACCGGATGGCTAGTGTATACCGTGACTCTGAAGACAGCACCTTTCGATAAAGGTGTAAACTTGGAGTCGTTAGGTGCTTCACATGACCGATCTTTACACCAATCGAGTAACGCTGCGGCAGTGGCAACTGACAGACCTCGAACCCTTTAGACAACTCAATAGCGATCCGGTTGTGATGGAGCATTTTCCAGAAGCGCTCAGTAATGAGGCAAGTGATCTGCTCGCAGAGCGCTGTAGAACTCACATCGACAAAGCAGGTTGGGGACTTTGGGCAGCAGAGGAAAAGACTTCGAGAAAGTTTATGGGCTTCGTTGGGTTACTCGAAGTGCCAGATTTCATGCCCTTCGCTCCTGCTGTCGAAATCGGCTGGAGGCTACATCATCTTTTTTGGGGCAACGGTTATGCGACCGAAGCAGCACTGGAAGTTCTTGACTTCGCCTTTGATGAACTTCAACTCGACCGAGTCGTCTCGTTCACAGCTTCAAGCAACCTCAGGTCTATCGCCGTTATGAAACGGCTTGGCATGGCTGACGCCCACAAGAAGTTTCTCCACCCAAAGATCGATCCTGAGCATGACCTGGCAGAACATGTTCTCTTTACATTGAGTCGCTCGAACCGGCGCGTACTGGAGACCTGAACTCCTG
Organism: Acidimicrobiales bacterium; assembly: GCA_020628305.1. Taxonomy (GTDB): domain Bacteria; phylum Actinomycetota; class Acidimicrobiia; order Acidimicrobiales; family SZUA-35; genus JAHDDW01. The sequence goes on along the minus strand of JAHDFH010000080.1, from coordinate 5,969 downwards.
TGCTTTCGCAAGGGCAATGAGCTGGATACTTCAGCGTCGAGGCCGACGATTTGAGTCTCGGACAGAGGAACATCGTCCTTTCCCTGGCCCTGGCTGTGTGCTAGAGCGACGCCTGGTATCTGGTGTCGGGGGCCGAAGAAAGTTCACTTTACTGACGTGATCATCCATGGGTGTTGGAGTTGGCCGTGACCTCTCCCATAATGATTTAGGTGATACTGTTCGCTGGCCGTCACTTGTGCCAGCCTGCTCTTTATTGACATCCTTTCGCCTTGGCACCTCAACATGTCGACGATACAACGCACGAGAGTCGATCAATAGACCAACGGGAATTCCAATACCTACTATTACCCCTGTCAGTCCGCCTATGACAACTCCTGCTAGGCCACATAAGATGATCGAGCCAGACATGAACCCCCAAAATACACGCCTGCGAATCTTATGTTTGTCTTGTATGTTGAACTTTGAAGCAATTCCTTGGATCACTGCGGCGAACCCAGCCTCTGAACTAGACGGCTCCCACCTGAGAACATAATACTGGCTCAACAATGCATCCCTTTTGCGAGCGTTGATTACTTGCAACGGCACTAGGACAGCTAGCGCGGCAACTCCAACGAGGGAAAACAGAGGACTCCAACCTTGGGCGGTGGCAACCGCTGAAACTGGAAAAATCGAATAAAAGCTTGCAGCGGCAAGCAAGCGGTATATCTCAGCTTTGAATGCAGCCGAACGATAATTAGAGCGAATCTCTTCGGGGATCTGTTCATCAAACCGCATGTTTCAGTTTAGCGAGCAGCGGTTTGGCTCTGCGATTAGACGGGATCCAGCAAGCTAGCTGCGGCAGGTGAACCCTCTGCTCTCATCTAGATTAAAGGCTCGGAGGCGGTGTGGACCCTGTACCACGGGCCGGACTACCGGTACTTTCAGGTTGATTCACTGCACTAGCATCAGGAACATCTGGCCCCTCTACTGCAGCAACATCAGGTACTCCAAGAGCAAATGTGCTAACACCAGGAGCTGGATTTGAAACAGATAGATCTTCGTCTGTTACTGTCTCAAGATTTGACTCAATATCAAGAGCTTCTCGAATATCAGATACAGCTTTCGCAAGGGCGCTGAGTTCTTCCCGAAACTCAGTTTTCTTGACTTGAGCATTCTGAAACTCGAGCTCCTTTTCGAGGTTAGTAATCTCAGCTAACTCCGAAGCCTTGCTCTTCATGCGACCCGCCTCTACGAATCCAAGGGCTATATCACAAACAGAGAGAATGCATATCAGAGCCCCAGCTATTAGGGACATCACCCCAAGGCCGGGATTATCTAGAACACGTTCTATGAAGTTAGGTGCCCAGGACCTAAAAAAGGGGATTGTTGCAACCAAAAGTGCAACCAAGGCTACAAAAGCGAGATTTAAAGCGATACTAATAAACCGTCTAGATGACCTTAGTGCGCTTAGTTCCCTATCATGCATGTCAACCCGGGCATCTACAGCAGCCCTAAGTTGTGTCACTCTTCTGTCTAGTTCATTGCTCGCCATAGCAATTACTATACCCCCCCTTAAGTTGCTCGCTACAAGTAACCTCATTTCAACACGCTCCCAAGCTGCAGCCTAAACCATGCACTAAGCTCTGTTTATGAAAATTGGTGTGCCTAAGGAAATCAAGAATCACGAGCGTAGGGTTGGCTTGACCCCAGCTAGCGTCAAAGAACTCACCGTTGCCGGCCACAATGTGTTCATCGAAACTGGAGCCGGGTTAGGCATAGGCGTATCAGATAGTGATTACTCTTCGGCTGGCGCAACAGTTCTTGAATCTGCTCAAGCAGTTTTTGCCGAAGCTGAAATGATTGTGAAGGTTAAAGAACCTCAGGCTGTTGAGCGGGCGATGCTTACTCCCGGTCACACACTCTTCACCTACTTGCATCTCGCTCCAGATCCTGCACAAACTAAAGATCTCGTAGGTTCTGGTGCTACTTGTATTGCATACGAAACGGTTACCGATGATAACGGTGGCCTACCGCTACTCGCTCCAATGTCTATGGTTGCTGGACGTATGTCTATTCAGGCAGCAGCTAACTATCTCGAAGCACCTAAAGGTGGTTCAGGTCTGTTGATCGGTGGAGTGCCAGGAGTTGACGCTGCAAAGGTTGTGATCATTGGTGGAGGTTTCGTCGGCCAGCACGCTGCTGAGATGGCGATTGGTCTTGGCGGCAACGTAACAGTTCTTGACCGAAGCCAAGAGGTTTTAGATGAGATCAGCCAACGCTGGGGAGATAAAGTTAACGCCGTTTATTCAACTCCCGAATCGCTTGAACAACTTGTGCTTGATGCTGATGTTGTAGTTGGAGCAGTGTTAGTTAAGGGTGACAAAGCGCCAAAGCTCGTAACGGCTGAAATGATCTCCCAAATGAGAGCAGGGTCAGTTGTGGTTGATGTCGCTATTGATCAGGGTGGAGCTTTTGAAACATCTAAACCCACAACTCACGAAGATCCTGTTTATGTAGTTGATGATGTAGTGCATTACTGCGTTGCGAACATGCCAGGAGCAGTACCAAAAACCAGCACGTACGCCCTCAACCAAGTAACACTCCCCTACGTTCTCGATCTTGCTAACAAAGGCCCAATCGCTGCAATGCAAGAAGACCCACATCTGCTCAACGGGTTAAACGTGATTGCTGGAAAAGTTACCGAAGCTGCGGTAGCTGAAGCCTTGGGTTATGACTATGTCCCTCCAGCAGAAGCAATAACTGGCTAGCTCGACTGAGCCTCAAGGCTTTGCCCGCTGCTACACTGAGGTGTGGCGTATTACTGGCGGCGGTTGAAATATCTACAACATCGCTTTGGTAGATCTGCCTCACTTGTATTGCTTTACACGAGTTATCAGCTTCTGATGAACCTCGGAGTCACATTCTTTACAACCACCTTCGCCCTGGCAGCGCTTCTTCAGAGTCACCGAAACATTAAACGCTTCTACCTTTGGGTTGGATCGAAACACCGACAGTACAAGCATGGGTATCGCAAGGAAAATATCCTAAGGGAGAGAACTACCGCTCCAGCGGCACTTCCGAAAGTAACTTTTGGACCTCCCAAGCCCAACGATCGTAGCTACATACCCGGGCTAAGTTCAAAAATCATGACTTCCACTATCGATGCAATAGAGGAAGCTTCTTCTGTCGCTGAAGTTCAGGTATCAATAAATCTGTGGTTCTCGGCTTTCAGTGTTGAGTTTCAGATCAAACCAAAAAGACGACTCCTCCCCGGAAGAAGGCAAAAGGAAACAGAACATGCGAAGTCTTTGGGGAAAGCCATTGTAAGAGCTAGCTTTTACAATCGTCAGGAAGTGGCACATCTGGATGAGATCGTCCTGAACTTCAGGGAGAACATCTTCAAGTTATTGAAACCCATAGCTGGTGTGCAAGTCAAACCAGAACGAGAAGGGAATCACTACCGACTTATAGTATTTGCTAGCGCTAGCCTTCTAAAGTCAACTCTCAAACATCCAGAGCTCATCAATAAACTGGTTCAGAAGCTTTTCGCACATGAGCTTGGACATGGTATCCACTGGAAACTAGAAGAACAAGGAAACATGTTCGACATATTGACGCCTACAAAGGACTTCTTCGGTGCTTCAGGCCCCATTCCAACCCTTGATCTCGTTGGTGAATCATCTAGCTCAATTTGCCCGAGTGATTCAAGGTCATTTGCCAAGGTGACTCCTAAGACTCGACCATACAGCCTTACAAGTCCTGAGGAATACTTTTGCGAACTCCACGCCGAAAGCCTGACAGTTACAAGGAACCATCCTTATTGGGGATCGATTGCACACTTCAATCTAGTCAGACAGTTGTATGTTATGGAATGGAATTTTCCAGGCACCGTAGGTGGAATCATCGAAAGATATATAGACAATCATGTGTCAGCCTTCGATGCCTATACAGCAGATGAGATTCGTGCTACTTATCTTGGCCGCTCTACGGAGGACTCCGTAGAGACACTCAGACAACTATGTGAAGAGATCGCAGCTTCTCAAGATTTCGAACTTGTAGAAAATCTCTTAGAACATCGACTTACCTATCTACCTCTTCCCAGCAGTGAAAGGCCGTTCCCCAGAATCCCGTCATCGATAAGCAGACGGTTCGCTAGCTGAGCTTCTCTAATGCCTTGGTTGCTCGCTTTGCTACAGACGCTCGATCTTCTTTGGTGAGCTCCTCTAGATGCGGTACAAGCCAAGCTCGCAGTTCAGCATCTTCGAGTGCAAATTTTGTAAGTGAACTAATTGATGAGTTGAGAACGATCCAGTCTTGCGATTCAATCAAATAGTTCTTAACACGCTCGACTGCCTTCGCTAACTGTGTAGTTGTGAGAAGCTCCGTACACTCCTCAATCATCTGGGCGAACGTCCACTGAACCGAAGGTTGATCAATTGCGCTTGCTTTTTCAACCCACTTGTTGACAAAGGGTTTGATGTTATCGTTGTCTTCCCGCCATAGTCTCTTGAGGGCGTTTGATGACCTCAACTTCACCCACTCATCCTCTTGAAAGTAAAGCTCAAATAGTTCTTCAGTTCTTGAGGGATCAGTCTTTACAATTTCCATAACTTCAAGCGTGCGGCCCATGCTGTTCTTTGGTTCATTCAGCATCTCTACAAATTCACTCACAAGAAGAGTCTAGAGGTTATAGGCGATGAGATCCCGGGCTCGACCTTCGGTCGCCCCAGGATGACACAAATTAGACGATGTTTATGGTGCCTGGCAAAATAGCGCATTCCCGTGTCACCGTGCCACCGTGACGATCGGGACCTGTCCCCAACCGTTACGCCACGAGGCCTTCGATGCTTGCAGCTTCTGGTAGCACTGACTCCACCCCAAGCCAATCATGGGCAAGAGTTCGCAAATATTCTTGGAATGTAATCTCAGTTTTGAAATTACCCCGATCGTCCAGAGCGTTGAAATCAAGAGGCACACCATATCGGCCTGGGTTAACCGGACCAAACACCATCAGTGTTGAGCCGTTACCATGATCGAAGCCGTCCCCATTTTCTTCAGCTCTTCTGCCGAACTCAGACGTTAACGCCACAAGAACCCGATCGGAATATCCAGCCACATCCATCCGCTGCAAGAAACCATCAATCGCGAAATCGACTTGTTTCATAAGGTCATCATGTTTGTAATCGTGGTTGTTATGTGTATCGAACCCGCCGAGCTTTGCATGAATCACTCGGGGAGCCGTTCCAGCTTCTATCAGAGTTGCTGCTCCGTCAAGTTGCTTACCCAACTCTTTGCCCTCTTTAATCATAGGGCTTTCTTTATCAACCTCAAGTTCTTGTGGAACGCGTGAACCAAGGTCTTTTAGCAGCGTGGCAGAATTAACCATTCGGGTGGTTAAAGGCCCGCCTTGAAATTCATCCACTGCTGAATAAAAAGCTGGGAAGCTTCCATAGTCTCTGGCGAATGTCTGCACCATATTGACTGCTTCAACTGAAAGAGTTGAGCCACTCGCTCCCGCCAGCTGTGGCGCATAGCCCGCTACTGACAAAGTTGTAAGCCCATCTCCCCCATACTTTTGAATGAGTTCCTCGCCAAGCTGTGCAACAAAACCGACCCTGCGGCTACCAGCACCATGCCATTGATCCTGCTGGTCAAAATGAGAAAGGCTGTCCAAGGTGTTGCCAACACCTTCAACGATTGCGAAGTTACGTTTTGACAGTGCCTGCAAGTTTGGGTTGAGCCCGAGCGTGTCATCAACGACTATGACTTGGTCCTGCGGGATCGCTAACCGTGGGCGAAGGTCATAATACTTGCCTTGGGTGTAAGGCACGAAAGTGGAGGGACCGTCGTTGCCACCTTGCAGTTCTATCAGCACCAGAATTCGATCTTTATAATCAGCTGGGTTAAGTTGAAACTCAACACCTGCTTTCGGGAGGGTGGTTGCTGAAGTCTTAGCTTGATCTGAAGAACTGCCGGACCCAAGCAAGCTA
>JAHDFH010000014.1 GCA_020628305.1 Acidimicrobiales bacterium | reverse complement strand
GGGTTCTGTTTCTGGTGTGATTGCTTATGATGCTGATACTGGTGAGCGGGATCAGGGGTTTAATCCTTATATGGCTGGTGATGTTGGTGGCTGGGCAGTACTTCCAGCTTCCGATGGTTGTCTCTGGGTGACTGGTGGATTTAACTCTGTTGGTGAAATCGGAAACACAGCGGCTGCTCGTGATCTAGTTCGGTTATGTGATGCTGAAGGCGGCTCGGTGACGATACCAGCTCCCGCTTCATGTGAGGCGACTGTTTCTGGTGAGACCGTGACTCTGGTTTGGGATGCTGTTGCTGGTGCGGAGAAATACGTGGTTTCTCGCTCTGTAGATGGAGGGATTGTTTCGTGGCGTGGAGCGACTGAGGATACTTCGTTTGTTGATACCAATAAAGATGGTGAGCTCGCTTATTCTGTTGTAACCAAAGTTAGCAAAGATAAGTCAACGGCAGTGCAGTGTTCGATGGTTGACGTTGAGCCTGAGCCTACGGATGTTCCCACGAATTGCACGTTCCAGATCTCTGGTGCAGAAATCAACGTTTCTTGGACCAACGCCAATGGTGCTGTGAAGCATGTTGTCTACCGTTCGGTTGATGGTTCGCAGCAGTATTGGCGTGGTGCTACGGATGGTACTTCGTTTACTGATACGAATCGTGATGCGACCCTAGAGTATTTTGTTTTGGCCGTGTTTGAGGATGGTTCTCGTAGTGAACGTGTCCCTTGCGTAGAAGGGGAACCTGGTCCTCCTCAGCCAGAACCGGAAGCCGTATCTGCAGTAGCGTCTTGCGATGCAACTATTCAGAATGGCAGCGCCCGAGTAACTTGGTCTGCGGTTGCTGATGCTGGTGCTGAGTATGTTGTATCTCGTTCTGTAGATGGCGGTAACGTTTGGTGGCGTGGCAAGGTTGCCGGAACCAGCTTCAGTGACTCTGTGCGTAGCGGGACTATCCAGTACTTCGTTGAGACCAAAGTTGGCAACGATCGCTCCGAACGAGTGGCCTGTACTCCGGCTTTGAATGGCTAACTTCCTGCTCAAATAGTGGGTTAGAGCGGTACTTTAGCAACACCGCTTGAATGGGAGCTATTTCACCCAAGCCTGTCAAGTTGAGTCACAAATTGGTCGATCTAGTTCTCGAGGGAAATTACTAAGACTTGCCTATCCGGAGCTTGAACCCTGATGAAAATTTTGAAACTGATCGCAGCAGCTATCTCTGTCACCGCCTTTGCTGTGGCCTTATCTGCCTCTGTAGGAAGCGCCCAAACGTCATGGGATGACTCCAACCTTGAAACTAGACAACGTACAAGCTGGGGTTTAAGTGACTTTGGTGATTCGCTTACAGTCAACAGATTCTCTTCGCTTGGTTGGGCTTTGGAAGAGTCAGATGGCCAGGTTTATGTTGGAGGCAACTTTCTAAATCTGACTAACGGGGTTGAGGTTGAGTCTCAGCCTTACATGGCAGCTGTTGATCTCCGTACTGGTGTACCTAACTTTTCATTCGCTCCTGAGGTAGGTGGGCCGGTTCTGGTTCTACAAAATGCGCCTGATGGTGGCATGTTTGTCGGCGGCGAGATGAAGACTTGGAATGGCGTTCAAGTTGGAGGCCTTGTAAAGATAGATCCCGAGACAGGCGAGCGAGATGGTTCGTTTAGTGGTCGTGTTTTCGGTGACGTCGCTACGGTACGAGACCTGCACATCGGGCATGATGGTTTCTTATACGTTGCAGGCTCATTTACTTCTGCAAACGATGGTGGTGCCCCAATTGCTGTGAGTGGAGTGGTTCGCTTTAACCTCGCAACTGGAGCACTTGATCGTTCGTGGATTCCAGATGCCAGTTCGTTTGAAGGTGTTTGGGGGATAGCGCTTAGCCACACGACCGATAGTGTCTATGTCGCTGGAAAATCAGTGCAGTCCCGAAATAAGGGTTTGAAAGCCTTTGATCGCTCTGACGCTTCACAAGAGACATGGAATGACTTCGCTGTCAATAAAACTGCTACCTGGATGTATGACGTTGAGGCTTTACCAAATGGAAACGTTTTCATCACAGGAACAGAACACTCAACTTATGTGCACGATGAGAACCAAGGAATGGCCCTCATAAAGCAGCACACAACGCAGAAGCATTCTGAGTATCAAGTAAACCTCATGCGTAGCGGCGGTGATGGCCAGAATCTAGAGGTTATTGGTGACCGAGTTTATGCAACATGCCATTGCTGGGGCTCTCATATTAGTGCTGATGAAATGGTTGACTTGACAGTTAAAGAGTTCAACTGGGACCTCGCAAGCCTAACTCAGCCATATGAGTACACGGGTTCTGTCTCTGGCGTCATTGCCTATGATGGCAATACAGGCGAGCGTGATCAGCGGTTTAACCCTTACATGGCTGGTGATGTCGGTGGCTGGGCCGTATTGCCAGCTTCCGATGGATGTCTCTGGGTTACTGGTGGATTCAACTCAGTAGGTGAGATCGGTTCTACCGCTCCGGGACGTGATCTGGTCCGTCTCTGTAACGCAGACGGCGGTTCAGCTGCGTTGGCAGCACCCGCATCGTGTGAGGCAACTGTGTCTGGGGAGACTGTGACAGTTGTCTGGGATGCGGTTGATGGTGCTGAGAAGTATGTTGTTTCTAGATCCGTTGATGGAGGAAATGTCTCTTGGCGAGGTGCGACTGAGGATACGACCTTCGTTGATACCAACAAAGACGGTGTACTAGCTTACTCAGTTGTTTCAAAGGCAAGCATTGACAAATCGTCAGCTGTTGATTGTGTTATGACTCAGATTGAGCCTGAGCCGACTGCTGTGCCGACGAATTGCACTTTCCAGGTTTCGGGGGACTCTGTTAATGTTTCTTGGTCTGGTGCTGTTGGTGGTGTGAAGCATGTTGTTTATCGTTCTGTTGATGGTTCTCAGCAGTATTGGCGTGGCGCGGTTGATGGTACTTCGTTTGTTGATTCGAATCGTGATGCGACTTTAGAGTATTTTGTGTTGGCTGTGTTTGAGGATGGTTCTCGTAGCGAGCGTGTGTCTTGTGTTGAGGGAGAGCCAGGGCCGCCCGAACCTCAACCGGAACCTGTCTCAGCAGTAGCCTCTTGTGGTGCTGCGATTATAGGTGGACAAGCAGTAATAAGTTGGACTGCGGTTGCTGATGCTGGTGCTGAGTATGTTGTGTCTCGTTCTGTTGATGGTGGCAATGTTTGGTGGCGTGGCAAGGTTGCTGGGACTAGCTTTACAGATTCGATCCGTAGTGGCACCATTGATTACTTTGTAGAGACTAAGGTAGGCAACGACCGCTCCGAACGAGTGGCCTGTAGTCCATCTCTCGAAGGGTAAGCGACGTGAAAAAACTAATAGCTTTAGTAGCAGTAGCAGGGCTAGCGATGGCAGCCTGCACCGATGAGGAGCCAGTTGAAGAACCAGAACCCGAGTTCGAAACTTCGATTGTTGATGGTCCCCAAACATTAGATTCTTCTGGTGGGCTTACCAACCTTCAGCCAGCAGTGTTTGGTGATGTCCAAACCGTCGATGAAGACACGATTTCGGTCGAGTTCGAGATGCTTTCCCCAGAGTGCTACGGCTATGAACCCGTGATTCAAGAATCCGAGGACGATGTTGCAGTAGCCATTCAGATTGGTCTTCTTGAAGGCAAGACTGAAGAGGATTGCGAATACGATCTTAACAACTGGATCGCGGAAATTGATCTGGAGAACCCAATCGGGGATAGAGACTTGAAGGCTGCCGAAGAGCTTGAGCCAACAGAAGCGCCCTAAGAATCATTTTGGCCGTTGGATAGCTTTCAGCAACCCAACCAAATTCTAAGCGCTGTGTTGCCCGTATGGAAACGCTGAACGCTGGCTGATTAAGCTCACTCTTCTTCTACGGTGTCGGACACTTCGATGCGGCCTTGTTCCCAGTCTTTGGCTTTACTTAGAGCAGTGCTAGCAGCGTCAATAATTGCGTCTCGAGAGAACGCGTGAGCCGGATAGCATGCCAGACCAGCCCATAGAAGGGCCGAGTCTTCTGCTGTATGGAGGTTTCGTCTGATCCGCTCCACAGTCCAGATTGCTCCAGTCTCGGGCGTGTCTTCTAACACCAGTGCAAACTCGCCGCTGTCCATGCGGCAGGCAGTGTCAGCATCGCGGATGGTTTCGCGAATCGCGGCTGCTATAGAATCTGAGTTGAAGTTCTCTACCTGGGAAGTAACTTCGATGAGAATCACTGAGATGGGTCGTAGATGGCGGCGGGCAGAGGCAATCCGGGATTCGAGTGCGACTCTAAAGAAATTCTCAGAAAAGAGGCCAGTTTGAGAATCAAGCAAAGGGTCAGTCGAGTTGGTCTGGGCTGTTTGAGCTGGCGCCTTTGGTTGAGTCTCTGTCTTGTTAACCTCGGTCTGAGATTCAGTCTTGATCTTTTCTAGCTCTTGTTCAGTTGTTTTAGATCGATGGATGACGTCGGCTAGTTCTTCGGCTACCAGGGCATTGCGCTCTTGTTCGGCTCCAAGCTGTCTGCCGAGTCGAACCCCGGTCCAGCCAGCCCCGAGTGCGAATATACCGGCCGCAGCTGGCAGAGTAGTTGAGTTTTCGTTGAGGATTCCGGCGATACCTGTAATAAGACCAATCGTGCCTAGAAGAATGCTCGGTCCGCATGCTTTGCAAATCATCTGGTCTCCAGGTGGCTAAGCCAATTCCCTCACTTGAAGCCACATGCTACTGGAAGGGAGCGCTTCAGTAGTGGATAAACCGTCCAAATTTTGGCATTTAGTCCATAGCCATGATAAAACTTGACAACAAGGCACTCAAGTAAGTAGTATTTGTGACGAAGAAGTATTAGGATACTTAATACTCAACCAAGAAGCTCTTGGTTGGAATAAGTCGAACAAGTAAAACAGGAGAAATAACAATGGCTAAGGCTGTAGGAATTGACTTGGGTACAACGAACTCGGTGGTTTCTGTTCTTGAAGCAGGCGACCCGGTGGTAATCCCCAACTCTGAAGGTTCACGAACAACTCCATCTGTAGTTGCATTCTCGAAAGACGATGGTGAAGTGTTGGTTGGCGAGCTGGCTAAGCGTCAGGCGATCACTAACCCAGACAAAACAATTCGTTCGGTAAAGCGTCACATGGGCACCAACTGGACAACAGACGTAGATGGCAAAAAGTACACCCCTCAAGAGATAAGCGCTCGAACATTGATGAAGCTCAAGCGTGATGCTGAGGACTATTTGGGAGACAAGGTGACTGAAGCAGTCATTACAGTTCCTGCCTATTTTGATGATGCTCAACGCACCGCTACCAAAGAAGCCGGGCAAATCGCAGGGCTCGAGGTTCTGCGTATCATAAATGAGCCAACTGCAGCAGCGCTTGCGTATGGTCTAGACAAAGATGGCGAAGCTGACCAAACTATCTTGGTCTTCGACCTCGGTGGCGGAACTTTTGACGTATCGATCCTCGAAATCGGTGACGGTGTTTTTGAAGTGAAAAGCACTTCTGGAGACACCGAACTTGGTGGAGATGACTGGGATGAAGCAATAATTTCTTGGATGGTTTCAGAATTTAAGGGCGCCCATGGCGTTGATCTCGCAGCCGACAAAATGGCTGCTCAGCGCCTTAAGGAGGCTGCCGAGAAGGCGAAGATAGAACTAAGCCAGGTTCAGCAAACAAATATCAACCTTCCTTTCGTTACCGCTACTGCTGAAGGACCGCTCCATCTCGACCTCAATCTCTCTAGGGCAAAGTTTCAGGAGATAACTTCTGAGTTGCTTGATCGAGTTAAGGCTCCGGTTGAAGCAGCTATGAAAGACGCTGGTTTGAGTAATGATGAAATTGATCACGTCATTTTGGTTGGCGGTTCGACTCGTATGCCGGCCGTTGCTGAACTAGTCGAAAAGGTTACAGGCAAAGAAGCAAACAAGACTGTTAACCCAGACGAAGTTGTAGCCATCGGCGCAGCTGTCCAGGCTGGCGTCTTGAAGGGGGATGTTAAAGACATTCTCCTCCTCGATGTAACCCCACTCTCTCTTGGCATCGAAACCAAGGGACAAGTGATGCACAAGCTGATAGAACGCAATACAACTATCCCAACACGTAAATCGGAGACGTTCTCAACTGCTGAGGACAATCAGCCGTCTGTGGAGATTCACGTACTGCAAGGCGAGAGAGATATGGCGATGTACAACAAAACATTGGGCAAGTTCCAGCTTGTTGATCTTCCGCCAGCACCCCGTGGAGTACCACAGATTGAAGTTACTTTCGATATTGATGCGAACGGAATAGTCCATGTGTCGGCCAAAGACAAGGCAACTAACAAAGAGCAGTCAATTACAATTACTGGTCAATCGAATCTAGATAAGTCAGACATTGAGAAAATGGTTGCCGACGCTGAAGAACACGCAGCTGAAGACGCAGCTCGCCGCGAAGAGGCTGAGGTTCGTAACCAGGCTGATTCTTTGGTCTACCAGACGGAAAAGATGCTAAAGGACAACGAAGACAAGATCGATGAGTCTGAGAAAGCACCAGTTTCCGAAGCTGTAGAAGAGTTAAAGACGGCTCTATCTGGTGATGACCTGGAGGCGATCAAAACTTCGACTGAGAAGCTTGTAACCACTAGCCAGGCTGTTAGTACCAAGTTGTATGAGCAAGCTTCTGCTGAGCAGGCTAATAACGCAGCCGAAGGTGATTCAGATGCTGAGGGTGATGATGTGGTTGACGCCGAGATCATCGAAGACGATGAGGGTGCGGAAGATTCTGAGGAGAAGTAGTAGATGAGTTCTGAAGAATCAGAGAATCATACCTTCAATGCCGGTGAGCCCTCTAGTGAGGGTTCGCCGGAGAACAGCTCAGCCTCAGATAACCAGGACATTCCGGTTGAAAGTGCTGATGCAATTGACGCAGAGCTAGCGGACATCATTAATGGAGCTAGCGAATCTTCAGATGGTGAGTTAGCTGAGTTAACTCGTGAGCGGGACTCTTACCTTGAAGCATCTCGCCGGGTGCAGGCAGAGTTTGAAAACTACCGTAAGCAAGTTGCAAAACGTGAGACAGACAGCAGAGCAAGGGCTAATGAGTCTCTTGTGTCGGAGCTGCTTCCAATTCTCGATGCATGTGACGCAGCTCTAGCTAACGGAGCTGAACAAGTGCAACCAATTAGTTCTGCACTGTTCGGGGCGTTAGAAAAACAAGGGCTGGAAAAGCTTGAACCAGCCAATGCGCCGTTCGATCCAGAACAACATGAGGCTGTCATGCAATCCGATGAAGAAACAGATGAAGCGGGCCCAGTTGTATCAGAAGTCTTAAGGGCTGGTTATGTGTGGAAGGGGCGAGTTATTCGTCCGGCGATGGTTCAAGTAAAGGGTTAGTGACGCCGTTGAGTTGGTGTTAGAAAGGTTAAAGCGTTGGCTCCCCAACAGGATTGGCTTGAAAAAGACTTCTACAAAATCTTGGGTGTTGCTGAAGACGCGTCTGAGAAAGATATCCAAAAATCTTACAGAAAGCTGGCGCGAAAGTATCATCCCGACGCTAACCCTAACGACGCCACAGCTGAGGAGCGTTTCAAAGAGATATCTGAAGCCTACGAAGTAATAGGTTCAGAAGAGTCACGCAATGAATATGATCAGTTTCGCAAATATGGGCCCACAGCTGGTTTTGGCGGAGGAGCACAGAATTATTCTGGTTCCAGTCATGGCTTTGGTGGAGCTGACTTTAGTGGAATTTTTCAAGACCTTTTCAACCAGCAGGGCGGAGGTAGCTCGCACCAAGCGCGCGGTCATGACCTGGAATCTAACTTGTCTATTTCGTTTACCGAGGCCATCGCTGGGGTAACAACCCGAGTCTCGATAAACACCGAGGTAGTGTGCGACACTTGTACGGGTACTGGAGCAAAGCCAGGAACGACACCGGAACTTTGCACACTCTGCCATGGAAGAGGGTCTCAGGCCGCCAATCAGGGGTTCTTCAGTGTTTCGCAGCCTTGCTCTAACTGTCAAGGTCGGGGCATGGTTATCAAGTCTCCTTGCGGAACTTGCACGGGCCTAGGTTCGGTTAGGAAAGCCAAGCCAGTAACAGTTAAGGTTCCGGCAGGTGTTAAAGATGGGCAGAGGATTCGGTTAAAAGGTAAGGGGGCAGCCGGGCGCTATGGCGCTCCAGCTGGTAACTTATATATCACCTTGAAAGTTGGCTCTCACGAAATGTACGGAAGATCAGGTAACCACCTCACTTTGAAGCTGCCCATTAGCTTTGCTGAAGCTGCCCTTGGTTCCAACGTAAAAGTCCCCCTGATTGATGGTTCTTCTGTAACTTTGAAAGTCCCCGAAGGTACAGCGAGTGGAAAGACTTTCAGAGTTAAAGGCAAAGGAGTTGATAGCACTAAAGCCACAGGCGATCTTCTCGTCACGGTTGTTGTCGATGTCCCCACCGCATTGACAGAAGACCAAAAGATTGCCATCTCTGAGCTTGATTCATCTCTGTCTTCGCCCCGAGAACGAGGTGGCATAGATGGCTAGAGACTTCCCAACAGCAGTCTATGTTATTTCGGTTGCAGCTGAGCTTGCAGGGGTACACCCTCAGACGCTGCGAATTTATGAACGCAAAGGCTTGGTAGCGCCAGCAAGAACTGGTGGAGGTAGTCGCCGTTACTCTGATGAAGACATTGCTTTGTTGCGTCGGATTCAAGAACTAACTGACGATGGTCTCAACCTTGCTGGGGTGAAGAAGGTTCTCAGGCTAGAAGCTGAAGTTAAAGAGTTGCAATCTCAGATCAACTATCTAGAAGTGGCGATGGATGGGGCTGAGAGTAGGGCAGCGAAACGTAAAGTGGGTGTTCCGGTAGAGCGCAGCTTGACTTTGTACGTCAGACCCGAAAAACCTAGATGATGTAGCACTTGATCGGGTTTGAACGCCCGTGAATGTTTATAGTTTGGGCATAGACAACTGTTTGGAGTGGAAAGTTATTTACCGCACCGCCCCATTCTCTGGTAGTTGCGAGGGTCTGCCAAGGCAGTTTCTCTGAGTTGGTTGTGTAATTGTTGCCAAACAGTACGGTGTTGGCAACCCACTGAGATTTAGCGTTGAGGAAGACGTAGCTGTATTCAAAAGGGCTGTCCTCGATACGTACTCCTGCAGAGCTGGCGGGAGCCGACTTTTCTACAGTGCAAGACATCGGTGCAGGGGTTAGTTCGCTGAGAGTAATAGTCGGAGCGGTTACTGCCTCACCACCATCTAGGCAGATTTGGGTGCTGTAGTCATCTGCTGAGTTGCTCAACCTATAGCACCCTGCCGGAATAGATTTAAAAGTGATTGAGCTCGTGGTTGTGGTGTTGGCTCGATAGACATTGGAGCCATTGCTCAAGCTAAATTCAACCCAGTGAGCCGTCACGCCACTTGCCTGTTTTACGGTTGCCGCAAAAGAGGCTGGTTCCTTGGAGGTCAAGGCGGTGCTAGCTGTAGTGGCCTTGACAGTTAACGGCGTTTGTAAAGAAGTGCTTTCCTTTGCCCCGGTTGTGGTAGTGGCTGTTGAGGTTGTAGTTGTAGGTCGAGTAATTGGTCCAGCAACTACTTCTTGGCTACTAATCAACCTGGTCGTGGCTGTGTCCGCATCAAAACTTGTTGTCGCTGTGGTATCGGTTGTTGGGTTAGTTAGAGAAGGGATTTGTGTTGGCCCCTCAAAACTGTATGACCAGGGAAGTTTTTCAGAGGCGCTAGAAGCTGTAGAGGTGCTCGTGGCGCTGTCTAGGACTGTGGCGGCTTGCTCGTTTGGTTCTTCAGATCCCAAGAAGAGCACCCCAACGATAAAGGCAAGCACGCACGCGGAGAGAGCAAGCATCGCCAGAAGCCGTTTTCTGCGGCGTTCGTGAGAAGTCTCTTCATCGACTACAAACGGTTCTAGAGCTGAGGTGCTTCTGCTGGGATGCTCGATGCGGTTAATCTCAACTGGTTTAGGCACTTCTCGATCAAGAAAAAAGGATGGAGGAATTTCTGGGTCCTCAGAGTGGCTGCCGTTCAAGAATCGAGCAAGTTCCATGCGGGTCTCATCTTCAAGTTGTTGGGTTCGATCCTCAGACAGGCCCGCGGCTTTGGCAGTTTCTGCCTGCGAGAGTCCAAGAAACACGCGCATCATCATCACAACTTCTTGCTCAAAGCTAAGTTCGAGCGTCGGGGTGGAATCGCTCTCGCGTAGTTGCTCACAGGCTGTTCTGGAAACTGCATGTGCCAGATCGCCGAAGCCGCCTTCTAGATTAGACGCGTCGTTAAGGCAGTGGTCTAGGACACTATTTGCAAAGGTGTGTGGAGTGGCAACGCCCCGTGTGGTTGCGAAGTCTACGATTGCAGATGAAAAGACTTTGCGAAGTTTCCGGGTGGCTAGCTTTTCGCCTGCCCTAGCTGCATCGATGGTCTCAGCGTAGATCTCATCTCGGTTATCATCCGCCAACTGCAACTCCTTAGCCTTAGCTGCAAAGTCATTATAGCTGTTTGTTGAAGCAGCTGCGCCCTGTTAAAGAATCAT
This sequence comes from Acidimicrobiales bacterium, assembly GCA_020628305.1. Lineage (GTDB taxonomy): Bacteria > Actinomycetota > Acidimicrobiia > Acidimicrobiales > SZUA-35 > JAHDDW01. The sequence continues at coordinate 29,771 of JAHDFH010000014.1, read as the reverse complement.
CTTCAACACAAAATTCAAACAAAAGCCTCATTTTCCGGGTTGTTGATAGCATTTATTAAGTGCCTGCAACAGTAGTAGTTGGAACTCAATGGGGCGACGAAGGTAAAGGGAAATTTACCGACCTTCTCGCAAAAGACATGACGATGGTTGTCCGCTATCAGGGTGGCCATAACGCTGGCCACACTCTTGTCGTTGGTGGAGAGAAGTTTGCTCTTCAGCTCGTCCCAAGTGGGGTTCTGTATTCGCACATTACGCCCGTGATAGGCAACGGTGTTGTGGTCGATCCATTTGTGTTGCTTTCTGAGATGCAAATGTTGACTGATAGAGGAATTGACTGCTCCAAGTTGAAGGTCTCTGGCAATGCTCATCTCATTTTGCCCTATCATCAGGTTTATGATGAGCTTCACGAACGCTCTTTAGGAAGCTCTCAGCTTGGGACGACTCGTCGGGGTATTGGCCCGGCATATGCAGATAAAGCTTTGCGGGTCGGTATAAGAGTTCAAGATTTATTGGATGAAGCGATATTTCGCAAGAAGCTTGGGCTAGTCCTTGGACACACAAATAAGGTTCTCAGCGCAGTGTTTGATAGAGAGCCAATAAATGCCGAAGAGCTTGCAGATCGCGTACTTGACGAATGTCTAGAGAAGCTCCGGCCGCACATTGCTGACACGGTGACATTAGTTCATGAAGAACTCGAGTCGACAGGAAAGGTCCTTTTTGAAGGCGCCCAAGCCACCTTCTTGGATCTCGATCATGGCACCTATCCATTTGTTACTTCTAGCAGTCCTTCAGCTGGCGGTGCTTGTACCGGTGCAGGAGTAGGACCTAGATACCTTCAGCGCATTATGGGAGTAGCTAAAGCCTATGTAACCCGTGTGGGCTCAGGACCGTTCCCAACCGAGTTATTTGATGAAGTCGGTGACCATTTAGTAGAAGTGGGCCAAGAGTTTGGAACTAACACAGGACGTCGGCGTAGACCCGGATGGATCGACACAGTGATGTTGCGTCATGCTGTTCGACTTAACAGTTTGACTGAGCTCTCCATCACCAAGCTCGATGTTCTCGACAAGCTAGATACGGTGAAGATCTGTACTGGCTATGAAATTGATGGACAAATGGTTACCAGCATGCCTTACCACCAATCTGAATTGCATGCAGCAAAACCTGTATATGTGGAGCTCCCTGGCTGGCAGCAAGACCTCACACAAATTACCGAAGCAGCCGACCTGCCAGCTGAGGCGAAAGCCTTTTTAGCTGAGATTGAAAAGCAAGTGGGGGTTCCGATAGGTCTTGTTTCTACCGGTCCTGGGCGCAAGCAAGTTATCGAATTTTCAGATCAGCACGCTTAAAGGTCTTCCTCGTCAACATCGTCATAGATGGAAACTTGGAGGCCAGAAGTTCTCTGGCCAGCTACTTGAATGAGTTCTTCATCAATTGGCTGTTCAGACGGTGGCGCCTCTTCGCTGGCTGACTTTTCAAACCCGACGGTTATTAGTTCGTCTTCGAGTTCTTCAACGGCCTCTGCAAAGTCCTTTTTTCGCCTAAACAGGTTGCGTTTTTTCTTCTGCTGTGGTGGCTCAGCTTGTGTATCCAGCTCCTCGAAAGCTTGCTCATAGTCTTCATCAGAACTGTCATGATCGAAGAAGTCGTTGAACTTGTCCTGGGCAGGATCAGCAGGTACTTCAGCAATAGGGGCTTGTTCTTGTGAGGTATTCTTCTCAAACCAGGCGGATGTTCGACGAGGCCGTGGCACCTGGTCTATTGGTTCGGCGAGCTTACCGTACTTGGCTTGAATAATGTCTTGTTCAGGCTCGGTTTTCTGAGGGCTTTTAGAGCTTGTAAATGTCTGGCCACCGTAGATAGCAGAGATCGGATCTAGCGCTACATCTTCTGAGACTTTAGACTCATGTTCAACAAATTCAGCCCCTGGCAGTGGCTCCCAAATGTCATAGCCCTTAACGTCTTCAGAGATTGGCTCTTCCATAGTTGCTGGTTCGTCAAAGTAGATTTCCTCGGGGTGTGTTTGTGACTCAGCGTAAGAATTAACTTCCTCAGCTTCTGCTAGAGGCCCGTGTTGCGTTATTGGCTCTGGTTCTGTTGAGAAGTCCTCCTGGATGCTGCTCACAAAGACTTGCTCGATTGGATGTTCTATCGACTCTTGCGGCGCTTCGTGATGTTCTTCTGTTTCAAACCCAACCGGCTCGGGCTCAGTGTCAAACTCGCTAGATTCGGGCTCTTCGTAACGTTCCTCATAGTCAGGTGCATAAGTCGTATCAATCAACTCGGTTGCTTCTTGCAGCTCCTCTTGAGTTGCGAAATCTTGAGCTATCTCTTGCGCTGTTGGAACTGGGTCATAAGCAATCTCGGGAGCTTCATCGGTTAACCATGCAGAGTAGTTCTGTGGTACTTCTGTCTCGGCTTCCGCCTGAACAGGTTCAGCAAACTCAACATGCCGCACCATGCTTGGCTCTTCACGCTCTTGTTCAAAGTAGTCAGACGCAGTCTGTGGCTCTTCGGTTGCAAAACTTGTAGTTTCGACGTCGCTGTAGTGTGTGGGGGCGATGTCTTGTGCCTCCAATTCAAAGTAGTGCTCAGGATCGTGGTCATCGACAAAATTGGCCGAGTTCTCGAGATAATCGGTTGCCTCCGGGTCGTGTCTTTGCTGAGCTTCGCTGTTGTCTATCTCCGAATGAAATTGGCTGTAGTCGAACTTTCCTCTTGGTTGAGGTGCTGAGAAGTACTCGTCGGCGTTGGTCTGTCTAGGTTCGTACACTCCTCCTGGATCAGTCTCGGTCTTGGCAGGAGGTAGGTATTCTTCAATTGGGATCGCATCCTTTTTGGAGAATATCTTTCGGCTGATATATTCTGGCGATAGCCGTCCAGAATTTGAACCAGGGCTGAAGTCCGGCGCTTCTTTAAAGGTATCTAGGTAACGGTCAGTTTGAGCTTTCCGCTCCTCGACCTGTTGTGCGGCTTCGATTGCAGAGTCAACTGCTTCGACGCCAGTTTTTCGGACACGGTTGGCTTCGGCAATATCTTTGCGTCTTTGTCTGACCGTGCGTTTTTCACCCATTACTCGAGGCTTCTGACTGCCCCTGACTCCCGAGGCGATAACAGCGCAGTCCTTGCATAGGGGATGCTTACGGGTTTTCAGGTACACAAAGCAGTCATCGCAGAACTCGCCAAAACACGAGTCGCAAACGTTGATGGCGAAATCTTGTATGTCGTTTTCGCAGCGCCCGTTCATCAGAGACTTTCTAAAGACCTATACTTAAAAAGTATCGACCCGGCAGGGGTGGGTCTTAAGTAAGGAAGCCTCTTTTGTGAATATTCCTAATATTGTTGCAGATCGCTATTCAAGCACCGAAATGAAGGCTATTTTCGACCCCATCAACCGTGTCAGGGTTGAGCGAAGATTCTGGCTAACAGTACTTCAGGCCCAGATAGATGCCGGTCTGGAGGCTCCAGAAGGAGTTTTAGCCGATTATGAGTCTGTTTTGGAGCAGATTGATCTCGGTTCGATTCGGCAAAGAGAAGCTGAGCTTAAGCACGATATTCCAGCAAGGCTGCACGAGTTTAACGAATTAGCCGGCCATCAGCATCTTCATAAGGGTATGACCAGCCGAGATCTTACTGAAAATGTCGAACTTATTCTGATGAAAGAGGCGTTGGAACTAGTGCAGGTGAGAACCGCTGCTTTGGCGGAGGTCATGGCCGAGAAAGCAGCTGAGTATGCAGATGTTGCCCTCGTTGCCAGAACTCATAACGTGCCGGCTCAACCGACCACGCTAGGTAAACGCTTCGCTCAGTTTGCTGAGGAGCTTCTAGTGGCCTACGGTGAGATATCCAGATTGTTAGAGACCTTCAGATTGCGGGGCATCAAAGGTCCAGTCGGTTCTGCTCAAGACCAAATCAACTTGCTTGGCTCCAAAGCTGCTGCGTTACAGGTGGAGCAAGCCGTTGCCCAAGCCTGGGGTACGGAGGCGATGCTTGACTCGGTTGGTCAGGTTTATCCCAGGTCATATGATTTCCAACTGGCTGCAAAGCTATATCAACTTGGATCGGCGCCATCTAACATGGCAACTACTCTGCGGCTCATGGCCGGCCTAGAGTTAGCCAGCGAAGGATTTGGAAAAAACCAAGTGGGTTCATCAGCGATGCCACACAAAATGAACGCTCGATCATGTGAGCGAATCAATGGCTTGTATCAAGTACTTCGAGGCTATCAGGCAATGGTCGAGAGTCTTGCCGGTACTCAGTGGAACGAAGGCGATGTGTCATGCTCGGTGGTGCGTCGGGTTGCCATTCCCAACCTGTTCTTGACAATCGATGGCCTGTTTGAAACTACGTTCGCGGTTTTGCGAGGCTTTGAATATTTTCCCGCAGTAGTCACCGCAGAACTCAATCGCTACCTACCGTTTCTGTCTACCACCACTCTTTTGATGCACGCAGTCAAAGCGGGGGTTGGCAGGGAAGAAGCTCACGAGATAATCAAAGAACATGCTGTCGCAACTGCGTTGGCTATTCGCAATAACGGAGCTTCCGGCGAGCTTCTACTCGACAAGCTTGCCGATGATGCTAGATTTCCCGGTGGTATTGAGCAATTGCAGGCTTTAGTATCCTCAGCAAACGATTTGCTTGGAAACATCGACTCTCAGATTTCAACTGTTGTAGAACGTGTAAATAAGTCCATAGCCCATCATGGGACCGATCTGTCATATAGAGGCGCTGAGATTCTCTAGTCCCGGCGAGGTGTAACAGTAGCGAGAAAGCTTGAGTGCTACTAGCTTTGGTGTATGAAACGTATTGAAACACGAGCCGTTCACGGCATGAGTAATCAGGCTGAGCACGGCGCTTTCAACGTTGGCATTGTTCAGAACTCAACGTTTGCCCAGACGGTGGCAGGCGAGTGGGATGAATATACCTACGGTCGAACCAACAACCCCACCGAGCAAGCCCTACGGGTTGCTTTGGCTGACTTGACTGGTGCTACTAGAGCGGTCACGTTTGCTTCAGGTCTGGCCGCAATCTCGGCAACCTTCGATTTGCTGGAGCCTGGATCACTAATTGTTTCCATGTCTGACATATACGGCGGCACTTATCGTTTGCTGAGCAAGTTTGCACGCAAGCGAGACCTGCGAGTCGAGTTTATTGATCTATCTGATCCGGCTTCCCTTGAGTCACCGTTACTCACTGAAGCGTCAATGATTTTTTGTGAGACCCCTTCGAATCCTCTGCTTAAGGTAACAGACATCCGAAAGCTGTCAGCCATCGCTGAGGAGTCTGAAGCATTGCTAGTGGTAGACAACACCGTTGCTACTCCTGTCAATCAGCTCCCACTCAACCTTGGGGCTGACATTGTAGTTCATAGCTTGTCTAAGTATTTGTCTGGACACACAAACGTGGTCGGTGGTGCACTAGTTATGAACTCCGAAGACCTTTATGATCGCTTGCGCTTTATTCGCAAGGCAACAGGTGCAAACTTAGGCCCAATGGATTCATACCTCACAATGGTAGGTATGAAGACGCTTCCTCTCCGGATGGCCCAACACCAAGCAAACGCTAGTCAAGTAGCAGAGTACTTGGTCAACTCAGATAAGTGCACTGGTGTGAGATATTTGGGGTTTGAAAATCATCCTCAAGCAGATTTGATTGCAAGTCAAATGGTTGGCTATGGTGGAATAGTCTCATTTGAGCTTCCAACTGTCGAAGACGCAGCCAAAGTAGCTAACTCGCTCGAGCTTTTTTCGAGAGCAGTCTCGTTTGGGTCGGTTGCATCACTCATGAGCCACCCTTACTCGATGTCTCACAAAGATATCCCCGAGGGAGAAGGCGTGGCCCCCGAACTGTTGCGTCTTTCGGTTGGCATCGAAGCAATTGAAGATCTGCTCGCTGACTTGGATAGGTCCTTGGCCGGTGTATAGCGTGTGGTCAGATGAGATCGTATTCTCGCAAGGCGCTTTTCGTTCAACCGCTCTTGGTGAGATTATTGACTTGGGAATGGTCTACGCCGTGGATGGCCTGCCACAAGAATTTACAGATGAGCTCATCAAGGCTAGCCAGGTTGTAGATGTGCCCCACACGTGGAGAGTGCGGCAAGTTGCTGATGTATCCGAAGTTGGGAAATCCGATCTTAAGCTAGGCCGTGAAGTATTAGCAGTTGATGTTGCTGAGTTGGGTGCCAACATTATCTGTTACCTAGCTAAGGCTGAAGGCGAGTTCAGATTTGTTGCAGCAGGAGCTATCCGAAGCAAACTAAACCGCAACTTTGAGTCCATCCGCTATCCGGTTGTGTCAAGGGCTGTTGTTCACCCAGAGCTTCGTGGTAGAGGAATTGGTTCCATGATCGTAGAGCATCGCTTGACAGCTGCTTTAACCTATTTCGGTGAACGCCCTAACGCTATTCACTTCGCAACAGAGTCACCACAAATTCTTGCAGCTGCTGATCGATTTGCAGCAAAGAACGGTCAGCACTATATCAAACTCGGATCAGAGTCCTTAGAGGTGGTGGACGGGACTCATAAAGTAGATGACTACCTGTTTGTTTTGCCTCGATATCAAAAGCTTCTTAGTGACTGTGCAGCAGAGCTGCAAAGTGCAGAAGTTATGGCTCACGATTTCCAACACCGTTTTCGGCTTTTTCTGGAACAAGGGATTGAGGGCGCTTCCGGCGATGCATTAAAGCAAGAACTTCTCGAGGTTGATGAACCAACCTACTCCCGTCATATCGATACACTGAGCGAGTTCTTTGTGGTGCGTGACAACATCGGAGCGAGTGATCACTGAATTTGAGCGCAGTTAAGTACTAGACTCAGCTTTGAATGAACTACCTTGATCCTCCAGCCTCAGATGTGCAAAGACTTGTTGGGCTTGCTCTGCAAGAGGATCTTCAGCCGTTAGGGGACCTTTCTGCTTCGTTGATAGATGGTTCCTTGAAAGCTAGAGCAAGTTTCGTAGCGCGAGATGCTGGAGTTCTTGCTGGTTCCGCCTGTGTTGAGGAAGTCGTTAAGCAAGTTAGCCCCACGCTGCAAGTCCTCTGGGCTGTGGATGAAGGGGAGTCATTCCAAGCTAACACGGTTCTCGCCAATTTAGAGGGCCCGCTTCGGGAGATCGTCACCGCAGAGCGGACCTGCCTAAATTTTCTCTCGCATCTATCCGGAATTGCAACTCGAGTATCTACGTGGGTGAAAGTAGCGGACGGCCGCGTGCAAGTTTGGGACACCAGAAAGACACTGCCAGGTTATCGAAGCCTCCAGAAAGCGGCTGTTCGGGCTGGTGGTGGCCGAAATCATAGAGCCAATCTGTCGGATTGGATTATGCTCAAAGACAACCACCTGACGGGGCTAGATATAACCAGCGCGGTTCGGCGAGCAAGAAACTTGTGGCCTGGGCGCACGGTTGAAGTAGAAGCAGATGATTTAGCTCAAGCCAAAGAGGCCCTAGTTGCAGCCGTGGACATCATTATGTTAGATAACTTCTCGCCTTCAGAGGCTAAAGAAGCACTCGTCGAACTCAGAGAGCTAGCCAAGTTTCGTTCAGCAGCCATGCCGCTCATCGAAGTATCAGGTGGGGTAACGCTAGATAATCTCGAATCATACGCTCAAATCGGCGTAGATCTTGTATCATCATCTCGGCTGACAAGTGGCACAAATCCAATTGATATTGGGTTAGATATCGAAACTGGGTTATAGGTGGAAGTTCAAAATGATGTGCGGCTCGACCGCATTGCTACTGGTGGTGCGGCTATCGGTTCACTCGAATCCGGCAAGACAGTACTGGTGACTGGGGCTATCCCTGGCGAAGTTGTAGATGTTGAGCTTAGCGAAGAGCGCTCCAGTGTTGCCTTCGGAACTGCTAGTAAAATATCTACAGAATCAGCTGACCGAGTTGATCCAGTTTGTGAAAATGTTGAGCGGGGCTGTGGTGGTTGCGATTGGCAACACATTGCTCAGCAACGACAGAGTGCGCTGAGGGTTGAGGTTGTAGAAGATTGCCTGCGACGTATCGCAAAAGTTAAGGCACCTGTTTCTAGCGCTCCCGCTTTGCCGCTTAACGGGTATCGTACAACGCTGCGACTCGGAGTTAAAAAGGGAAGAGCTGCTTACAGAAAGTCTAAAAGTAATGAGCTGCTTGCAATAGACACATGCAGTATCGCAGATCCAGCTTTAGTTGCACTTTTAGAAGAGCCTGGGTTCGGTAAATCAAAGGAAGTCACCCTTCGAGTTTCTCAGGCCACAGGGGAACGGATATGCATTGTGGAAACCTATGAAGGGGTTAGCCTTCCAGCCGACGTTGTTGTAGTCTCACACGATGATCTTAATCACGGAGCGGATGTCTTTTTGACCGAGAACGTTCTGGGTCATGATTTTAAGGTCTCGGCAATGTCGTTCTTTCAGTCACGTCCTGACGGAGCAGCTCAACTAGCGGGCTTAGTTAATGACATGATCTCTCCCGACGCTAAGGGTGACCTGTTAGATGCTTACTGTGGCGTTGGATTGTTTGGCGTAATCTGCGGTCAAGATCGTTCTGTATTTGGGGTTGAAGCATCGCCTAGCTCGGTGTCGGATGCTGGGGCTAACTATAAAATAGGCGATGCTGTTGAGGCTTCGCTCTTTGAGCGCTGGGATGCGCAGAAGTTTGAAACGGTAATTGCAGACCCTCCACGAGCTGGATTGAAAGCTAAAGGCGTGGCCAAGGTGATAGAGACTGAAGCATCTGAAGTCGCCCTCGTTAGTTGTGATCCAGCATCTCTAGCCCGTGATGCTGCTGAGTTTGCAAAAGGCGGCTACGAGCTCAAGCAAGTCAAAGTCAGCGACTGTTTTGGACAAACGTCACATGTTGAAACCGTCTCGCTGTTTGTGCCCAGATAATTCTTTACTTCAGGCCAGCTAGTAAAGCATCAGCGGTCTCAGCTAGGGCTGTTGCGTAAGGGTTGGTTGAGACTGACAAGATCTTCTCTTTAGCGGTTGCGACGTGAACCTTAGCCTTCTCAGTCGCTTTTGTGATGCCTTCGTCAGATCGGATGATCTCTAGTGCCTTAGTCTTTTGCTCCTCTGTTAGCTCTGGTTGTAGCAGTGGGAGTAGTTCATCGCGATTGGGGCCGGCAAGAGCATAAATCACCGGCAGTGAGTAAACCCCTTCAACGATGTCGTTTCCTGAGGGTTTGCCGAGCTCCTCATCACTCATGGTGAGGTCAGAAATATCGTCGACGATCTGGAAAGCAAGCCCATACTCAGAACCGAACTGGGTCAACAGCTCAATTACTTCAGGTGAATGCCCAGCAACGATTCCACCGATTCTCGTGGCAGCAGCGAATAGTGCAGCGGTCTTACCCTCGACCGATTCATAATACTGTTCAACGGTTCGCTCTGTGTCGTAGGCGGTTCGCAGTTCTGTAACCTGTCCTTTGCAGAGTTCTGAGATCGTTCTGGCGAGTAGATCAACTACCTCAACTCCGAGGCCGGCAGAAATCTCTGATGCCTTGGCAAGTAGGTAGTCGCCAGCGAGAATTGCCTTGACGTTACCCCAGCGGGCATTAACTGAATCAACATTGCGTCGAATGTCGGCTTCGTCTAATACATCATCGTGGTAAAGCGAACCAACTTGGACGAGCTCAACTGCGACACCGCCTTTGACTACATCATCTGAGACTGCATTGGGGCCGTCAGCTGCAGAAGCAGCTGATGCGATGGTGAAATGAGGCCTTTGGCGTTTCCCTCCAGCCTTGACAAGGTGTGAGGTGATGTCTGTGAACTCCGCATCACCATCGACAATGACGGCATCAATAAGAAATTTCTCTATTCGGTCAGAATCTGACTTAGCGTGGGGAAGCTTCTCAAGAGGTTTCTGGCTCACGTCCTAAAACTATTACAAAGCGTCACAGTTTGCGCAAAAACACAGCGGTTTTTATTACTTTGTGTCAGAACCTTGTGATTGAGTGTTATAAGTCGATGAAATAGTAGACGTCATCGGGTAGTTACTACTAGTGTTAAAGAACTCAAGGTATGGATGTGAGAAATGTTTGAAAGATTCACAGATAGAGCACGCAGAGTTATTGTTCTGGCTCAAGAAGAAGCTCGTCTGCTTAACCACAACTACATAGGCACAGAGCACATTCTTCTTGGTCTAATTCACGAAGGAGAAGGCGTTGCTGCTAAAGCTCTAGAGTCTCTATCTATTTCCCTCGAAGCGGTACGTTCCCAAGTTGAGGAAATGATTGGTCAAGGGAGCTCTTCGCCCAGCGGCCATATCCCGTTCACTCCTCGAGCCAAGAAAGTTTTGGAGCTGTCGCTCCGTGAGGCGCTACAACTTGGCCATAATTACATAGGCACAGAGCACATTCTTCTCGGTCTTATCCGTGAAGGTGAAGGTGTCGCAGCCCAGGTTCTGATCAAGCTCGGTGCGGATCTTTCTAGAGTGCGTCAGCAGGTCATTCAGCTTCTATCCGGCTACACCGGTCCGGCTCAAGGTGGAGCTGACGAAGCCCAAAAAGCTGGCGCTACTGCCGGAGGTCGAGGGCAAGAGTCACCTCCAGGTTCTATGATTCTCGATCAATTTGGTCGAAACCTCACTCAGCTGGCTAAAGAAAAGAAGTTAGATCCTGTCATTGGTCGTCGTACCGAAGCTGAGCGTGTTATGCAAGTCCTCAGTCGCCGCACCAAGAACAATCCTGTTCTTATCGGGGAACCTGGTGTGGGTAAGACCGCAATCGTTGAAGGCCTAGCGCAGCAGATTGCTAACAATGAAGTTCCTGACACGCTGCACGAAAAACAGCTCTATACGTTAGATCTTGGAGCGCTTGTGGCCGGTAGTCGTTACCGAGGTGATTTCGAAGAGCGTCTTAAGAAAGTTCTGAAGGAGATCAAGACCCGTGGTGATGTGGTCTTGTTCATTGACGAGATTCACACTCTTGTAGGTGCGGGTGCCGCTGAAGGGGCTATCGATGCTGCCAGCATCCTTAAGCCGATGCTGGCTCGTGGTGAGCTTCAAACTATTGGTGCTACAACAATTGAGGAGTATCGAAAGCATCTGGAAAAAGATGCAGCCCTTGAGAGACGTTTCCAGCCGGTGAAGGTGGAAGAGCCCACGGTGGAGCACACGATCGAAATACTCAAAGGCCTACGTGAGCGCTATGAGACTCATCACCGTGTTTCAATTACCGATCAAGCTCTTGTATCGGCGGCCAATTTGGCTGATCGTTACATTGCTGATCGTCACTTGCCAGACAAAGCTATCGACCTTATAGATGAAGCTGGTTCTCGTCTGCGCATTAAGCGCATGGCTACCCCTCCAGCGTTTAAAGAGCTCGAGTCTGAAATTTCTGATGTAGTGAAGCGCAAGAAAGATGCTGTTGAGTCTCAAGACTTTGAAGAGGCAGGCCGTTTGCGTGACTCTGAGAAAGATCTTCTTCAAAAGCGTGAAGAGATGGAGGCAGAAATTAAGGCTTCCGGCGTTGATTTGTTTGATGAGGTCAACGAAGAGTCGATAGCAGAAGTTCTATCTATATGGACGGGTATTCCGGTCTACAAGCTCACTGAAGAAGAGACCCAGAAACTCCTTCGCATGGAAGAGGAACTTCATAAGCGTGTCATCGGACAAGAGGACGCCATTAAGGCAGTGTCTCAGTCAATTCGCCGCACTCGAGCTGGCCTGAAGGATCCGAAGCGACCATCTGGTTCGTTCATTTTCCTTGGCCCAACTGGTGTTGGTAAGACTGAGCTTGCTAAAACATTGTCCGAGTTCTTGTTCGGCGATGAAGATGCGTTAATTACTCTTGACATGAGTGAATACCAAGAAAAGCACACCGTTTCTCGCTTGGTTGGTTCGCCTCCAGGTTATGTCGGATACGAAGAGGGTGGCCAGCTGACAGAGGCTGTGCGCCGCAAGCCGTTCTCTGTAGTTCTTTTTGACGAGGTCGAAAAAGCGCATCCAGATGTGTTCAATTCGTTGCTTCAGATCCTGGAAGAGGGCCGCTTGACAGATAGCCAAGGGCGCTCAGTCGATTTCAGAAACACTGTATTGATCATGACGTCAAACCTTGGAACTCAGGATCTGCGCAAAGCTACCCTTGGTTTCTCCAAGAATAACGAAGCTATTTCTTACGAGCGCATGAAGCGCAAGGTTAATGAAGCACTCAAGTCTCACTTCAGACCCGAGTTTCTTAACAGAATCGACGAAACAATTGTCTTCCACGAGTTAAGCCTCGAAGAGGTGACTGAGATCGTTGACTTGTTCATCGCTAGAACTTCGGTGCAGCTCGAAGGGCAAGGAATTGGCCTCGAAGTGACAACTGAAGCCAAATTGCTCCTAGCTAAGCAGGGCTATGACCCAACTATGGGTGCTAGGCCGTTGCGTCGGGCTATTCAGCGTTCTGTTGAGGATGTTTTGTCTGAGAAGCTTCTATACAAAGAGTTTAGAGCTGGCCAAATTGTGGTAGTCGATGTAGAAACAACCGAGGATGGCTTCGAAGAGCTCACCTTTAACGCTCATGAGGGCTTCCAACCACCTGAAACACCAGAACTTGTAGAAACAGAAGTCGCTGACGAACCAACTCCCGAATCCTAAACGCGGCATTAGGGACGCGGTCACTTGCCGCGCTGGTCAGGTTCGAGTACATCGGGGACGGGGCAGATTGTCCCCCAGCGATGCGGCTCTTGGGCAAGTTAATTTTAGGGTTAGGCTTAAGTTGCTCAACGTATCTTGGATCTATTCGACGCGTTATGAGCTTCATGCAAGTAGGGTTTAATGGTGCTTAATAAGCTACTTGGTAAGCTGCTACTACTTGGCGCTTCATGTGTATTCCTGCTCGCTTCGGGCTGTGAAGTTGCTGGCGATGTATCCATCGAAGTTGAACCGGATGGCTCTGGGGTGGTAGAGCTTGAAGCCCTGTTCGATGGTAACGATCTTGCATCCGTGTTTGATCTTCAGGACGGCTTCAGTGCGTCAGTTCAGGATTTGCAGCTTGCTGGCTGGGAAGTCCTTCCAGCTCAACTTGTTGAATCAGGGCGCATCGTCGTTGTTCGTAAAGCGTTCGGTAACCCGGAACAGTTTGGCGAAGTGATGGCTGAGTTGAGCGGCACAACGGGAATCTTCTCGAATTTTGTGCTGGAGAGAAGGCAATCTTTTGGCAATCTCCAGTACGAGCTATCCGGTGTAGTCGATCCGAGTAACGGGCTTGAGTCCTTCGCTGACGTTTCGTTAACAGAATCGATCGATACAACTCTGACTGATCTCGCTGCCAACTCACAGGTAACGACCGACAACATTGAGCTTGCTCTAAGTGTTTCACTTCCAGGAGAAGTTGAAGACAGTTCTTCGCTCGCCAGCACAGTAACAGAGGGGGTTGAAGTCTTTGAAGTTGATCTAGCATCACAGAAGTCAAGCGTCATCGATTTGGCATCTACCAAGGTGTCAATCGTGGCACAAGTCTTGCGTGGCATTGCTGTACTAAGTGGAGTGGCGGCAGTCCTTGTACTGCTTTCTCTTTTGTTTAGATATCTTGCGCTGCGATCGGCACCTAAGAAAAGGGGCTCGATCCCAACTAAGCAAAATCAGTCAACCCAAGCAGACGAGCAAGCTGAGGAACCTGATGAGGGGCAACAGCGGCCATACGATGTAGTTGCCTTTGATGGTATGGGGGTTATTTATCAAGAAGCTGACAATCTTTATAATCTCCTTCTCCCCTTTGTTCGATCCCAAGGATGCCCCTTGGCCGATGATGAGGTGATGGCAAAGATCGTCGAGTTGACGCTTGGCCGACGTACAGCTTCAGAGTTTTGGAGTTCGCTCGGAATAGATGAAGACGTGGATGAGTTGAATCAGCAGTACCTGGCGACGCTTGCTCTAACGCCAGGTGTTGTTAAATACATCATGGGTCTTCGTGAGCAGAATCTTACGGTTGCGTGTCTGACCAACGACTCTCTTGAGTGGTCGTCGATGCTCAGACGCAAGCACAGCCTCAATGCCATGATCGACATTTGGGTCATTTCAGGTGAGATTGGTATAAGAAAGCCTTCACATGGGGCGTTTGAAGCCTTGCGTCGTCGTTGTAATCTTTCAGCGAATCGGATATTGCTTGTTGATGATGAGATTGAAGTGCTAGACGCAGCGTCTCAGTTTGGGTTCCAAACAGCGCTGTACGGGGGCGAAAGTCTACCCGCCGGCTCGCCCCACAGTCTGTTTCCACGCTTCCCCAACGAAGAGGCAAACTAGAAAGCTGGCTTTTCTCCAATTGCGGATTAGCATACTCCCATGGAGCCCGCCGTAAGCCAAGACATGTTAGACACTCTTGGTCGAGTGGCGCCTGGTACACCTTTAAGAGCAGCGCTGGATCGGGTGCTTGATGCGGGCAGGGGTGGATTGATTGTTATTTCAGACTCCGAGGCTGTCGAGCGGATCTGTTCCGGTGGGTTCATGGTGGATTCACCGTTCTCACCTCAGAAGCTTGCTGAGTTGTCCAAGATGGATGGAGCGATCGTTATGGATGGGGGTGCGACCCGGATAGTCCGTGCAAATGTGCATCTTCTGCCAGATCCTAAAGTGGCAACATCTGAAACCGGAACTCGGCACCGCACGGCCGAACGGGTGGCCAGGTCTTTGCGTGTGCCAGTGGTAGCGGTTTCAGAATCGAGAAGCGATATTCAGATTTACCTAGGCGATGAGGTTCATCCTTTGCTATCGGCCAGTCGTCTGCTAGAGCGCTCCAATCAAGCGATCCAGACTTTAGAGCGCTATCGCTCACGGCTAGATTTAGTGACCCGTAATCTGACGGTCTTAGAGGTTGAAGATCTTGTGTCGGTACGGGATGTTTTGGAAGTCTTCCAGCGTGCAGAGATGGTGGTGCGAATAAGCAATGAGATTAAACGTAACTTGGTTGACCTCGGCACGGATGGGCGTTTGATACGTTTTCAGCTTGAAGACATGATGCATGGCGTGGCTGATGACCGTCGTCTTCTCTTGAGAGACTATGTTGATTGCTCGAATGCAACGGCAGCGGAGCAGATGCACTTGCTTACCGACCTCGAAGAGGATGAGCTTTATGATGACCAGCAGCTAGCTTCAGCCCTCGGGCTTGTTAGTGAGCAAGTTGATTTGGATGAGCTTCTGTCACCTAAGGGCTATCGGGTTCTTTCCAAGCTTCCCCGTGTTACTGAACCATTGGTGGAGACCTTGGTAAATCATTATGGATCACTCGCCGCCATTCTTAGGGCCGATACAGGAGATATAGCGCAGTTGGATGGGGTTGGGGCCGATCGAGCCAAAGCCTTGAAAGACGGCACCATGAGACTGGTCGAGAACTCATTCTTCGATCGCATCTAGCGGACACTAGGGACGGTACTGCCCGTCCACTTTGACTCTTCCAATTTCTCACGTCTGGACACTTAGTACCGTCCCTAGTGTCCAGGCGCTAGCCTGAAGAGGTGAGAATTTGGGCGATTATCGTAGCAGCAGGTTCTGGCTCTCGATTTGGCCGGCCTAAGCAGTTTTGTGCGTTGGCAGAGCGGCAAGTGTTGGAGCACTCGGTGCTGCCGTTTTTGGCTAACTGCGAAGGAGTGGTAGTAGTTGTTTCAGCTGAGAGCATCCATGAAGCAGATGCTCTAACATCGCTCAACGATGCCAAGGTTTCGATCGTCACCGGAGGTTCGTCTCGAGTTGAGTCTGTTCAGAACGGTCTAGCCCAGGTTCCAGATGATGCAAGCCACATTTTAGTTCATGACGGAGCTAGGCCACTGGTCTCACAAGCTCTCATCACAAGAGTTATTGATTCACTAGCTTCTGGTTCCAAGGCTGTGGTACCGGCTATTGAGGTTCGGGACACGCTGCGCAGCGTGAGTGGAGAATCTGTCGATAGATCTCAGTTTCTAATGGTTCAGACTCCCCAAGGTTTTTCAGCTCCTGAGTTCCGAGGAGCTCATGCCAGCCTTGGAACTAAAGCAGTCACAGATGATGCAATGGTTATGGAAGTGGCCGGGGAATCAGTCACGACCGTGGACGGCGAAACTGACAACATCAAGATTACGTATCCAACAGATTTAGTTGTTGCGGAGGCAATTTATGAATCCCGAAAGTACTAGTTTGCCGATGCTTAGGGTGGGGCACGGCTTTGATGTCCATTCATTTGGATCTGAACCACACAAAAATATGATGCTCGCTGGAGTGAAGTTTGATATGCCAGCTCTGGTAGGTCACTCTGATGGTGATGTTGTCATTCACGCCATCATCGACTCGGTTCTTTCTCCAATTGGCCTCGGCGATATAGGAAAGCATTTTTCTGACCAAGATCCTGCGTCAGCAGGCGCTGACAGCATGGGCTACCTGAAAGAGGTCGCAGCAAAGATCGAAGCCAGCGGCTGGTCGATTATTAACATAGACGTAACTATCATCGCTGACGCTCCGAAGATATCGCCCAACACTCAGCAGATGCAAAGCAATATCGAGCAAGCGTTAGGCGGGGTAGTTTCAATCAAAGGTAAGACAACCGAAGGCGTTGTTCATCATATCAACGCTATTTCATGCCATGCAGTGGCACTCTTAGCAAAGGTCGATAATGGCTAGATACAAAAGCTCTAAACCTCACAAACGCAACAGCGGCAACCGTAACAAGCCGGGCGGTAGCTCTAGGCAGCACAGCAAGTCAGGCAGTGCACCAAACCGTGCTGCCGGACCCAAGCCGGGATCCAATTCTTTCTCGGCTGGGGAGCAGATTGAGGGCCGTCATGCGGTTAGGGAGCTGTTAATTGCTGGCAAACGGAGGGTGCAGGCCGTAAATCTTATAGATGGTCAAGAAGAGGCAGATATTCTTGAAGATATTGTTTCGCTTGCCGAAATGCAAGGTGTTTCTGTTAGGGAACTGCCCCGAAAGAAGTTCGAAGCGATCGCTCAAACTACGTCGCATCAAGGGGTTCTAGCTCAAGCTGCTCCAATTGAGTTCGTTAGCTTGGATGAGTTGATGCAGAATCCTGATGCCTTCATAATCGTCCTAGACGGCATCACTGATCCGCAGAACTTCGGTTCTATTCTTAGAGTGGCTGAGTGTGCTGGCGTAACGGGGGTGGTTATCACCGAGCGTCGTAGTGTGCGAGTTACACCTACTGTTACCAAGACTGCGGCTGGAGCGCTTGAACATGTGCCCATATGTCAGGTGGCAGGGATTCCGTCAGCTTTGCTTGAGCTTCAGAAGAATGAGATGCTTACAGTTGGATTGGATGCTGCAGGCGAGATTGATCTGTTCGACGACCAAGCTCCCCTTGAGCGACCAATTGCTGTGGTGATGGGCAAAGAAGGTTCTGGACTATCAAAGCTTGTAAGGCAAAGAGTTGATAAGTTACTATCCATACCTTTACTCGGACAGCTCAATAGTCTGAATGTTTCTACTGCCACCGCAATCGCTTGCTTTGAGGTAGTGAGGCGTCAGTCGACCGAGCGTAGATGAAAGTGATTTCTCGTGAACGAACAAAACTATGAAGCATGGGACGGCAAAACATACCCTTGGCCACCTCCTAGTGGTTGGTATCTTGCTCACGATCAGAAGTGGTGGCCAGAAGGTTACGGTCCTAAAGATGAGAACGGTAGTCAAGGTACAGCAGCTCCTGCACCTGAAGTTGAAGAGGCTGTAGTCTCAGCAGCAGCTCCCGTCACTAACGTTGCTGAACGGGAGCCAGAAGCTCAGGCACCTGTAACGCAGGCTGCTGCTCCACTTCAAACCGAAGCAGCGGGTTCTGGTAACAACATCAGATACGAGAGTTCTACATCGTCTGATGATTCTGATTCAAACATAGTCAAGTGGCTTGGTATAGGTGTTGGGGTCTTGGCTGTATTGGTCATCGGTTTATTGCTAATCAACCTTCTCGGTGGAAGTGATTCGACTTCGGTTGAAGATCCGTACGCTCTTAGCGATACGGCAGTCGGAATTTTCTCACCAGACGATACAGATAACGCTCGTTGGGCTGTTGATGTTGTTGGCGCCGCTTCAACTGTCGCAGCAGATCAACTTGGAGCACTTCCAACACCTCCTCAAGGTGAGGTTTATGTGCAGGCAGATGTTGAGCTTCAGAATTTGGCTGGCAACGCAGACCTAAGCAGTCTCAGTTTCAAGGGTGTCTCTGGAGGGACAACTTATGAGTTGGATGCAAGCTGTATGTCACAGCCAGGGTCAATCACCTCGCTGTTTAATGGTCAAGCAGCTGCAACTGGGTTTGTTTGTTGGCGAGTTCCGGCTGATGTAGAGCCAGGTATGGTGTTGGCTGCTGAGTTGGCTGGCGTTGAAGGTGAAGTTTTCTTCGCCATCCGCTAAGAATTGTAGGGGCCGCTCTCGCAACAGAGCGTCATCTTCGCTCAACATGGCACACTCCAGTCGAGTCATCCCGGACTTGTTCCGGGATCTCAAAAACCGTCGCCTTGAATTGACCAAGGCTTGTTTGGTTGAGTTTCTTCGCTTCCTTGCAGACGGCTTGTGTTACATCGAATGGTCGGCTGGGTCTGCTGCGTCAATGACTCCGAAACTTCAACAACCAACCCTACTAACGGCACACCAACATCGGCACCTCGCATTTGTTGCGGGGTTTCAGATACTAAACGCTCACAGTTGCTGAGCTCCCGGGCTCGCCTACGGCGCCCCAGGATGACGGTCTGGTGTGGGCCATCTTCCGCATCAAGATCCAAACGCTATATAGATCCCACGGGGCCATCGAGGCCCCTCTGGATGACCCAAAAGCTGAATAGGACCGTCCCTACCGTACCCGGCCCTCGTGCCGGGGTCTCACAAACTGCGGACGTAACTACTAAAGGTAGAGGTCTTTAAGACTTAGGCAGTTGCCATTACAGACTCCAGTGCATCTGCAATCAGTTTGCGGGTGGCGTCTCCACTGACTTGGCGTACCACTGCAAGGTTGTGGCGAATTATGTCGTGCTTTGTTGTTTCACTTAGTGAAGTGATGGTCATATCCAAAGGCAATATTTCGAGACCGAGTTCTTTGAATTCGGTTAGGACCGGGTAGTCGTGAGCTGCGATTAGTCTTCCGTGCGCAGCCGCTTCAACAATTGGCATACCGTAGCCTTCCCAGTCAGAGGAAAGAACTACAAGGTCTGCTTGTTTGTAGGCAGCGACTTTGGTATTTGTCCGCCCAACTCGTGGCAGTCGGTTGAGACTTTGCCAGTTTGGTATCTCTTGCGGGGCCTTTGCGCCAGTCAGCCAGTATCGAGCTGGTAGATGCTCTTGTAGCTCTGCGACGAAGCTAACCGCTCTGTCGATCCGTTTTCTCGGGTAGATAGATACAGGGTGCAAAACAGTGAAATCATCTGTGGGAACGGTGCTGTGTGGTTCGGCACTGCAGCAAACATCTGCTTGTGGTCTGATGATCGAAGACGCCAACCCCGTCCTTGCCGCCAGCTCTTGCTGGGCTGTTCTTGTCATGGTGAAGTGTTGAGCGTTGGGGGTTGTAAGGGGAAAATGTGGGTTCTGCTGTCTTGATTCTTCTTCCCAGGGGAAGTCCATGTGGTACACAACAGTGGGTTTGTTGCCGATCGTTTCTTGCAGGAACGTCGCCCCAGCGTCGTTGACAGCTAGTGAGAACACGTTGTGAACTATGACAACATCTATCGAATTCACGAAAGAAGCGTACGCAGCCTCATCGATTGGGGGAGGTTTGGCTCCCGGAGAATCAGCCCACAGGCCCGGAAGTAGAGCTCGTTGCCTGGATGGGTTGCCAAAGAAGGCTCCTGCTGCTTCTACAACGTCGTGACCAAGGGTTTCTAAATGTTCAGCCCACTGGTTGGCAACAATAGAGGCGCCATCGAAGCCGCCGTGGCAATGAGAAACTAAACCAATACGCACACTTGCCCCGTCGGATGAAGCGAACCTGAATCAAATGGGTGCCCCACTAGCTGGGCAATTGTTCCGGGGTAGGGGTCAAATATCGCCAAAAAAGGCTTGTTCAAGGGGTTTAGAGGTGTAGTCCGCGGTTAGCGAACAGCAGTACTCTGATAATGTTGAAATAGATGTAAATAGGCGTAGTTAATTAGAAAAGGCGGAAACAAAGATGGCGAGCAAGAAGCCAATGGTAGCAATCACAGCAGCACTGCTGGCAGGTGGAGCATTGTTCGGGATTGTGGGAGCAACTGCAAGGCCTTGGTCAGAAACATCGGACGTCGAAGCGCTGGCTGAAGCTCTTCCGTCGGAGTTTCAATTCACCTTTGATGAATTTTATGAAGAGTTCAAGAAAAAGAATGGAGAGCCGCCTGTATCGGGAAGTCTTGAAGAGGCAGAGTTTTATGTTGCCTTCTATAACCTTCTTTTAGATTCCCCGTTTATTTCGGACAAAACTAAATCGGGACAGGTTAGCCGGTTAGTTTTTTGGAACGAGAAGCTACAAGAGCGTAAGGTCCAAGCTTCGGAAGCAGAAGATAGTTTCGTACTTGTTGCAGAGGATGATGGGGACGATATTTGGGATTTCAAGGAGACACGTGCGGTAGGTCAGGGCGCTGGCGGTGGCGCTGATCAAGTTGTCGCTGTTGATACGGTCTGCGTAACTGTTCCAGGTTGGGGCGATAACTGTTCAGCGCCTACAACGTCTGTTACTCAAATCGGCACGACTTCAACTACTGCAGGATCAGATGAGGTAACAACTCCTTCTACAACAGTCCTACGCACTACTACAACCACCACGGCAGAGCCTGAACAAAGCTCCACAACTGCAACAACAGCGCAGGCAACCACCACAACGACGGAGCAGCCAACAACCACGACCACAGCAGCTCCTACAGTGATTACTTATAATCATGCTGAGGTAGTGCGTGGCTTGTATGTGGGCATGTTGGATCGTGAGTCTCAAGGAAAACCGGTTTATGATCAAGCTGGCTTTGACTACTGGGTTGGTCGCATGGACGGAAACGAGTCTGTGTTAGACGTAGTGGATTCGTTTCAGTATCACGCAACCCACAATGAGCTTCGTGGAACCCGTCCTAGCTTGAGCACAGTGTTTAAGAGAGTTAAAGGTTACGATGTGAGCAGCAGCACGTTGGCGGAGCTTGAGTCTATGACTTACTCAGCAGCGCTTCTAAAGATCGTTGATCATCTGTAGTCGCTCGTAGCAACCTCTTCAAAAGCCTCGGCTAGTTGACGCTAGTCGGGGCTTTGCTGCGTTTTCGGGGTTGCAAGTCCAGGTGTCCATTCGTGCCTATAGGGATAGTGACACACAGTACCCTACAATCACAAGAGGCAGGTTCAGGTAGAGGCCTTTTCGAGCTCTAAGCAAGATTTCTGTGATGCTTGCGTTGTCAAATCCAATGACTCTCAACTACGGTTAGTAGCCGGAGGAAACATCATGGCGGTAACAGGAAACAAGGTTGCAGAGTTCAGGCTCATGGCTGAGGGCGTGGTCAACTCTCTATCTCAGCTGCCACGAGATGGGCAGATTTCAGTGGACGAAGCTCAGAGCTTAGAGCTTGAACTTCGTCTGATCGATGATTTGCTGACCGAGATGTTGCTGGGAGTGGAGTCCCGAACTGCTTATGAATTCTCTGCAAGTATCGATGCCATCTCCGACGAACTTTGGAAGATGGTATTCGGTGAGTTGCAAGTACAGGTTCTCCCAGCCGTAGACCAGTTCGAACGGGCCTATGCAAGGGTTTGTGAAGCCAGCCAAGTAGCAAGGTTTCTAGAGCACCCGACTCAGTTTGGTTACTTTCGGGGGCCTAATCCAGAAGAGAGAACACCAACTGTTGAATATAGAAACAATCGAAGGACTGCGCCTTATGCTCTCCAATCAAACGAGGTTGCAAGTTCTATGAGGCGTGTTCGTAGACTATCTGCCTCCGAACGTAGGAGGATGGATAGAAGATTCCTTGCGGCAAAGTTTGGTACCCGTCCAGATGACTTCTTTGATGCTTCACAGCCCTTGAATATCGAACTGGTCGTGGCACTTATAAAGTCTGGTGGGGAAATACAGATTTATGAGCATCCCTTCTTCAAAGCGATAGAAAAGCGTAGCTCCATGCTTCGAAGTGAAGAGTACTATCTTGAGCGTGCTGTGCCTGAAGGCCGTAGAGCTCGAGAGGCCCAGGGTGGGATTTTCAAAAGAGCTAAAGATGAGATCGCTTTGGAGCGGGATGAAGAGCGGCTGGAACTGGTCACCTCGCAGCTTCGGTTATTGGGCGGTATGATAGATCTTATGCGAGGTAGATACAATCAACCTTGCTTACAGGTAGCAAGTGATCCTCAATGGGTTGCTGATCTTCATAAACGTTGTGAGAACTTTAATCAATCGTTCCAGAGACAAACTCGTCGACAGCTTACGGCAAAGCCGAGAGACGTAGCCCCCAAAACTCCCCATGGTCGTACACGGGCGATGGGACGGGAATTGCCAAAGCCTCTTGTTAATCAACAGTTGCCAACATCCCGCACTAGTGCTCCTCCGATGGTTGAAACCTCGTTTCCTGTGACAGCTAGAGGAGCAGTTGCAACTTAAAGGCTGCGCCCAACACCGGTTTGGCTCTGAAGTGCTTTGTAGTTGGCTATAAGCGACTTGCCTGCTTCGATAACGAGTAACGGGGGCGGGGGAGGCTCTTCGGCCCACTTGCCACTTCCCAGTGGGATAACCTTCGGCCTTACTTTTGTAGGCGGCTGTTTTCGCTTCTGGGCTTTCTCAACAATGGCGTCCTTGAATCTTTGCTGCCAGTCCAAGCAACTGCGCACGAGGGGCAGCTCATCCTTACGCCACGTTTTATCCGTAGAAGCGGACGCCTAGGGGGGGGAGGCCCTAAGCTTGCAGTTGGAAAAGGCCTTGGTTGTTCAGATTCTCCACCGCCAGAGGTCATAAGAGCCCGGAAGGAGATTTGAACTCCTGACCTACGCTTTACAAGAGCGTTGCTCTACCAGCTGAGCTATCCGGGCAAGATACCCAATGCTAGAGGCCTCGGAGAGTAATTCAAAGCCAATTTCGTTTCATTTTTGTGGAGAGTTTGGCAAATGAGCGCTAGTTTTATGGGTAGCGGTGCTGGTTAGTTTGTTTTAAGGATGCCCATGTCTCAAGATAGTTCAGTTGCCGAGATGCTAAAGCCTGACAATTCGAATGTAAAGCGTGGCTTCGTGTTGGTTGGCTTGGCTGTGTTGTTGGGCCTGTTCATGTCGATGCAAGTGCTCAATGGGCCTGACCAGGCAAATGAGATTGTTGCGGCGCCTACCGTCTCTATAGAGGACGATACAGCTTCATCAGTCACAGTTGAAGTGGCAGAGACCACGAGAGTTACTCGCCAAGTTTCGCCAATAACTGCTGCATCTAATACTTCCGTGGACGATTCTGAGACGTCCGTGGAAGAGGAAACAACCACCACTCCAACCACAGCATCAACAGCGACTGCTCGAGCAAGTGCGGTGGTTCAAGTTCTCAACGGTGCAAGGTTCTCTGGAGTTGCTTCAGCGGCATCTGATGTTCTCGAAGATGATGGCTTTGAACTTGTTACCCCTGGAGACACCCCAGAGGTATACAACAACTCAACCGTGCTCTACTCTGAAGGCTTTGCTTCACAAGCGCAGGCAATTGCTGCTGCATTAAACATCGATTCTGACGCACTACAAATTCTCACATCCCAGAACCAACCAATTGACGATGTCGCCGACGTAGACATCGTTGTGGTCGTCGGTAAAGACGAAACGATCCCCCGCTAAAAGCCTGTAGGGACGGTCCTATTCGATTTACTTCGGCTTGGTGTTAGGGGTGCCGGTTAAGGCGAGATGGAACACTTCGGACCTGTCCCCAAACGTTCTCCTTGCTGTGTGACTATTGCATATCCCGCTGAAACCATCTGACTGCACTAATGCTCAGTTACCTGCAGAAAACTGCAATTTTCCCTCGAATCGGGCTGGTTGGGGCGCTCTATCTTGATTCGGTTCCGCGGAACCGTTTTGGTCTTTTGCGTTTGGTGTGGTTGGGGGCGGGTATAAGTATCCGGACTCAGGTGCCTAACCCCGGTGTCCGGATTTAGTCTCGTAGGTCGACGATGCTAGGCCCTTCGTATACGAGACCTGTGTAGACCTGGCAGAATTTGCCGCCCATGTCGAAGTATTCTTCGAAGTGTTCGGTTTTTCTGAAACCGCCAACAGCAACTAGATCAAAGCTGTCGTCAGTTTGCTTTAGTATCTCTGACCAAACTTTTATTGACTTCTCTCGAATCGGGTCGCCAGAGACACCACCTTTGTCAAACTCATGATCGGCAGTGGTGTTGGTCGCGATAATGCCTGATAGTTCAAACTCTTTCGCAACCTCTAGTATTGCGGTCACTGAATCTTGCGATTCATCGGGTGAGATCTTTAGGTAAAGCGGCTTGCGTTCTTTTATTTCAGTAAAGGGCTTCAATAAAGCTTCTAGCCATGATCGTTCTTGAAGTTGACGCAAGTCTGCAGTGTTGGGGCTGGAAACGTTGATAGTAATGTAATCAGCGTGTGGAGCGAACATCTTGTACAGATCGAAGTACTCTGCCGGAGCCTCATCTAGAGAGGTGTCTTTGTTCTTGCCTATGTTTACCCCCAAGGTTGCTTTGCCCTTATAAGCCTTTACTCTTGGTAACACCGCGGCCGCGCCCTCGGATGGAAAGCCAAGCGCATTGCGCAGAGCTTTCTGTTCCGGCATTCGCCAAACTCGAGGTTTAGGGTTGCCGACTTGAGGCTCCTTCACAACCGTGCCCACCTCGATGGCCCCAAAGCCAATATGCTCTAGAAAATTGAGGCAGCGAGCGTCTTTGTCAAAACCTGCTGCGATGCCAATAGCGTGACGCCAGCTCATGTTCTTAGATACTGCTGGGCGCATAGCGCTTTCTGGGAGAGGTTTGAAAGCCAGCTTCATCAGATTGTTCAGAGGGTTCTTTCCCTCAATGCCCCAAAGAGTAAGGTTATGGGCTTTCTCTGGGTCCATTCGAAACAGAACTGGTTTAGCAAGTTGGTACATGGCCCCACTCTAGCGTCGCGTTTTGGTGCGACCTCATAGCGATGGTTGCTAGCATGAAGCCATGAGTCAAGTATCAGAAGAATCGAAAAGAGAAATCGCCCTCGGCATTTACGAAGCAGGACTGCTCAACTTTGGAGAGTTCACGTATAAGTCCGGCATTCAGGCCCCTATGTATATGAATCTCCGCAACCTTGGCTCACATCCCAAGTTCTTGAAGAAAGTCGCAAAGGTTTTCGCTGAGTTGATGGATGATCTCGAATACGACCTGGTAGCTGGTATTCCTTACGGTGCTGTTTCAGTAATGATGGCAGTTTCGCTGGAGCTTGAAAAGCCTGTGATCTTTCCAAGGAAGGAATCCAAAGAATATGGCATGGCTAAGGACATTATTGGTGATTTCGAAGCCGGACAGCGTGTTGTGGTTGTGGACGATCTTGTCACGACGGGCGATTCAAAGATTGAGTGTATGGTTCCATTTAACGCAGCCGAATTGGTTGTAGAGGACCATGTTGTGTTGCTTGACTATCAGCGTGGGGCTTCTGACCTATTACGGGAGCATGGTATGCGTCTTCATGCGGCTATGTCGGTCGAAGAAGCTGTGAAGATTATTGCTGGCGAGGGCCTTATTGAGGATGAAATGTTCGATAAGGCCATGGCATTTTTGGCTGAGGGGTCAAGTCAGGCCTAACTCTCGTCGATACTTCTCCTAGTCAGTACTGGCCGGCTGCTCAGATGAGCACCGTTTGAGGAGAGTGTTGTGGGTTTCAGAAACAAGTTGCGTGTTGCTTCGCCGGTGGCGATTGCCATGTTGTTGGTCACGGGAGTGATGTCACCGGTTCAGGCTTTGGATGAGCCGCAGGATCCGTATGTTGAGATAGTCGGTGAGGTCACAAGCGATGGTACCTGTGGTGATGGTTCGCAGCCAGATTTTGATCCAACAACTGGTGATAACCGAGGCTTCGACAATGCAAATGACAATGGGATTGTTTGTTGGGGCGACACTATTCGAACCAATGTCTCAATAGCAGTCCAGGATGCTGATGTCGATGACTTGATTGTCTACTACGAATCAAATATTCCGTTCAATAACTGGGGGAGTGAATGTGACATTTTGCCAGAGCAAGATCCTCGGCCTGGTACTGAGTGGGCCAACGAAGAAAGAACCGCATATTTCTGTAATCTTGGGCCAGTTGCGGAGGGCACGAAAATTGCAGATTCTCTGAATCAGCGTAACAACCTTCCAAATGGCGAGGTAATTACGACCACTGGCTGTATCGTCACCCCAAACGCCAACACTGGGGGCTTTGACACCTATGAATGTGTTGGTCCCTTTGAGCTTGTTTCGACTGAAGCTGATCCTACGGGGATCCCCTTCTATGCAGCGTTGGATAAGTCGAAGACCAACTTGTCTGCAACTAGAGCTGGTGAGTCAGAAGATGACCAAGTTCACTATCCGCCTTCTTACACCGCAGACAACGGTGCTGGGGTGGAAGGTAAATACATTTCTTGGGACCTGGATTTCTTCATTGACAAAGAGAACACAAGACTTCTCGACGACGGAACTGGTGGAGTCACCCTCACTATTGAAGACACATGGACTGTTACTGATCAGGCAGCTAGTGTCGTTGCTGACAACATTGAGCTGGTCCCTGATCGACCTATTGGCTTCGGGATCAACACTTTCTCAAGCCCATACTTCGACGGCTGCTACAAGGATCCTACTGTTGCCACCTTCACGCAGGCAGCTGGATGGTTCACTGTTGCTTGTACTCAACCGGGTGGTCCCGGTACGCCCATCATCATTGAACTTGAGATTCCCGATGTGGATCGAGTAGACGAAGCAGTCGAAGGTAGCTTTTGGAGCGGAACAGCAGTTCATAACTCAGATCCGGATTATTACTACTTTGACATCTCGTACACTGTGTTCATCCCGATGTCTGATATCGATGTTACACCGAGTGGTGACAGTGTCCAGATAGACAACACAGCAACGATAGTTTCTTCTACATCTGGGCCGCTTCCTCTACGGTCTCAGCAGGGTGAGATTAACACAGGCCCCGAAACTGACACATCCTCCATCATCGTTAACGATCAACGCCCAGGCACTGGTGGGGTGGAAATACAGAAAACATTCCTAGGTACAGACCGTTCCGGCTTTCAGGAAAAGACTGGTTCTCGAGTCGCCTATCCCGGTGAACTTGTCCACTCGAAAATAGAAATACACGATAGTCGTAACTTTGATACGAACCCAGCAGCGTGCGATACCATCGATACTTCGGTATTCACCTTTGAAGAGCCTGCGAACTACATACAGGACAAGCACTTTACCTCGCTATCAAATCCAAGTTTCTGGCGCACTTGGCATGGATCCTCCTCTCTCTCGGCGGCGGATCCATACTTGGTTAGCGTGAATGGGGTTCAGTACAACCTTGATTACTCGACAGATGATCTGCTCGGCACTCAGATTGCCATTGAATACACTGACGTAGCTAATCTGCCGTCTCACTGGGACGCAACATGTGATGATGATGACAACGGCGACGGGACTTATGATTGGGTAAATGATCCGAACCTTTTAGCCGGTGGTCCATCTAGTGTTACCAAAGTTCGCATTACCTGGAACCGAGATTTTGCAGAGATCGAGAGCGGTGCTGAGGGTCAAGTCTCTGGTTCGGCTCTTGAATTCTATATTCCGCTACGTGTTCGCAGCGATGCTGGTCTGACGGATGGGGATCTGTTGCCTAACACGATGACTTACAAGCTTGGACCTGACGCTGATTCTTCTGATGAGCGCTGGATTAACCCAGTGAATGATTCTGGTGCTGATGTGCAAGATGGTGCTCATTTTGTTAATCAGGATCCAATGCAACCGTTGTTCTCGTTTGACTATTGGACCGCTGACCGTATAGAAATCAACACCACCGTGGGGTCCAACGATCCAATTCAGATCAGAGCAAACAAAGATATTGACGAGTGGGCCTACTTTAACTCTTATGACGACGGTGACATTCTCAATTTCGAGCTCGGGATTAGTAACACCACGTTTAATGTTGGTGTGAATGGCAATCCGATTCTTTCTGAGTCTTGGAACGAGCCTCATACTTGGACCTTTGTGGATGAGCTGCCCGAGTGGCTCAACTATCAGGGGAATAATTGTGTGGATGTGTTTCCGACTTGCGTTGTCGACGATACCGATCCAACAAGAATAGTTTTCACGATCCCTGATCAGTCATGGGCCGATATTTACGGTACGACTGGAAACATTTCAGGACTCGAGAATAAGTTGACTTTAAGCGCAGCTTTCGTGGGTGACTGGGATGATTATGTCGGGACTTGGGGGGAAACTACCACACCCAACACGTTGCAGGTTTCTGTCGATGATGTGGATGTGATGGCCCAGTACCCTGATGGTTTCGTCGAGGACAGCTGGTACGGATACATCTATGACAATGAGCGCCTAAAGGTTTCTAAGGAGGCTGTTGAGTCTTCGGTTGATATGTTGCCTGGTGATACTTCTGCTGGGGTTGCTTGGGATGTGACTGTTGAGAATGATTCTTGGAATTACCTTGAGGGTCAGCAGTTCATTGACATTTTCCCCTACGTTGGTGATGGTATCGAGGGTGGTGAGACTGAGCGTTTCCCAGAGACTGATGGCTCGGCTACGCTCGAGCTTAATGGCATAACATCTGCTGAGGACTCTGGGTTTGCTGTGGAGTACACAACTGCTGATCCTGCCTCTATCTTTGGCGATCCTTGTCATTACTCAAACTGGCCTGCAGGTGCCACTGTCCCTGCTTCTGGAACTTGTCAGATTGGCTTCGTTGGTGATGATGGTCTGCTTGATAGCGCTTTAACCGGTTCAGGAGACACTACATGGTCAGCCACTGCTCCGGCTGATATGTCAACGGTCACTGCGGTTCGCGTGAATCTGTCGGACTTGAATGGTTTCCATGATGTCACATATCGTTTGGAGTTTACGGTGTCAGATGTTGCGGGTGAGGTGTTGTAACAACTTCAACTACACGCACGCTAACTGCCCGTTGGATGTGCAGTCTAATGATTCTTGTGTTCTGGTTCGAGCCGCCGGTTTAGGCGACTATGTGTGGCTTGATGTGAACGCTGATGGTGTTCAGGATGTAGGCGAGGCCGGCATAGAAGGCGTAACGTTAAAACTTCTTGATGGTGCCGGCGATCCGGTTCTTGATGGGTTTGGTGATCCTGTAACAACGGTGACTGATGCTGATGGCTACTATTTCTTCGCTGACTTGCCTGAGGGTGATTTCACTGTCATGGTTGACGACTCAACGTTACCTGCTGGTTTGGTGCAGTCATTTGATAACGACGGAACCCTTGATGGAATGTCGACAACTACGTTGTCGGCTGCCAACCCGGTTGATGTGGATCAGGATTTCGGTTACGCCCCTGGAGCGTCATTGGGTGACTATGTCTGGCTAGATGCTAACGCTGATGGTGTTCAGGATGTAGGCGAGGCCGGTATTGAGGGTGTGACGTTGAAGTTGTTGGATGCCTCTGGTGATCCTGTGTTGGACAGCAATGGTGATCCTGTAACAACAGTTACTGATGCTGATGGCTATTATCTGTTTACGGGTCTTGGATTTGCTGACTACGTAGTGATGGTTGATGCTGCTACGTTGCCTGCCGGCTTGAATCAGACTTATGATTTTGATGGCAGCTTTGATGGTATGTCGACGACTACTCTTTCGATAGTCAATAACGCTGATCGGGACCAAGATTTTGGTTACGCCCCTGGAGCGTCATTAGGTGACTATGTTTGGATTGATCTTGATTCTGATGGTGTTCAGGACGCAGGCGAGG